>NZ_JASMRZ010000020.1 GCF_030462475.1 Variovorax sp. CAN15
ATTGGCCCAAGTCGCCGAAGTCGCCATACCGATCCGCAGGATCGAAGAGCTGCKCGTCAGCTGAAGGACGCCATCCAGTCCCAGACCTGCGCGGGCGCCTCGACCATCACGTTGTGCCCGTGCGAACCGAGGTCGCGCGCTTCGGCATCGAGCGAGCGGGTCTGCTCCAGCGTCACCATCGCATCGTCGCCTCCGCGCGCGAGATGAACGGGGCAGCGCGCGAGCGCCATCAGCTCCGATAGCGGCGGCTTGCCCACCGCGTTGGCGCGCGGGTCCATCGCAAGGCGCCAGCCGCCGTCGCCGTGTGCGATGCCCCGTGCGGCCACCGAAGCCGGTGCACCGGCCACCGCGGCGAGGCCCGACACCTTCAGGTATCGCTCGCGCGCTTCCTCTTCGGTGGCGAACAGCTTCGCGGGCTGAAGCGCCAGCGAGTCCAGGCGGCGCACTTCCTCGTCGCTCCACGCGATCTTGATGCCGGCCGCGAAGACGCGATGCGGCAGGAGGCCGAACCAGCCCGTGGCGAGCGCGAGGCCGATCACGCCGCCCAGCGAATGCCCGAGCACCACCAGGCGGCCCTCCGGTTGCAGATGCGGCAGCACGGCGCGCGCGACGCTCGCTGCATGCTGGCCTATGGCATAGGAGTCCTGCCTGCCGGAGCCGCCATGGCCGGGCAGGTCGAGCGTGAGCCAGCGGCCTTTCCAGCGAGTGCCGGCATCGGCGCACAAGGGCGACCACGCGGCGCCCGTCGCGCCCATTCCGTGCAGCAGGAGAAGCAGGTCCGGGCCTTCGCCGCCTTGTTCCGTGTACATGTCCGCCGTCTCCATCGGTCTTCGATGGATCGAGAATACCCGGACGCATCCGACGGGTGCCCTGGCCACCGGCGACGCAGGGGCCCGTCTCAGCCGGCGTCCACCAGTTCCCAGTGATTCGCCAGGTGCATGAGATGCGCCCGGGTGTACTCCGGCTTGCTCAGCGCGCCGTAGGCGAAGTGCGGTGCGAGCGCTGTGCCGTGCCGCTCGAAGCGGGCCAGCGCGGTCATCAGGTGGTCCACGGCGGCATCGAGCGGCTGGCTCGATGCGATGGCCGGCGCGCCGGGGATGGGCTCTTCGAGCCCGTGGCTCATCCGGCCGCGCGCCGAGAACACGGCGAACGCCATGCTGCCGAGCGAGGCGCGGAACCACGCGGGCTTGAGCTGGGGGAAGCCGTCCAGGGAGTATTCGACGCTCTGCGCGCTGTGGTGCAGCACCTGGGCCAGGTCCCAGCCGGAGCGGGTGCGCAGCGGCGTCGTGCGCAGGCGCTCGAGGGTGCGCATGGCGCGGGGCAGGTCGGAGAAATCGTCCATGGCGATGGTCTGGTCGGAGTGGGTGAGGACGTAGCCGGCGCCCGCGGCTGCGGCGCCGGCCAGCAGTACGCCGCCGGTCAGCAGGGTGCGCCGGGTGCGCGACGCACGGTTGTCGTCCTTGTTGTGGGTGTTCATGTGGTGCCGGATGGTAGGCACCGGGCCGCGCCGGAACTGTCAAATTTCCGACGATCTCCGTATTCAGGCGCTGCGCCCCGGCCACCTGTGGCGCGTGCCGCCCGAGCGGCGGTCGGCCTTCTCGGACACCGCGCCCAGCGCGCTCAGTTCCTTGCCGCGCAGCTCGAGGCGGCGCAGGCAAATGAGGAAGACGTCGAGGTGCTCTTCGTCGATGGCTTCAAGCAGGTCCATGTTGAGGCGCGCGATCCGCGGGAACACCGAATCACACAGCTCCCGGCCCGCGGCGCTCAGCCGCACATGGACCTCGCGGCCGTCGTCGGCATCGCGCCTGCGTTCCACCAGCTTCTTCTCGGCCAGGCTGCGCAGGCCGCGCGAGGTACGCACGCGGTCGAGCTGCAGGCGCTCGGCGAAGGCCGATGAAGTGATCTCGCCGATCTGCGCGAGCATGCCGATCATTCCCCACTCGCGGTGCGTGATGCCGAAGCCGCCTTCGACGAGGCGCGTCGCCATGCCGCTGCCCGGGCGCATGGCGCGGGAGAGGCGGTACAGGAGCAGGTCGTCCAGGGAGCGCGGCGAGCGCAGGGCCTGGGCATCGGGGAAAGCTTGCATTGGAAATCCGGACGCGAGGTCTTGGGGTGGCCGACCGACCTCGATGGTGGGTGATGGATTAGATCAATCGTTTGTTGATATTTATAAACTGCCGGGCAATGAATATTGCCGAAATGTCATTGAGATTCCCGGCATTTATCCATTGAACGTCCGCCAATTACGGAAAGTCAGCCGGTGCTCAGTATTCGCCGCTGCGCTTTTGCGAAGAGTCGGCATATCGCACCGCTATTCGCGCCGGATTGATCGCAATTTGGATATCGATCGATAGCAATAGCGGAATTGATGGACCCCAAGCCTTTTACAGCCGTCATTCAAAGAAGGACTCCCTTGCTCGATCTGAACGAAGTCGCCATGTTTGTCCAGGTGGCGCGCCTGGGCAGCTTCGCGGAAGCCGCGCGGCACCTGCGCATGCCCTCGGCCACGGTGAGCCGGCGCATCCAGCAGCTCGAGGCGCGCCTGGGCACCCGGCTGATGCAGCGCTCCACCCGCAAGCTCACGCTGACCAGCGCGGGTCAGACCTTCCACGAGCGCTGCGGCCCGGCGGTCGAGGAACTGATAGAGGCCGGGCAGTCGCACGTGGCGGTCCACAAGGAGCCCAGCGGCGCGATCCGGGTGGCGGCTTCGGCCAGCTTCTTCGAGTATTTCGACATGGGCTGGGTGTCGGCCTTCCTGGCCGCGCACCCGCTGGTGCAGATCGACTTCGTGCTCAGCGACCTGCCGGCCGACCTCATCGCCGACCGCGTCGACGTGGCGTTCCACATCGGGGCGCTCGAAGATTCGAGCTACGTGGCACGCCGGATATTCACGAGTTACGGCGGCCTCCTGGCCAGCCCCGCCTACATCGCGGCGAACGGCGCGCCGCGCGACCTGCGCGAACTGAGCGAGCACGAGTGCGTGACGCAGCCGCCGGCCACAGGCAGTTTCGCCACCTGGCGCCTGCAGGGGCCCGACGGCACCGAGGAAGACGTCCGTGTGCGCGGCCGCTTCAGCAGCAACACCCACGTGGCGCTGCGCGAGGCCGCCTGCGCCGGACTGGGCATCGTCGCCCTGCCGGCAATCCTGACCTCGGCCGAGCTGGCGTCGGGCCGGCTGGTGCCGGTGCTGCCCCAATACGTGCGGGCAGGTCGCGGCATGAGCGTGGTCTACCCGAGCCGCCAGCAGCGGCCGCTGGCGGTCACGGCGTTCGTGGACATGGCGGTCGAAAAACTCAGCCTGCAGGAATGGACGCCGCTCCCAGCCGAGACGATGAGCGAAAGCCGGTTGGAGCGGCCTCTGGATTCTTCGGCCTGCCGCTGAGCTACGGCGCGCAATTTTGATTGCTCTTTTTCGTCGATTGCGCTTGCACCACATGAGTGCAATTCGCCTTTGTTTGGTGCAATTCATTCGGACAAATCGTGTGGATTGCATCGAAAGCCGATCGGCTGAAACTCATTTTTTGCGCCAATGGAGTACGAAATATTTCGTAAATAATTGTCGCAGGGACTTTGGGCTGGCATGCAATTCGGCACTTCTGCATTGCGCGCCACGCAAAAAATTCATTCATTTTCATCATTCCCATATAGGGAAATGGATCTTTCAGGTTACGGCAAGGGGAACGGGTTGAATCCACGGTCGACGAGTGCAGCGAAACAACACGCGGGCCAACGGCTTTCGCGCCGAGCCAGAGGGTTCACGCTGATTGAATCTGCGGTCCTTCTGGCTTGCTTCGCCGTGGCCGCATCCGCCGTGCCGCCCCACTGCAGGAACGAGGTCCCGAGCGGACGACCGCTCGGTGGATCGGACGGCCTCGTGGCATCCCACGTCGGCATGCAGCGCTTCCACCGGGCCGCCGCCGGGGCGCTGGAACGCATCTTTGCGCCGCGCCCGCAAGGCTGGCGCGACACGGCCCCGATGAACTGACCGGGCATGGCCGCGGCGCAGAGGACACATCCATGCTGAGGCTAGGCGTGCACAAGCTGCCCATGGCGGAGGTCGTCCTGATCCACACGATCATGAGGCTCTCGGCGGGCCAGCCCGGCTTTGCCTGGCAGTTGGTCGATGCGCCGCCCTACGACGCGCTGCTGGTCGACGGCTCCTCGGCGGAGCATGAATATCCCGGGGCGGTCGGCAGCATGGCCGCGGCCGTGCTCAGGCTCACGCGCATGAACGCGGGCTGGCAGCCCGGCACCATGGAGCGGCCGATCCGCGCCGACAGGCTGCAGCAGTGGCTGCGCAGCATCGAGCAGGCGCTGCGCGAGGCGCAGTCCGGCGGCCTCACGCTGCACGAGCAGACGGCGCTGGAAGTAGAGGTGTCCGACGCGGAGCACTTCATGCTGCGCCGCTGGCCGCCGTCCATGCTGCTGCGCAACGACCTCGACAACATCCGCATGGCGAGCCTGCTGTCGCGCCGCGCGTTGAACGCGATCGAGCTGTCGGACATCAGCCAGCTGCCTTTCTCCCAGTGCGTGGCTTTCCTGCTCGAACTGCGCAAGGCCGGCGTGCTGGAGCTGCGCGTGGCGCCGGCCCTGCCGCCGGCCATGCCCCGCGGCGACAGGGCGCTGCGCAGCCGCGATCTGGCGCGCAGCTTCATCGATGGCATCCGCCGCCGGCTGGGCCTGCGCGTGCCATGAGGGAGCACAAGATCCTCGTCACTGGCACCGTGGGTGCCGGCAAGACGACGGCCATCGGCCTCGTGAGCGAGGTCGCGCCCATCGTGACCGACGTGCGCAATTCCGACGCGTCCATCGACAAGGCCCGCACCACCGTCGGGCTGGACTACGGCCAGCTCACGCTGGACAACGGCGACATCGTCCGCCTCTTCGGCACGCCGGGGCAGGCCCGCTTCGACTTTCTCTGGAAGATCCTCGCGAGGAACGCGCTGGGCCTCATCGTGCTGATGGACAACTCGCGGCCCGATCCGCTCGCCGACCTGTCCGTGTACCTGGACGCATTCGCCGAGCACCTGCGCACGCTGCCATGCGTCGTCGGCGTGGGGCGGATGCACTCCCATCCCGTGCCCACCCTCGACGACCATGCCGGGCGGCTCGCATCCACCGGCCGGGTGTTTCCCATTCTCGAAGTGGACGTGCGCCGCCGCAGCGACGTGCTTCTGCTGATCGACACGCTGCTCATGCAACTCGAAGCCGACATGCGGGGAGACGAAGAGTGAGTTCCATACACGGCCTGTCCAGGACGGCCACGGCGCATGCGCAGCGTGAAGTGCGCAGGCTGGTCGAAGAGCTGACCGGCGTGACCGCGGCGGTGGTCGCCACCGCGGACGGCTTCGACGTGGCCTCCGCCTGCGTCAGCGACGCGGACCCGGCGCGCGTGGCCGCCATGGGCAGCTCCATCGTGGCGATCGGCGACGTGGTCTCGCAGGAGGCCCGCCTCGGCCGCCGCGAGAGCGTGATGGTGCTCACGGACTCGGGCTTCGCGGTGTTCCACAGCGTGCATCGCCGCGACACCGATCTCGTGATCAACGTGCTGGCGCGAGACAGCGCCGTGCCCGCGATGGTGGCGTACCGCGCCGCCCAACTCGCCAGGACCCTCGCCGAGGTGTGACCACCGATTCCTCCCGCGCGCGTCTGCGTGGCGCGCGGGTCTCTTCCCGTACGCAGCAATTCCTTCTTTCAACTTCAACGATTTCCCTGGAGAAAAAATTGGCTTCCATCAAGCAGACGCTCGACGACATCCTCACCATCGACGGTGCCATGTGCGCTGCCGTCGTCGACTCGGGCAGCGGCATGATCCTCGGCAGCGAGGGGGCGGGCGTGGACATGGAGATCGCCGCGGCCGGCAACACGGAAGTGGTGCGCGCCAAGCTCAAGACCATGCGCGCGCTCGGCCTGAGCGACGTGATCGAGGACATGCTCATCACCCTCGGCAGGCAATACCACATCCTTCGGCCCTCGTCGGTGAAGGAGGGGCTCTTCCTCTACGTGGTGCTCGACAAGCAGCGCGCCAACCTCGCGCTGGCGCGCCGCAAGACGCAGGAAGTCGACAAGCTGATGGATTTCTGAGAAGAAACCGGCACACACAAGCGCCGTCAGAGGGAAAAAACGAAGTGCTGGATCTGAACGAAGTCGCGATGTTCGTGCAGATGGCGCGGCTGGGCAGCTTTGCCGGGGCCGCGCGGCATCTGCGCGTGCCTTCGGCCACCGTGAGCCGCCGCATCCGCCAGGTCGGGGCGCACCTCGGCACCCGGCTGCTGCAGCGCTCGACCCGCAAGCTGGCGCTGACCAGTGCGGGCCAGGCGTCCATGAACGGTGCATGCCGGCGGTGGAGGAACTCATCGGCGCCGGGCAGCGGCAGATCGCGGGCGGCCAAGAGCCGGGCGGGCCGGTGCGCGGGCTGCGCCGGCCCGCTTCTTCGATTTCTTCTCCATCGAATGGGTGAGCGGCTTTCTGGCCGCGCATCCGCGCGTGCGGCTGGATTTCGTTCTCGGCGACGCGGTACAGGCGGGCGGGGCGCGACCGGCGTGGACGCGATCGGCGCCAGCTTCCGGACAGGGGGGGCGGATCAGCCGATCACTTCAGGCCAGTCGGTGTGGAAGAACAGCCCTTCGGGCCTGTCCACGCGCTCGTACGTGTGGGCGCCGAAGAAGTCGCGCTGCGCCTGCAGCAGGTTCGCGGGCAGGCGCTCGGTTCGGTAGCTGTCGTAGTAGGCCAGCGACGCGCTGAAGGCCGGCACCGGGATTCCATTGCTCACGGCCAGCGCCACCACTTCGCGCCAGTTCTGCTGCGTGCGATTGAGCAGGTCCTTGAAGAACGGATCGAGCATCAGGTTGGCCAGCGCCGGGTCGGTGCGGAAGGCGTCGGTGATGCGGTTGAGGAAGCGGGCGCGGATGATGCAGCCGCCGCGCCAGATCGAGGCGATGCCGCCGAGGTCGAGGCCCCAGTTCTTCCTGTCGCCCATGGTCTTGATGAGGTCGAAGCCCTGCGTGTAGCTGATGACCTTCGAGGCGTAGAGCGCGTCGTGCACCTTGGCCACCAGCGCCTTCTTCTCCACCGGCAGTTCGATCTTCGGCCCCTGCAACTGCTTGCTGGCGGCCACGCGCGCCTTCTTCTGCGACGAGAGCACACGCGCTTCCACGGCGGCGTTGATGGTGCTGATGACCACCGCGTTCTCGGCGGCGTTGATCAGCGTCCACTGGCCCGTGCCCTTCTGGCCGGCCTTGTCGAGGATGACGTCGACGATCGGCTTGCCGGTTTCCGGGTCTTTCTGCTCCAGCGCCTTGGCGGTGATCTGGATCAGGTAGCTCTGCAGCTCGCCCTCGTTCCATTCGTTGAAGATGGCGGCCATCTCGTCGGTAGTGAAGCCGGCTGCCTTGAACAGGCTGTAGGCCTCGCAGATGAGCTGCATGTCGCCGTATTCGATGCCGTTGTGCACCATCTTCACGTAGTGGCCCGCGCCGCCGGGGCCGATGTGGATCACGCAGGGCTCGCCGTCCACCTTGGCCGCGATGCTCTCGAAGATGGGCTTCATCACCTCCCAGGTGGAAAGCGGGCCGCC
Organism: Variovorax sp. CAN15; assembly: GCF_030462475.1. GTDB lineage: Bacteria > Pseudomonadota > Gammaproteobacteria > Burkholderiales > Burkholderiaceae_C > Variovorax. The sequence continues at coordinate 7,577 of NZ_JASMRZ010000020.1, forward strand.
CGGCATGATCGACGGGCCCTTGCGCGCGCCTTCCTCGCCGCCCGAGACGCCGGCGCCGATGAAGCGCAGGCCCTTGCTGCCGAGATACGCGTCGCGGCGCTCGGTGTCGGTGTAGAGGCTGTTGCCGCCGTCGATGACGATGTCGTCCTTGTCCAGCAGGGGAATGAGCTGCTCGATCACCTGGTCGACCGGCGCGCCGGCCTTCACCATGATCTGGATCTTGCGCGGCCTGGCCAGGCTCTGCACGAACTCCTCCAGCGTCTTCGCGTCGACCAGCTTCTTGCCGGGGTTGGCGGCGATGAAGGCCTCGGTGGTGGCCTCTGTACGGTTGTAGACGCTGACCTGGAAGCCGCGGCTTTCCACGTTCAGAACGAGGTTCTGGCCCATCACGGCCAGGCCGATCAGTCCGAAGTCGCTTTGCTTGTTGCTCATGGCCTGTGGTGTCCTTCCTTCGTGTGTGTGCAAGCGGGGCGGGCGCCCGGCGCACTGGTTTGGTTCGAGGACCATTGTGCCGATGCGGCGCCCGGCGGGGCGTCGGAGACGGTCTAAACCCGATTGGCAAGCGGGTCCGCCTTGGCTATGTTCATGTCCGCATGAGCCACGACGCCATCCTCCGCTGGTCCACCGACGCCGTGCCGCCCGCGCAGCGGCTGGACTATTGGGTGGGCGCGGTCTGCGAGGGCTTCCTGGAGATGGACGTGACCAGCCCCATGGCCGGCAGCTTCGGCGCCACGCTCGAATCTGCGCCGCTCGGGCCCATCGTGGTCAACCAGGTGCGCGGCAGCGCGCAGGACGTCTACCGCACCCGCCGGGCCATCGCCCACAGCCGCAACAACTACTTCTACCTGCTGTGCAAGGCCGACTCGGCCTGGGTGGCGGTGCAGGACGGCCGCTCGGCGCGGCTGCTGCCTGGTGACGCGGTGCTGGTCGATTCGCGCCGGCTCTATGAATTCCACCTGCTGCAGTCGGCCGACACCATCTCGCTGGAGTTGCCGACCGCCTGGGTCGACGCATGGATTCCCGACGCTGGCGACCAGGTGGCGCGGCGCATCGACGGGCATTCGGGCTGGGGCGGCGTGCTGTGCGGCTTCGTGCGGCAGCTGACGCCCGAGCTGGCGGCGAAGCCGCCGATGCCCGCCGAGCTGCTGAGCGACCAGCTCGGCGGCCTGCTTGCACTGGCCACCGGCAACGGCTTCGCGGACGCACCCGACAACTGCCGTGCCGCGCTGCGCCGCCGGGTGCTCGACGCCACGCGCGAGCGGCATGCCGAGTGCGGGCTCACGGCGGCGAGCGTGGCGCGCGGACTGGGTATCTCCGAGCGCAGCCTGCACCGCTGCCTGGCCGCCGGAGAAGGCGGCGCGGAAGGAGCCACCACCTTTGCCGCCGCGCTCGCTGGTTTCCGCATGGCGGCCGCGCGCCGCATGCTGGCCGATGCACGTTTCGACCGTCTGGGCATCGCCCAAATCGGGTATCGCGTGGGGCTGGCAGATGCCTCACACTTTGTTCGCCAATGCCGCGCGCACCTGGGCGCCACACCCGGCGAACTGCGGCGCCGGCGCTGAACTGGCGCGAACCGGCCATCCGCGTGGCGGGCATCGGCCATTCGCGGCATCGCCCCGTTCCTAAAGTCCCTCTTCATCGCAACAACGAAAGAGACCTCCCATGTCCGATACCTATGTCCTGATCCACGGCGCGTGGCACACCGGCGCCGAGATCGAAGCCGTCGCCGATGGCGTTCGAGCGGCCGGCCACACCGTGCACTGCCCCACGCTTGCGGGCAACAACCCCGGCGACGACCGCGCCGCCACCGGCCTGGAGGACGCCATCGCCTCGGCCGTGCGCTACATCGAGGAAAAGGACCTCACGCAGGTGCGCCTCGTCGGGCACAGCTATGGCGGCATGGTCATCTCGGGCGTGGCCGACCGCATTGCGCATCGACTCAAGCGGCTGGTGTACATCAACGCCTTCGTGCCGCTGGACGGCGAATCGCTCAACGACATGGTGCCGCCGCACTACGTGACGATGTTCGACGCCGTCGCCGCGGCCAGCGGCAACGCCGTGACGCTGCCCTTCGAGATCTGGCGCGAGGCCTTCATCAACGACGCCGACTTCGCGACCGCGCAGGCCGCCTACGAAAAGCTCAACCCCCATCCGTATCGCACTTTCACGGACAAGATCCGTCTGAGCCAGCCGCTGGCCGCGCTGGCGCTGGGCAAGTCGTACCTGAACTGCCAGCAGGACACCGCGATGCCGCACGGCATGCCGTGGCATCCGCGTCTGTCGGAGCGGCTGGGCCTTTTCAGGCTGGTGGAGTGCCCGGGCAGCCACGAGATGTTCTTCTCGAACCCCAAGCGCCTCGCGCAGGCCATCATCGAGGCCGGGCGCGACTGAGCCCGGAAGTTCAGCCGCTGCCGCCGAAGAGCGCGTCGTACACGCGGATCGACGCCCATGCGTCGTTCGCGGCGTATCTGATCTGCGCCTCGGTGAGCTGCCGGTTGGCCCAGTTCGAGGTGGTCGCCTTGCGCGACTTGACGAAGCGGCGGTCGAACACCAGCGCCACCGCCGCCTTCACGCCCACCGACCTGCGGTAGCCCCGGCGGCGGAATTCGTCGTCGATGTCGAACACCGCCTTCGGTTCGATGTTCAGGCGGTTGCGGATCAGCGTCAGGTCGCCCGAAAGGCCGAAGCCCACCTTGCGCAGTTCGGTGGAAGCGATCAGCGCGGCCACCACCGGGTTGCACTCGGTGCGGTGCAGCTGGAACAGCCAGGCCGTGTCGCGCGTGGCGAACTGCACCACGTGCGGGCCGCCCGACACCTCGTTCTTCGCGAAAGTGGGCTTGGATTCGGTGTCGAAGCCCGCGATGCCTGCCGCCAGCAGCGTGGCGGCGGCGCGCTCGGCCTCCTGCGGCGTGGAGACGACCACGATGTTCGCGGCGACCAGGCTTTCGAAGGGGTCGAGCAGCGCGATCTGTTCGCGCTCGGGCAGGGGCGGGAGCGCGGGGGTGTTGCGGCGCTCGTTCACCGGGCTGCTGCTTTCGTCGTCGGCTTCTTCTTTTTCACGGGTGCTTTCTTTGCAGCGGTTTTCTTTGCCGCTGTCTTTTTTGCTGCGGCCTTCCTTGTGGCCGGCGCTTTCTTCGGTTTTTTCGGCTTCGGCGGCTGGCCCGAGCGCAGCGCCGCCTCGTAGGCGAGCCGGCCCCAGCGGGCGGCTTCCTCGCGGTCCTCGAAGAGATCCGCGGGCGCGAGCCGATACGACATCGGCATCGCCTTGCCCTGGCGCATGTAGGTGAAGGGCTGCAGGTTCAGCCTGTCGAAGTGCGGGGCGCTTTCGGCGTCGGACTTCAGGTAGAGCGTCTCGTTGGCCACCAGCGCGATCATGCGGCCCTCGTGCCATACGCCATGGCCGCCGAACATGCGCTTCGTTTCGATGCGGCCCAGGCGCTCGAAGATCTCGTGCAGGCTTTGGACGAAGACGCTCATCGCAGTACCTTCGTGCTTCGCATTGCGGCGCGATCTTGCCTGGGGCGGCCCGGCGCGGCGCTCATGCGGTGATCTCGATGCGGTTGCCGTCCGGGTCGAGCACCACGCTCTCGTAGTAGCCGTCGCCAGTGCGGCGCGGGCCGTCGAGCAGCGGATAGCCGTCGGCCTTCAGGCGCCGGGTGAGCTCGTCCACCGCCGCGTCGGAGCCCACGCTGATCGCAAGGTGCGTCCAGCCCATGCGCTGCGCGCCAGCCTCGGCCGGCACGGGCGAGAGCGTGCTGGTGGTCATGGCCTCGATGCGCGCGCCGTCGCCCAGGCTCAGGAAGCAGGAGGCGAAGCCCTTGGCCGGATTCACGTAACCCGCACCGGCGGTGGCGCCGAAGTAGTCGACGTAGAAGCGCTTGCAGCGCTCGAGATCGGTGGTCCAGAGTGCGATGTGGTCAATGCGCATGTGGCAGCGAAAGATGGGATGGCGGCCGTTCAGCCGATGCGCCACGGCGGGCGCGATGGCGACCAATGGTAGGCGATGCGCTCGCGTCCGCTGGTGGGGTGGCGGTCGGCCGCGCCGCGCTCCAGCCCGTAGCGCTCGTAGAAGCGCTGCGCCGACGTGTTGGTGGCCGCCACGTGCAGCCGCCAGCCGGAGGGAATGCGCACGCAGGCCTCGTCGAGCAATGCCTTGCCCAGGCCCTGGTTGCGCAGATGAGGCTCGACGAAAAGCTGGGCCACGTACTCGCGCTGAGCCAGCAGCACCATGAAGGCCAGCACCTGGGCTTCGCGCTCGGCCAGTACCACCTCGGCGGGAGGGCCGAACTCGGTGTGCACGCGATGCAGCCAGTGGGCGATGGGTTCGACGTGCGCAGCGTCGCGGTTGGCCGCGATCCACGCGCGACGCCAGATGCCCGCCAGCACCATGCCTTCCTCGGCGCCGCCTTCGCGCGATCGCAGGTGGAAAGCCGGAATCTGGGCGGCGGGCATGATGCGTTTCATGATACGGCGCGGGGCCGCCGCAGTCGATGAGGCAGTACGCTAGGCCCGCAGGGTCTGCGCGTGATGCGCGATGTGGTCCGCCATGAAGCTCTGGATGAAGTAGTAGCCGTGGTCGTAGCCCGCGTGTCGGCGCAGCGTGAGCGGCTGGCCGGCGGCAAAGCAGGCGGCCTCGAAGACCTCGGGATGCAACTGCTCGGCCAGGAATTTGTCGTCCAGGCCCTGGTCGATGAGGATGCCCTGCGGATAGGGCGCCGTCACCTGCGACTTCATGAGTGCGCTGGCATCGTGCGCCAGCCATTGCGCGCGGTCGGCGCCGGGCTCGCCCAGGTAGCCCGCGAAGGCCTTCTCGCCCCATGGGCATTGCGTGGGCGCGCAGATAGGCGCGAAGGCCGACAGCGACCTGAAGCGCCCCGGATGCCGCAGCGCCAGCGTGAGCGCGCCGTGCCCGCCCATCGAGTGGCCGAAGATGCCGATGCGCTCGCCGTCGATGGGGAAGTGCCTGGCGACCAGCGGCAGCAGCTCGTGCACGATCCAGCTTTCCATGCGCCAGTGCGTGGCCCAGGGCTCCGCGAGCGCGTCGAGATAGAAGCCGGCGCCGATGCCGAAGTCCCAGTTGTCCCTGGCGCCCGGAATGGCTTCCGCCTCCGGGCCGCGCGGGCTGGTGTCGGGCGCGATCAGCGCGATGCCCAGGCTGGCCGCCATGCGCTGCGCGCCGGCCTTGATGGGGAAGGTTTCCTCGTTGCAGGTCAGCCCCGCAAGGTAGAGCAGGGCCGGCACGCGTTCGTGCGCGACCTGTGGCGGCAGGTAGACCGAGAAGCGCATCGGCAGGCCGATCTCGAGCGAGCGGTGTTCGACGAAGCGCTGCAGGCCGCCGAAGGCGCGGTGCTCGGAAAGGGGCTTGGGGGTGTTGTCGGTCATTGCGGATTCTTGTCGTTGTCGCGCAGCGCGGGCACGAGTTCGAGCACGGCGTCGGCGAAGGTACGCGGCGCTTCCTGCGGCAGGTTGTGGCCGGCGCCGGGCACGAGCCGGTGCGAGCGCGGGCCGCCGAAGCGGTGCGCATGGGCGGAGGCATCGGCGGGCGGACGCACGCCATCGTCGATGCCGTCGAAGGTGATGGCGGGCACGTTGATCGTGGGCTGGGCCGCGAGGCGGCGCTCGATGTCGGCATAGGCCGGGTCGCCAGCCACCAGGCCGAAGCGGTGGCGGTACGACTGGATCACCACGTCCACGAAGTCGGGATGGTCGAAGGCGGCGGCGCTGCGCTCGAAGGTGGCGTCGTCGAACTTCCAGGTGGGCGACCAGAGCTTCCACAGCAGCTTCGTGAGCGCCTTGCGGTCCTTCTGGAGACCGGCGCGCCCGCGCTCGCTGTGGAAGTAGTACTGGTACCAGAGGCTGTGCTCGTTGTCCGGCGTGTCGGGTTCCATCGCCTTCGCGATGTTCTGGATGTTGTAGCTGTTGAGGGACACCAGCCCCGCGCAGCGCCGCGGCCACAGCGCCGCGATCACGCAAGCCGCGCGGCCGCCCCAGTCGTAGCCGGCCAGTACGGCGCGCTCGATCTTGAGCGCGTCGAGCAGCGCGAGCAGGTCGGCACCCAGCGCAGCCTGCTCGCCCGAGCGCGGTGTCGCGTCGCTCAGGAAGCGCGTGGCACCGTACCCGCGCAGGTACGGCACGATCACCCGGCAGCCGGCCTCGGCCAGCATGGGCGCGACTTCGGCATAGGTGTGGATGTCGTACGGAAAGCCGTGCATCAGCAGCACCGGCGGGCCGTCGGCGGGGCCGGCCTCGTAATAGGCGACTTCGAGGACGCCCGCCTCGATCTTGCGCAAGGGCTCCATGCGGTTCATGGCGGGCATCTCCTGGCGTCAGTAGATGACCACGCCGCGGATGGACTCACCGCGCTTCATCAAGTCGAAACCCTTGTTGATGTCTTCCAGCGGCATCGTGTGCGTGATCAGGCTGTCGATGTCGATCTTGCCTTCCATGTACCAGTCCACGATCTTCGGCACGTCGGTGCGCCCGCGCGCGCCGCCGAAGGCCGAGCCTTCCCACTTGCGGCCGGTGACCAGCTGGAACGGCCGCGTGCTGATCTCCGCACCCGCTTCGGCCACGCCGATGATGATGCTGCGGCCCCAGCCCTTGTGCGTGCACTCCAGCGCCTGGCGCATCACCTTGGTGTTGCCGATGCACTCGAAGCTGTAGTCGGCGCCGCCGTCGGTCAGCTGCACGATCGCGTCAACGATGTTCTCGTGGTCCTTCGGGTTCAGGAAGTGCGTCATGCCGAACTTGCGGGCCATGGCCTCGCGCTCGGGGTTCAGGTCGATGCCGATGATCTTGTCGGCGCCCACCATCTTCGCGCCCTGGATCACGTTCAGCCCGATGCCGCCGAGGCCGAACACCACCACGTTGGCGCCGGCTTCCACCTTGGCGGTGAAGATCACCGCACCGATGCCGGTGGTCACGCCGCAGCCGATGTAGCAGACCTTGTCGAAGGGCGCGTCCTCGCGGATCTTCGCCAGCGAGATCTCGGGCGCGACGGTGTAGTTGCTGAAGGTCGACGTGCCCATGTAGTGGGCGATGGGCTTGCCGTCGAGGCTGAAGCGGCTGGTGCCGTCGGGCATCWGGCCCTTGCCCTGSGTGCCGCGGATGAGCTGGCACAGGTTGGTCTTGCGGCTCAGGCAGAACTTGCACTGGCGGCATTCGGGCGTGTACAGCGGAATGACGTGATCGCCCTTCTTCAGCGTGGTGACGCCGGGGCCGACGTCCACCACGATGCCCGCGCCTTCATGGCCCAGGATGGCGGGGAAGATGCCCTCGGGGTCGGCGCCCGAGAGCGTGTAGTAGTCGGTGTGGCAGATGCCGGTGGCCTTGATCTCGACGAGCACTTCGCCGAACTTCGGGCCTTCCAGGTCCACGGTTTCGATGGTGAGCGGGGCGCCGGATTTCCAGGCGACGGCGGCTTTGGTCTTCATGGTGTTCGATCTCGGAAGCGGGGGATGGGAGAGGATTCTCAGGCAGGGCCAGCAGGGAAGATACCCGACATGCCGATGAACCCAGGCAGGTGGCGGAAATCCCAGACCCAGTTTCGCAGCGCCGGAAACTCGTCGAGCGCGATGCCGCCTTCGCCCGCCAGCGCCACGTAGGGAAAGCAGGCGAGGTCGGCAATGGTCGCATCGGGGCCCGACGCGAGCCAGCGCAGGCCTTCGGCGGCGCGTTCGGCAAGGTGGTCGTCGAGCACGCGGAACACGGCGCGCGCGCCGGCGCGGCAGGCGTCGATGTCGAGGTGGTGATAGCCCAGCGCGTCGTGCAGCCGCGCGGCCGAGGCGGTGCGGGTGATCTCGTCGGCGGTGGCGAGCCACTGGGCGACTTCGCCGCGCAGCCTCGCGTCGGCGGGATACCAGCGGCCCCGCGGGTCGTGGCGGCTTGCGAGGTAGACCAGGATCGCCTGAGCGTCGCGCAGCACGAAGCCGTCGTCGTCGATCACCGGGAGCTGGCCCAGCGGGTTGATGTTGGCGAGGAAGGCTGCGGACTTGTGCTCGCGGCCGGGAAAGAAATCGACCGGCACCGACTGGTACGCAACGCCGAGCCAGGCCAGCATCTGCCGCACCTTGAAGCAGTTGCCCGAGAGCGGGTAGTCGTAGAGCTTCAGCATCGTCGTCATGCCGCGGCCCTCACGCCGAAGCGCATGCCGCGCTCGCGCAGCCATCGCCGGTAGGTGACGGAGGAGGTGTCGCCGCGCGTGGGCGTCTCGGCGCGGCCTTCCAGCGGCATGCGCTTGAAGGCGTGGTTCTCCAGGATGGGTTTGTCCTGCCCGAAGATGGTGTGCTGGAAGGCGATGAGCTCGGCGTCGGTGGAATGGTCGTCGTAGCAGGCCAGCAGGGTGTGGGCGATCACGTGTTCCTCGTCGACGGGCTGCAGGAAGATGCCGATCGCGTCGAGCGCGCCCGCGCGGAAGCTGCTCTTGTAGAGCATGGCCGAGAAGGGCTGCATCACGCGGTACTTGTAGAGCACCTCGCTGCCCGACGAATCGTGCGCGGCGGAAGCGCGCGGCTGCCAGAAGCGGCAGTCGGTGGCCCAGATCTCGCCGGTGGCGGGCTCGACCTGCACCTGGTACTGCGCCACCTCGGTGTGCGGCACCTTGCCGAGGTAGTCGGCGTGCACGAAGGGAAAGTGCGCCATGTCGAGGAAGTTCTCGATCACGCGCAGGCCCGACACCGCGACACCGATGCCGCCGCAGTCGACGCGGCGGCGGCCGGGCTCGCCGTATTCGGGAAAGTCGAACAGCGGGCGGGCGGGGCGGCCGCTGGGGCAGACCCAGAGATAGCCGTAGCTGGATTGCACGGCGAGCGGGGTGTCGCCGAGGCAGCAGCGGGGCGTGCCGTCGGCATCGGTGGAAAGCCGCACGGTTTCGCCGAGCAGGCGTGTGTCGCGCGAGGCCGATGGAGCCGGCGCCGGGCCGACGACCAGCCAGTCGTCGAGCATGTTGGGGTCGTCGGTGACGAAGGGCATGGTTTCTCTTTCTTCAGCCTTGGTGGGGCAGGGCTTCGATGTCGGTGCGCAGCTGGCGGGCTGCCGCGTGCAGGGCCTTCATGGCGGCCGAGCCGGGGGCGGCTTCGGTCCACAGGTGGATGAAGGCGAGGCGTGTTTGGGCGTCGAGGATGAGGGCGACGGTTTCCGTGCCGCCGAGTCGGCCGCGCCAGGCAGGGGAGGCCATGCCGTGGCGTGCCAGCTCTTTCCGCACCGTGCCGGCGGATGCGCGAACGGTCAGCGTGCGGCAGAAATGCCAGCCGGCGGGGACGGCATTGCGCAGTTCGTCGGGAACCGGCGGCGCCTCTGGCGACAGATGTACCCACAGCATCCCCGCCGCCTCCGCCGTGCCGAAGGTCTTCGCACAGACATTGCGCGGCGCCTGCATGGCCGGATGCGCCGGAATGCTGGCGCACTGCCCGCTGCCCGCCTCGTACTGCCAGCCGTGGTACGCGCAGGCCAGGCGGTTGTCGATGACCTGCCCGAGCGTGAAGCGCACGCTGCGGTGCGGGCAGCGGTTCTCCCAGGCCTGGGCGGTGCCGTCGGCGGCGCGCCAGAGCGCGAGTTCCTGGCCTTCGGCGAAGCCGGCGACGATGTTGGCGCCCGGGCGGAGGTCTGCCGAGCGCGCGACGGGGTGCCAGGTGGCGGCGGTGTTTTCTGGGGTATTCATGTGTCGGTGGGAAAAGCGCGGAAAGGACGGCTGCGCGCCGGTGATACCGTAACGTTTCCGCCGCACCGATGAAAGTCACATGAAGAGACGCTGCTTTTCATTCCTGCAACGCTGGGCCGCATGAGCCGCATCGATCTCGCCCTGGTCGAGGCTTTCGTGCTGATCGCCAGGAGCGGCAGCCTGACCAAGGCCGAAAGCCTCTCCGGCGTTTCCAAGGCCACGCTGAGCCGGCAGCTCACGCGGCTGGAGGAGCTGCTGGGCGCGCAACTGCTCCTGCGCAGTCCGCGCCGCATCTCGCTCACCGAGGCCGGCCGCGCCTTCCTGGTACGCGGCGAAGGGCTGCTCGACGAGGTGAAGGGCCGGCTCGAGGAGGCCAGCACCGAAGTCCATGCGTTGACGACAGGCGTGTCGGGTAGCCTCTCGCTGCTGTCGGACACGCAGTTCAGCACTTCCTTCGTCTGCCACGTGGTCAAGCTGTTCCTGGAGGCGCATCCGGATGTGCGCTGCCAGCTCGACGTGGCGAACGGCTTCCACGCGCCGCAAATCGGCGACGTCGACTGCTATGTGTGCTCCGAGCCGCCCGATGCGCCGAACCTCGTGGCGCGGCTGCTGGGGCGGCTGAACTACGGGCTGTACGCGAGCCCGCAGTACCTGGCGCGGCACGGCACGCCCTCGTCGCCCGGGGAACTGGCGGCGCACCAGTCCATCGTGATGAAGGAGCCTTCGGAGCGCTCGCAGGTGCTGCTGGTGTCGGGCACGGCCAGCTTCGCCTTCAGCCCCGAGCCGGCCTTCCAGACCAACGACCACTGGGTGATGAAGACCTTCTGCATCGACGGCCTGGGCATTGCGCTTCTGCCGGCCTTCTTCGTGCGGCCCGAGCTGGAGCAGGGCGTGCTGGTGCCGGTGATGCCGCAGTGGCAGCCGGAGCCCCGGCGCATCTACTGCGCCTACCAGCGGCAGCGCTACATGGGGCAGAAGCTGCGCTCCTTCGTCGACCTGATGGCGCGCTGCGTGGTCGACATCGATTCGTACAACTACTACGTCGGCTCGTCCGCCGCCCGGCGGCGCAGGGCGGCCGCGAGAACATAATCGGCCTCCGTTCGCCAGATTCCGCCAGACAACCATCATGAAGAAGATCCTCGTCCTCAACGGCCCCAACCTCAACCTGCTCGGCACGCGCGAGCCCGAACAGTACGGACGCGACACGCTGGCCGACGTCGAACGCCTGTGCAAGGAAACGGGCGCCAAGTTCGGCGTCGAGATCGAATGCCGTCAGTCGAACCACGAGGGCGTGCTGATCGACTGGATCCAGGAAGCCGGCCGCGAGGTGGCGGCGGGCAACATGATCGGCGTGGTGATGAACCCCGGCGCCTACACCCACACCTCGATCGCGCTGCACGACGCCATCAAGGGCGCGAGCGTGCCGCTGATCGAGCTGCACATCTCGAACGTGCACGCGCGCGAGGAGTTCCGCCACCACTCGTACATCTCGCCAGCGGCCAAGGGCATCATCGTGGGGCTGGGCGTGAAGGGCTACATCCTCGCCATCACGGCGCTGGCGACCTGACCCGGGCCTTCGGCGCCGTCAATAGAGTTGTTTCGGCGCCGAGGCCTTCCAGCTGCGGCTGATGCGGCCCTGGCTGTCGATGCTCTCCAGGTGCACGTCGAAGCCCCAGAGCCGCGCGACGTGCTTGAGCACCTCTTCGGCCGTGTCGTGCAGCGGCAGGTTGTTGCGCTGCGTGTGGCGCAGCGTCAGCGAGCGGTCGCCGCGCATGGCCACGTTCCACACCTGGATGTCCGGCTCGCGGCTGCCGATGTCGTACTGGCGTGAGAGCGATTCGCGCAGTGCGTGGTAGCCGCTGTCGTCGTGGATGGCCGACACCTCCAGTTCCGACTCGCTCTGGAAGTCGCGGATCGAGAACAGGCGGAAGTCGCGCATCGTCTTCGGGCTCAGGAACTGGCCGATGAAGCTCTCGTCCTTGAAGTTGCGCATCGCGTAGTCGATGGTCCGCAGCCAGTCGGTGCCGGCGAAGTCGGGGAACCAGCGGCGGTCTTCCTCGGTGGGCTTCTCGCAGATGCGCCGCAGGTCGGTGTACATCGCGAAGCCCAGTGCGTACGGGTTGATGCCGCTGTAGGCGCGGTGGCCCACCGGCGGCTGGAAGATCACGCCCGTGTGCGAGCTGAGCCATTCCATCATGAAGCCGTCGGCGAGCTGGCCGCGGTCGTACATGGTGTTGAGCAGCGTGTAGTGCCAGAAGGTGGCCCAGCCCTCGTTCATGACCTGGGTCTGGCGCTGCGGATAGAAATACTGCGCGATCTTGCGCACGATGCGCACCACCTCGCGCTGCCAAGGCTCCAGGAGGGCTGCGTTCTTCTCGATGAAGTAGAGCAGGTTTTCCTGCGGCTCCGCCGGAAAGCGCCTGGCGGCATCGGCCTCGGCCGCCTGCTCGCTCTTGCGCGGCAGCGTGCGCCATAGGTCGTTCACCTGCTGCTGCATGTGGCGCTCGCGCTCGGCGCGCTGGGCGGCCTCCTGCGCCAGCGATCGCTTCTGCGGACGGCGGTAGCGGTCGACGCCGTAGTTCATGAGCGCATGGCAGGAGTCGAGCAGCTCTTCCACCGCGTCGAGGCCGTGGCGCTCCTCGCACTCGGCGATGTAGTGCCGCGCGTAGACCAGGTAGTCGATGATGGACGAGGCGTCGGTCCACATCCGGAAAAGGTAGTTGCCCTTGAAGAAGCTGTTGTGGCCGTAGGCCGCGTGCGCGATCACCAGGGCCTGCATGGCCATGGTGTTCTCCTCCATCAGGTAGGCGATGCACGGGTCGGAGTTGATGACGATCTCGTAGGCCAGGCCCATGTGGCCGCGCTTGTAGTTCTTCTCGGTCGAGATGAACTGCTTTCCGTATGACCAGTGGCGGTAGATCATGGGCATGCCCACGCTGGCGTAGGCGTCCATCATCTGCTCGGCCGTGATGACTTCGAGCTGGTTCGCGTACACGTCGAGGCCATAGCTCCTGGCGGTCCTGGCGATTTCGGTGTGGTAGGTCTCGATCAGCTCGAAGGTCCAGTCGGAAGGGCTGGGCAGGCGTTCCAGCCGGGGGAGGCTGGTGGCCGCAGGAGGGGCGGTGATGGCGGTGTTCATGACGTGACCCCTTCCTTCTTGAACAGGTCGCGGAAGACCGGGTAGATGTCCTGTGCGTCGGACACCTTGCGCATCGCGAAGTTGGGCTCCACGCCTTCGAGCTGCTGGTATTCCTGCCACAGGTTCTGCTCGGTCTCGGCTACCTGCACGTAGGCGTAGTAGCGCACCACCGGCAGGATGTTGTCGACCAGCAGCTCGCGGCAGCGGCCGCTGTCCTGGTGCCAGTTGTCGCCGTCGCTGGCCTGCGCGCCGTACACGTTCCATTCGCCGCTGGGGTAGCGCGCCTTGATGATCTCGTCCATCAGCACCAAGGCGCTCGACACCACCGTGCCGCCGGTTTCGGTGGCGTGGAAGAACTCTTCCTCGCTCACCTCCTGCGCCTGCGTGTGGTGGCGCAGGAAGACCAGGTCGATCTTCTCGTAGTGCCGCGTGAGGAACATGTACAGCAGCATGAAGAAGCGCTTGGCCATGTCCTTGCGCGCCTCGTCCATCGAGCCCGACACGTCCATGAGGCAGAACATCACGGCCTTTGCGCTGGGCACCGGCGTCTTCACGCGATTGCGGTAGCGCAGGTCGATGGGGTCGATGTAGGGCACGTGCCGCATGGTGCGGCGCACCTCGGCGATGCGCTCCTCGGTCTCGCGGATTTCCTTCTGGATGAAGGGCTGCTCGACCTGCGGATGCCGTTGCAGGCTCTCGAGGTGCGCTTCGAGCCGCTTGAGTTCCTTGCGCGGCTCGCCGCCCAGCGCGATGCGGCGGGCGAGGGCGCCGCGCATCGAGCGCACCACGTGCAGGTTGTTGGGCGAGCCGTCGCTGGTGAAGCCTGCGCGGTGGCTCTTCCACTCGGGCACGTCGGCGATCTGGGTGCGGATGAGGTGGGGCAGCGCGAGGTCGTCGAAGAAGACGCGCATGAACTCCTCGCGCGTGAGGCGGAAGACGAAGTCGTCCTCGCCTTCGCCGCTGTCGCTGGCCTCCCCGCTGCCGGAGCCGCCGCCGCCCCCGCCTTCGGGGCGCTTGATGCGGTCGCCCTTCAGGTATTCCTGGTTGCCCGGGTGCACGTATTCGCGGTCGCCGCCGCGGGCATGGCCGAACACGGGCTCGGACACGTCGTGGCGCGGCAGGGTCACATCTTCGCCTTGCTCCAGCTCGCGGATGTTGCGGCCGCTGACGGCGCGCCTCACCGCTTCCTGGATCTGCCCCTTGTAGCGCCTGAGGAAGCGCTCGCGGTTGCCAATGGACTTGTTCTTGCCCGATAGCCGGCGGTCGATGATCTGCTGCAGGATGGCCAAGATGTCTGCTCCCTTAATGACGGATCACGCGTTCCTTCGTGAAACGCCGCGGAACCGGCCTTGCCGGGCCGCTGGCGTTGCCCCCTGCAAGGGGGTTGGCGAAGCGACACGAAGTGCGCGAAGCCTGGGGGTGTGCCATGTCAAGAGCTCTTGCGCACCCGCAGATACCACTCGCAGAGCAGGCGAACCTGCTTCGACGTGTAGCCCTTCTCGACCATGCGGGTCACGAAGTCCTCGTGCTTCTTCTGCTCGTCGGCGCTGCTCTTGGTGTTGAAGCTGATCACCGGCAGCAGCTCCTCTGTGTTGGAGAACATCTTCTTCTCGATCACCGAGCGCAGCTTCTCGTAGCTGGTCCACGCCGGGTTGCGCCCCGCGTTGCCGGCCCGCGCGCGCAGCACGAAGTTGACGATCTCGTTGCGGAAGTCCTTCGGGTTGCCGATGCCGGCGGGCCGCTCGATCTTCTCGAGTTCGGCGTTGAGCGATGCGCGGTCGAAGACTTCGCCGGTGTCCACGTCGCGGAACTCCTGGTCCTGGATCCAGTAGTCGGCGTAGGTCACGTAGCGGTCGAAGATGTTCTGGCCGTACTCGCTGTAGCTCTCGAGGTAGGCGGTCTGGATTTCCTTGCCGATGAACTCGGCATAGCGCGGCGCCAGCAGCTCCTTGATGTAGCTGATGTACTTCTGCTCGACTTCCGGCGGGAACTGCTCGCGCTCGATCTGCTGCTCGAGCACGTACATCAGGTGCACGGGGTTGGCGGCCACCTCGGAGCTGTCGAAGTTGAAGACCTTGGAGATGATCTTGAAGGCGAAGCGGGTGGAAACGCCGCTCATGCCCTCGTCGACGCCCGCGTAGTCGCGGTACTCCTGGATCGACTTGGCCTTCGGGTCGGTGTCCTTGAGGTTCTCGCCGTCGTACACCTGCATCTTGCTGAAGGTGCTGGAGTTCTCGGGCTCCTTCAGGCGCGTGAGCACCGAGAGCTGGGCCATCATGCGCAGCGTTCCGGGGGCGCAGGGGGCGTTGGCCAGCGAGGAGTTGCGCACCAGCTTCTCGTAGATCTTGATTTCCTCGGAGGCGCGCAGGCAATAGGGCACCTTGACGATGTAGATCCGGTCGAGGAAAGCCTCGTTGTTCTTGTTGTTGCGGAAGGCCTTCCACTCGCTCTCGTTGCTGTGCGCCAGCACGATGCCGTCGAAGGGGATGGCGCCGAAGCCTTCGGTGCCCTTGAAGTTGCTTTCCTGCGTGGCGGTCAGCAGGGGGTGCAGCACCTTGATGGGCGCCTTGAACATCTCCACGAACTCCAGCAGGCCCTGGTTGGCCAGGCACAGGCCACCGGAGTAGGAGTAGGCGTCGGGGTCGTCCTGGGCGAAGGTCTCGAGCTTGCGGATGTCGACCTTGCCGACCAGCGAGGAGATGTCCTGGTTGTTCTCGTCGCCAGGCTCGGTCTTGGCGACCGCGATCTGCCGCAGCACCGACGGGTAGCGCTTGACAACCTTGAACTGGCGGATGTCGCCGCCGTACTCCTCGAGTCGCTTGACGGCCCAGGGAGAGAGAATTCGATTCAGGTAGCGGCGGGGGATGCCGTATTCCTTTTCAAGAATCTCGCCGTCTTCGACAGTATCGAAGAGGCCGAGGGGCGATTCGTTCACCGGCGAGCCCTGGATGGCGTAGAAGGGCACGTGCTCCATGAGCTGCTTCAGGCGCTCCGCTATGGAGCTCTTGCCGCCGCCCACCGGGCCGAGCAGGTAAAGGATTTGCTTCTTTTCCTCCAGCCCCTGCGCGGCGTGGCGGAAATAGGACACTACCTGTTCTATGGCGTCTTCCATGCCATAGAACTCCTTGAATGCCGGATAGATCTTGATGACCTTGTTCGCGAAGATGCGCGAAAGGCGGGGGTCGTTGCGGGTGTCGACCAGCTGGGGCTCTCCGATGGCCTTGAGCATGCGCTCGGAGGCTGTGGCGTAAGCCATGGGATCGCGCTTGCAGATGTCCAGGTAATCCTGCAGCGAGATGACTTCCTCGCGGGTGCGCTCGTAGCGGGCGGCAAAGTTGCTGATCACATCCATGGTCACGCCTCCTTCAGGTCGGTGGGCTTTTAGGCCCGATGGCGTGCAGCAAGCGCTTGGCGCAACATTTAAAGGTGTGCCTGCCCCTGGCTGCATGCCGCGGAAAACTCCCTTACAACAATCTGCTAACAATCAGCATAAAGCAAAGATTGAACCCGGCAAATCATTTGTTAATTCAGAACCACGACGCCAAGTAAAGTTCCAGAAAAAACAAGGAACAAATTTCCGGATTTCAGGTAAATTCAAAGGCTCGCTTTCTTGATTCTCTCCGGGTGAAAACGCCTATGCCGAATGGCCATCGTTCGTTTTTGCCTTTTCTCCGGGAAAAAATCGCCTATTGAGCTTCCAAGCTCAAAAAACAGGCGTTGCTGTTGCAATAACGCGCGATCTGCCGTTTGGTTTATTGCCCAGCCCAAAGAAATATAAAAGCAAACCCTGAGCCACTCTGGGATAGGTGGCTTGCGTGATCTGGTGTCGGTGCCGGGCTTGGGAAGGAGTGGGTGTGTTCCTCGAAGGTGCGCGAGGCACTGTTTGCGTGCCTGCGGCGGCGCTCAGAGGCCCGTGCGCACCGGTTCGAAAACTCGGGTGTGGATAGCGGTCATGAAGTGACCGGTGCCGGCGACAAAGCTATCGCCGAATGAGGTCCCCGGTGCTACATGGCAGACAGGGAAGCAGGGCGGAGCGCCGGATTGCAGCCGGATGGCCGCGAGATCCGGGCCCATCAGCTGGACCTGCACATCCTTGGTGCCCGCCCGACGCTTGCCAGCCCGAAACACGACGCCAGGTCCCTGTGGAGGGAGCTTGGCGTGCGCGGAGTGATCAGCTGAAGAATTCTTTCGCTTTGTCGAACCAGCCCTTGTCGGTGGGGCTGTGCTTCTCGCCGCCCTTCTTGAGCGATTCGTCGAGTTCCTTCATCAGCTTGCGCTGGAACTCGGTGAGCTTCACGGGCGTCTCGACGCGCACGTGGCAGTACAGGTCACCCGGATAGCTCGAGTTCACTCCCTTGATGCCCTTGCCGCGCAGGCGGAACTGCTTGCCGCTTTGCGTGCCTTCGGGAATGTCGATGGCCGCCGCGCCCTTGAGCGTGGGCACGTTGATCTCGCCTCCGAGCGCGGCAGTGGTCACGCTCACCGGCACCACGCAGTGCAGGTTGTCGCCGTCGCGCTCGAAGATGTCGTGCTTCTTCAGGCGGATCTCGATGTACAGGTCGCCCGGAGGGCCGCCGTTGACGCCGGGTTCGCCGCTACCGGTCACGCGCATGCGCTGGCCGTCGTCGATGCCGGCGCGGATCTTCACTTCGAGCGTCTTGTTGCGCTTGATCTTGCCCTGGCCGTGGCACGCGGTGCAGGGCTCGGGAATGATCTTGCCGCTGCCGTGGCAGGTGGGGCAGGTCTGCTGCACGCTGAAGAAGCCCTGGCGCATCTGCACCGCGCCCGCGCCGTGGCAGGTGGTGCAGGTGATGGGCTTGGTACCCGGCTTCGCGCCCGAGCCGTGGCAGGTTTCGCACTCGTCCCAGGTGGGGATGCGGATCTCGGTGGTCTTGCCCTCGGCGGCTTCCTCGAGCGTGATCTCCATCGCGTAGCTCAGGTCGCTGCCACGGAAGACCTGGCGGCCGCCGCCTCCGCGGCGTCCTCCGCCGAACACGTCGCCGAAGATGTCGCCGAAGGCTTCCGCGAAGCCGCCGAAGCCTTCGGCGCCCGGGCCGCCGCGCATGTTGGGGTCGACGCCGGCATGGCCGTACTGGTCGTAGGCCGCGCGCTTCTGGCCGTCGGACAGCATTTCGTAGGCTTCCTTGACCTCCTTGAACTTGGCCTCGGCCTCCTTGGAGGTGTCGCCGTGGTTGCGGTCGGGATGGTGCTTCATCGCAAGCTTGCGATAAGCCTTCTTGATTTCTTCCTCGCTCGCGTTCTTGGGGACGCCGAGGGTTTCGTAGTAGTCGCGTTTGGTGGCCATGGCAGGTCGATCGGGAGATCAGGGAAGCAGCGGGAACTCGGGAAACTTGAAGCGAGAAAGGCTGGAGCACCCTTTCAGGTGTTCCAGCCTTGGTCGGCGGGCTGGAGATCAGCCCTTCTTGACTTCCTTCACTTCGGCGTCGACCACGTTGTCATCAGCCTGTGCATGTGCAGCAGCTTCCGCGCCAGCCGCCCCGGCTGCAGCCGAGGCGCCGGCCGCGGCCTGCGATTCGGCATACATCTTCTCGCCGAGCTTCTGGCTTGCGGTCATCAGCGTGTTGGTCTTTTCCTCGATCGCGGCCTTGTCTTCGCCCTTCAGCGCTTCCTCGAGGTCCTTGATCGCGGTCTCGATCGCTTCCTTCTCGGCGGCTTCGAGGCTGGCGCCGTGTTCGCCCAGCGACTTCTTGACGCTGTGCACCATGGCTTCGCCCTGGTTGCGGGCCTGCACGATCTCGAGCTTCTTCTTGTCGTCGGCGGCGTTGAGTTCGGCGTCCTTCACCATCTTCTGGATCTCGTCTTCCGACAGGCCCGAGCTCGCCTTGATGGTGATCTTGTTTTCCTTGCCGGTGCCCTTGTCCTTGGCGCCGACGTGCAGGATGCCGTTGGCGTCGATGTCGAAGCTCACCTCGATCTGCGGCGTGCCGCGCGATGCCGGCGGAATGCCTTCGAGATTGAATTCGCCCAGCAGCTTGTTGCCCGCGGCGATGTCGCGCTCGCCCTGGAACACCTTGATGGTCACGGCCGGCTGGTTGTCCTCGGCGGTCGAGAAGGTCTGCGCGAACTTCGTCGGAATCGTGGTGTTCTTGGCGATCATCTTGGTCATGACGCCGCCCATGGTCTCGATGCCCAGCGACAGCGGGGTCACGTCCAGCAGCAGCACGTCCTTGCGGTCGCCCGAGAGAACCTGGCCCTGGATGGCGGCGCCGACGGCCACGGCCTCGTCGGGGTTCACGTCCTTGCGCGGTTCCTTGCCGAAGAAGGCCTTCACCTTTTCCTGCACCTTGGGCATGCGGGTCATGCCGCCGACCAGGATCACGTCGTTGATGTCGCCCACGCTGATGCCGGCGTCCTTGATGGCCAGTCGGCAGGGAGCGATGGTGCGCTCGATCAGTTCGTCGACCAGGCTTTCCAGCTTGGCGCGGGTCAGCTTGATGTTCAGGTGCTTCGGACCCGAGGCATCGGCCGTGATGTAGGGCAGGTTGATGTCGGTCTGCGCGCTGTTCGACAGCTCGATCTTGGCCTTCTCGGCGGCTTCCTTCAGGCGCTGCAGGGCCAGCACGTCCTTGCTCAGGTCGACGCCCTGTTCCTTTTTGAACTCGCCGATGATGTAGTCGATGATGCGCTGGTCGAAGTCTTCGCCGCCCAGGAAGGTGTCGCCGTTGGTCGACAGCACTTCGAACTGCTTCTCGCCGTCGACGTCGGCAATTTCGATGATCGACACGTCGAAGGTGCCGCCGCCGAGGTCGTACACGGCGATCTTGCGGTCGGCCTTGTCCTGCTTGTCCAGGCCGAAGGCCAGGGCAGCGGCGGTGGGCTCGTTGATGATGCGCTTGACGTCGAGGCCGGCGATGCGGCCGGCGTCCTTGGTGGCCTGGCGCTGGGCGTCGTTGAAGTAGGCCGGCACCGTGATCACGGCTTCGGTCACGGTTTCGCCGAGGTAGTCTTCGGCGGTCTTCTTCATCTTGCGCAGGATGTCGGCGCTGACCTGCTGCGGGGCCATCTTCTTGCCGCGCACTTCCACCCATGCGTCGCCGTTGTCGGCCTTGGCGATGGTGTAGGGCATCAGGTCGATGTCCTTCTGGACTTCCTTTTCCTCGAACTTGCGCCCGATCAGGCGCTTGATCGCGTACAGCGTGTTCTTGGGGTTGGTGACGGCCTGGCGCTTGGCCGAGGCACCGACCAGCACTTCACCGTCTTCCTGGTACGCGACGATCGACGGCGTGGTGCGGGCACCTTCCGAGTTCTCGATCACACGCGTGGTGTTGCCTTCCATGATCGACACGCACGAGTTGGTGGTGCCGAGGTCGATGCCGATGATCTTTGCCATGTTCTTACTCCTGAAAGCCTGAAAGTTGTGTTGTTATGAACGTGTGGATAACCCGTTGCGATTCAAGGGATGAAACGGGGATTTCCTGTGGGAATCTTGTGGGTCGGTGAACGCCGGGGCGGGTTACCTGGGCGCGCTGACGGTGACGAGCGCCGGGCGCAGCACGCGGTCGTTGATGGTGTAGCCCTTCTGCAGCACGCTCACCACGGTGTTGGGCTCCTGCTCGGCGGGCACCATGGAGATGGCCTGGTGCTGGTGCGGGTCGAACTTCGTGCCGGGGGCGGGCGCCACCTCGATCACCTTGTTGCGTTCGAGCGCGCTCTTGAGCTGCCGCAGCGTGGCTTCGGCGCCTTCGCGGATCTGCTCGGGCGTGGCGTCCTTGACGGCCAGGCCGGCTTCCAGGCTGTCGGTCACCGGCAGCAGGCTTTCGGCGAAGGCCTCCACGGCGAACTTGCGGGCCTTGCTGATTTCCTCGTCCGCGCGGCGGCGGGCGTTCTGCACATCGGCCTGGGCACGCAGGTACTGGTCGGCAAGTTCGGCATTCTTGGCTTGCAGCGCGGCGAGTTCGCCCTGGGCGACTGCCAGCGCGTCGAGCGCCTCGGCTTCGTTGGCGGCCTGGGCGGCCTCCAGTTCTTCGGGGCTTGGCTCGCCTTGCAGCATTTGAGAATTCTGTGCGGATTGTTGCGGGTCAGACATTTTTCAAAGAACCGGCGCGCGCCGGAAAACAAACGATAGCCAGCCACATGGGGCTGGCCTGAAGCTTTTCAAGCGAAAAAATGCGGCCAGGAAGGCCGCAGGAGTGCTGGAATTCAGGCTGTTCAGCCGGGAACACCGCGGAACCGGCCTTGCCGGGCCGCAGGTGTTGGCCCCGGTAGGGGGCGAAGCGGCACGAAGTGCGCGAAGCCTGGGGCGAGCCTTGTTCAGTGTGCGTCGAGCAACTCGACGTCGAACTTCAGCGTGGCGTTCGGAGGGATCACGCCGCCGGCGCCGCGCGCGCCGTAGCCCAGCGATGCGGGAATGATGAGGGTGCGCTTGCCGCCGATCTTCATGCCGGCCACGCCTTCGTCCCAACCCTTGATGACCTGGCCCGCGCCCAGCGAGAACGCGAAGGGGTCGTTGCGGTCGCGGCTGGAGTCGAACTTGGCGCCTTGCACGCCGTCGTTGTAGAGCCAGCCGGTGTAGTGCACATGCACGTGCTGGCCGGCCTTGGCTTCGGCGCCGGTGCCGACTTCGGTGTCTTCGTATTGCAGGCCGGAGGGAGTGGTGGGCATGGGAAACGCTCCTTGCGTCGATGTGAGATCCGTGGATCGAAGGCGCGGAGTTTACCGAGGCCCGGCGGGCCGCCCCGCCGTCCGTCAGCCGTGGCTGGTGTCGTCGCCGGTCGGCGCGGGCGTAGGCGCAGGCGCCGCGAGGGGTGCGGGGGAAGGGGCCGCAGCCGGCGGGACGGGGACCGGGGAAGCGTTCACGGCGGGCGCGGCAGGTGCCGTCGCCACGGCCTTCTTCAGCTGGCCGAGTTGCCATTTGCCCGCGAAGGCCTGCAGGTCGGACAGGCGCTTGAGCAGGTCCTGTCCGCTGAGCGTGAGGCTGTAGCCGTCGCTGCCGTGGCCGACGAGGCCGGCTTCGCGCAGTTCCTTGATGCGTGTGTTGAGCGTGTTGGGAGTGATGCCGCCCACGCTGTCCTGCAGCAGGCGGAAGGTCTGCGCGTGGCCGTCGCGCAGGGCCCAGAGCACGCGCAGCGCGTAGCGGGCTTCGAGCAGGGCGAGCAGCTGGCTGATGGCTGCGTTTTCCTTGGTACTCATCGACATCATCTCCTCGAAGCTGGGCGGACCGTCGACCTGGTGGGGGCAGGGCGATGCCTCGCGTTCTTGTGGTTGGTTATGAACCGTCTCGTTGGCCGGCGACTATATCGCAATCGATGAGGATGCTACTAGTTTTGTAGCTGTAAATACAGGCTGGATGCGGGCTGTGAGACAAAGCCTCACAAATTGGTGTATTCGGCCATGGCTTCGCCCAACCGGATCGCGCGGCCGGGCGCCCATTGCGGGTTGAAGGCCAGCGGGGGGGCCGGGAACAGCATGACGACGGTGGAGCCCAGCAAGAACCGGCCCATCTCGTCGCCCTTGCGGATGTCGATCTGCTGGTCGGTGTAGTGCCACTCGCGCAGTTCGCCCACGCGCGGCGGGTTGACCACGCCGTGCCACACGGTGGCCATGCTGCCGACGATGGTGGCGCCCACCAGCACCAGCACGAAGGGACCGTGCGCCGATTCGAAGACGCACACCACGCGCTCGTTGCGCGCGAAGAGGCCCGGCACGCCGCGCGCCGTGGTCGGGTTGACGGAGAACAGGTCGCCCGGCACGTGGATCATGCGCACCAGCCGCCCGTCGCAGGGCATGTGGATGCGGTGGTAGTCCTTCGGGCTCAGGTAGAGCGTGGCGAAGCTGCCGTGCGCGAACTTCGCGGCCAGCGTGGCATCGCCGCCCACCAGTGCCGTGGTCGTGTAGTTGTGGCCCTTGGCCTGGAAGATCTGGTCGCCTTCTATCGCGCCGAACTGGCTGATCGCGCCATCCACCGGGCAGACCAGGTCGGCCTGCGCGAGGGGCCGGGCGCCGGGCTTGAGTTCGCGCGTGAAGAACTGGTTGAAGCTCTTGTAGTGGCCGATGTCCGACTCGAGCGCCTCGCCCATGTCCACGCCGTACTTGGCCACGAAGCGCCGGATGATCCACGTCGTCACGGCGCCCCGCTCCTTGCCCGCGACCCAGCCGGCGAAATTGGTCAGGGCCTGCTTGGGAAACAGGTATTGGGGCAGTACGGCGGAGCGGTCGGACACGTGGGAATGATCTGGAAAGCGGATCGGAGGGGCATTCTATAAAGGGCTCCCAGCCCGGGACGTAGGAAGCTTCCCTTGGTTCCCCCGGCCGGCCCCCGCCGATCGCGCCGCATCAGTCGGGCTTGATCCCCGCCGCCTTGATCACCTGAGCCCACTTCTCCACCTCGGCCTTCTGGAAGGCCGCGATCTGCATGGTGCTCAGGTCGGCCGGCTCCATGCCGAAGCCCTTGAGCTTGTCCTGCATCTCCGGCGTCGCGAGGATCTTGCGGATCTCGGTGTGCAGCCGGTCGACCACCGGCGCGGGCGTGTGCGCGGGCACGAAGATGGCCTGCCACGACACCACCTCGAAGTCCTGCAGCCCCGGCACGCCCGATTCGGCCACCGTCGGCACGTCGGGCATCGAGGCCAGGCGCTTCGCGGAGGTGACGGCGATCGCGCGCAGCTTGCCGCTCTGGATGTGCGGGCCGGCTACCACCGTGGTGTCGAACATCATGTCGACCTGACCGCCGATCACGTCCTGGATCGCCGGGCCGCTGCCCTTGTACGGGATGTGCGTGAACTTCACGCCCGACTTGTAGGCCAGCAGCTCCAGCGCCAGGTGCTGCGAGGTGCCCGTGCCGGCCGATGCCGACGAGAGCCCGCCCGCCTTGCCCTTGCTGGCGGCGATCACGTCGTTCAGCGTCTTGTAGGGGCTCGCCTGGTTCACCACCAGCACCACCGGGTTGGTGCCGATCAGCGTCACCGGCGCGAACGACTTGATCGGGTCGTAGCCGAGCTTCGGATACAGGCTCACGTTGATCGCGTGCGAGCTGATGGTGCCGCCCAGCAGCGTGAAGCCGTCGGGCGCGGCGCGCGAGCCGATCTCCGAGCCCACGCTGCCGCCGGCACCGCCCTTGTTGTCGATGATCACCGTGGTGCCCAGCACCGGGCCCAGCTTCTGCCCGATCAGCCGGGCCAGCACGTCGGTGGTGCCGCCTGCCGGAAACGGCACGAGGTAGGTGATGGGCTTGCCCGTGGGCCAGTTGCTGTTGCCCTGGGCGAAGGCCGCCGGAAGCGCGACGGCGACCGAAGAGGCGAGGGCGGTGCGGATGAGTGTGCGGCGTTGCATGCGAAGTCTCCTTGGGTTGTCAGTTGGCGCCGGCTGCCGTTCAGGGCAGGTCGACGATCTCGATCCAGTTCGGGTTCTTGCCCACGTCGATGTGCTGGGGCTTGCCCAGCGCGCCGGTGGTGTTGTCGATGGTGTAGAGCGAGATGCCGTTCGATTCCTGCCCCGCCGCGATCAGGTAGCGGCCGGTGGCGTCGATCGCGAAGCCGCGCGGCCCCTTCTCGGTCGGCGTCTGGCCCAGCGGCTGCAACTGGCCGGTGGCGGCATCGACCTTGAAGGCCGAGAGCGTGCTCGAGGTGCGCTCCGATGCGTAGAGAAAGCGCCCGTCCGGCGTCAGGTGCAGGTCGGCGGCCCAGGGCTTGCCGGTGAAGCCGGCGGGCAGGGTGGTGGTGCTCTGTTCGAGCCTGAGCGTGCCTCGCGCGGCGTCCCAGGCGAACACGTGCAGCGCGGCGTCGAGTTCGTCCAGCAGGTAGACGTGGCGCTGTGCCTTGTCCCACACGAAGTGGCGCGGGCCCGACTTGGCGGCGGTGGTGGTCAGCGGCGGATCGTTGGGCGACAGCAGGCCCTTCTCCGCGTCGAAGCGCCAGCTCGACACGTTGTCGCCGCCCAGGCTGGTTGCGAGCACGAAGCGGTTGCTCGCGTCGGCGTGGATGGCGTGCGCGTTGGGCGCCGTCTGGATCAGCTGGTGGACGGGCCCCACCGTGCCGTCCTTGCCCACCGCGTTGACCGTGATCTTGCCCCCCTGGTAGGAGGCCGCGAACAGCCACCTGCCGCTCGCGTCGAGGTCGATGTTGGCCATGCTGTCGGCCAGCGGGGCCTCGCCCAGCTTCCGCAGCCTGCCGCTGGCGCCGTCGATCGAAAGGGCGGTCACGCGAAACGGCTGCGAGCGCAGCGCGGCATACAGCACGCGCTTGTCACGGCTCACCACCATCGGCATCACCGTGCCGCCGACGTTCAGCGTCTGTACCGGCTTGAGCGCGCCCTGGCCGCGGTCGAGCTCGAGCACCGAGATTTCCTGGCTGTCGGCGTTCGACACGTAGACCCAGGTGGCGGCCTGCGCGTGCGCCGTGGCGGCCGCACACACCAGCGAAGCGATGATTGCCTTCATGGCGAGCCGCCTCAGGGCTTGATGCCCAGCTTGGTGATGAGCTGCCTGAAGTACTCGTTGTCCTTCGCCAGCGTTTCCTTGAAGGCCGCGCCGTCGGTGTAGACGTAGCCCAGGTTCTGCTTGTCCATCACCTCGCGCAGCGCCGGCTCCTTCGCGGTCCTGGCAGCGATGTCGCGCAGCCTGGCCATCACTTCGGGCGGTGTGTTCTTCGGCGCGCCGAGGCCGCGCCAGGTGCCGATCGAGATGTCGATGCCGCGCTCCTTGGCCGTGGGAACCTTGTCGAAGGCGGGCAGGCGCTTGTCGGCCATCACCATCAGCATCTTGAGCTTGCCGGCCTGCACGTAGGTCGAGACCTCGGCCGGGCTCACGGCCACCGCGTCGACGTGGCCGCCCAGCAGCGCCAGCACCGCGGGGTTCGCGCCCTGGAAGGGAATGTGGTTGAACCTGGCGCCGGTCTTGTCCTCCAGCGCAGAGGCCGCCAGGTGCCAGATCGAGCCCGTGCCCGAGTTGCCCACGCCCATCTCGCCCGGCTTCTTCTTCGCCGCGGCGACGAATTCCTCGATGGTGTTGTAGGGCGAGTCGGCCTTCACCGTGATGGCGGCCGGGTCGGCGTTGAGCTGCGCGATGGGCTGGAAGTCGTCGTAGTTGAACTTGGCCAGGCCCAGGTGCGGCAGCGTCAGCAGTTCGACCGTGAGCACCGCGAGCTTGTAGCCGTCGGGCTTGGAATGGATCACCTCGTTCCAGCCGATGGCGCCGCCCGCGCCGGGACGGTTCACGATCACGATGCTCTCGGACATGTGCTTGCGGCTCGCGTCCGCGAAGGCGCGCGCCAGCGCGTCGGTGCCGCCGCCGGGCTGGTAGGGCACGACCAGCTCGACCACGTGGTTGGGGTAGTCGGTGCCGGTGGCATGGGCGGCGGACGCCGCGAGGCCGAATGCGAGGCATGCGGCGCCTGTGAGGGCCGCGAGCTCGCGCAGGAATTTTTTCGTCATCTGTCTTGTCTCTGTTGTGGTTCTGGTTTGCGATGGAAAGCGGTGCGGCTCAGGTCACGGGCGCAGGGTTGAACAGCACCAGCGCGTTGTGCAGCTTCCAGTGCTCGGCCCAGGTCTTGCGGCGGCCGCTGGCCACCTCGAGCATCAGCCGGAAGAGTTCCCAGCCCACGTCCTCGATGCTGGCCTCGCCGTCGGCGATGCGGCCCGCGTTCACGTCCATCAGGTCGTGCCAGCGGCGCGCGAGCTCGCTGCGCGTGGCGACCTTGATCACCGGCACCTCGGCCAGACCGTAGGGCGTGCCGCGGCCGGTGGTGAACACGTGCAGGTTGATGCCGGCGGCCAGCTGCAGCGTGCCGCAGATGAAGTCGCTGGCGGGCGTGGCTGTGTAGATCAGGCCCTTCTGCGTGGCCTTCTCTCCGGGCGCGAGCACGCCGCTGATCGGTGCGGAGCCCGACTTGACGATGGAACCCATCGCCTTCTCGACGATGTTGGAGAGCCCGCCCTTCTTGTTGCCCGGCGTGGTGTTGGCGCTGCGGTCGACCAGGCCCTTCTTCAGGTAGGCGTCGTACCAGGCCATCTCGCGGATCATGGCCTCGGCCACCTCGGGCGTGGATGCGCGCGAGGTGAGCTGGTCGATGCCGTCGCGCACCTCGGTGGTCTCGGAGAACATCACGGTGGCGCCGGCGCGCACCAGCAGGTCGGTGCAGAAGCCCACCGCCGGGTTGGCGGTGACGCCGGAGAAGGCATCGCTGCCGCCGCATTGCACGCCTACCACCAGTTCGCTGGCGGGCACGGTCTCGCGCTTGCGCGCATTGAGCCGCACGAGGTGCTCCTCGGCCTGTCGCATGACCGAATCGATCATCGACATGAAGCCGACGTGCGCGTCGTCCTGCAGGCAGACGACGTCGAGCGCGGCGTCGGGCACTGTGCCGCCGCGCTGGTCTGCGATGGGAATGCTGCCGGGCGGCAGCAGCCGCTCGGGCTGCAGCTTCTCGCAGCCCAGGCTCACCACCATCACCTCGCCGCCGAAGTTCGGATTGAGGCTGATGTTGCGCAGCGTGCGGATGGGCACGATGGCGTCGGGCGCATCGATGGCCACGCCGCAGCCGTAGGTGTGCTCCAGCGCCACCACGTCGTCGACGTTGGGGTACTTCGGCAGCAGCTCGGACTTGATGCGCTGCACCGCGAATTCGGTGACGCCCGCCACGCACTGCACCGTCTGCGTGATGGCCAGGATGTTGCGCGTGCCCACCGAGCCGTCGGCGTTGCGGTAGCCCTCGAAGGTGTAGCCCTCCAGCGACGGCAGGGCGGGGGGCCTGACGGTCGCGATGGGCAGGCCGTCGAGCTCCGGCGCCACCGGCATGAGCATCACGCGTTCGTGCACCCAGCTGCCGCGCGGCAGCGCCTTCTGCGCGTAGCCGATCACCACGTCGTAGCGGCGGATGGCGTCGCCTTCGGCGAGGTCGACCAGCGCGACCTTGTGGCCCTGCGGCACGTTGTCGACCAGCCGCAGGCCGTCGGGGAATTCCGCGCCGGCCTTCAGGCCGCCGTCGTTGGCGACGATGGCGACGTTGTCGCTGGCATGGATGCGGATGTAGAGCGGCGAGGCTCCGGTGGCGTTGCTCATCGTGCGAACCTCTTTTTGCTTACAGCACCTTGTGGCCGGTCAGCATCGTCGGCAGCCAGGTGGAGAAGGCCGGCACGTAGGTCACCAGGGTGATGGCGATGAAGATCGCCAGATAGTAGGGCCAGGCGGTTTTGGTCGCCTCCCCGATGGATATCTTGCCGATGGCGCAGCCGATGAACTGCACCGTGCCCACCGGCGGATGCACCAGACCCAGCGCGCAGTTCAGCAGCAGCATCATCCCGAACTGCACCGGGCCCACGCCCATCTGGATGGCCAGCGGCAGGAACAGCGGCGTGGTGATCAGGATGTGCGCCGCCATGTCCAGGAAGATGCCCAGGAAGATCTGGATGATGTTGATGTACAGCAGCATCAGCCAGGGGCTGGAGGTCGCGGCCAGCAGCACCGACTCGATGGCGTCCGGGATCTCCAGGTAGGCCATCTGGTAGCGCAGCATGTTCGACACGCCGATCAGCAGCAGGATCACGCCGGTGGTCTTCGACGCCTTGGCCAGCGACTTGAAGAGCTTCTCGCGCGTCATCGTGCGGTAGGCCACCACTGTGAGCAATAACGAATACGTCACCGCGATGGCTGCCGCCTCGGTGGCTGTTGCCACCCCCTGCATCACGCACACCAGGATGATCACGATCACCATCAGGCCGGGAATGGCCGACAGGAAGGTCTTGCCCACCATCCCCCAGCCGGGGAAGCGCTCGACCATGGTGCTGCCGTCGGTGCGCCTGGGGTAGCCGTGCTTGGCGGCCTGCCAGTAGGCGGCCACCAGCATGCACACCATGATCCAGAACACCGGGATCAGGCCCGCGAACATCAGGTCGCCGATGGACACGCCCTTGATGATGTGCCCGTCGATCGTGCCCACCGCGGCCTGCGCGGCGAAGGCGTAGATGATCATGTTGTGCGAGGTCGGCATCAGCGCGCCCGAGAGCGATGCGTGCGTGGTCACGTTCACCGCGTAGGCCGCGCTGTAGCCCTCGCGCTTCATGATCGGGATCATCACGCCGCCCATGGCCGAGGTGTCGGCCACCGGCGAGCCCGATACGCCGCCGAAGAGCGTGGACGCCACCACGTTGGCCAGCCMGAGGCCGCCCTTCCAGTGGCCCACCAGGCTGCGCGCGAAGGCGACGATCTTGTCGGCGATGCCGCCGTGCAGCATCAGCTCGCCCGAGAAGATGAAGAACGGAATGGCCAGGAACGAGAACACGTTCATGCCCGACACCATCATCTGGATGGCGGTCTCGAAGGGCAGGCCTTCGTAGGCGAAGGTGGCCAGGCAGCTCAGCCCGATGGCGAAGGCCACCGGCATTCCCAGCAGCAGGAACAGCACGAAGCTGAGGGACAGCACTGTCAATGCCATGATGGAACGACCTTCTGGCCGGTGAACTGAGCAGCCAGGTGCTCGATGGAGAAAAGAGTGATCAGCACCCCGGCGAAGAGGATCGGTACGTAGCGCACGGCTTCGGACAGGCCCAGCGTGGGAATCGTCGATTCGCGCGTGGACACGGCCATCTCGGCGCCGCCCGCGAACAGCGCCACGGCGAAGCCGATGGTCAGCACGCAGGTGAGCGCCTTGCACCAGAACTGGCCCTTGGGCGGCAGGGCCTTCACCAGCGAGTCGAGGCCGATGTGCCCGGCGTCCCGCACGCCGGTGGAGGCGCCGAACATGGCGACCGAGATCACCAGCAGCAGCGCGACCTGCTCGACATACGGCGGGGCGTCATTGAAGACGTAGCGCAACACCACGCCGTAGACGACGACCCCGAGCAGGCCGACAAGGCACACGCAGGCGATGTACATCGCCCAGCGGGAGAGCCGCGCGTTCAATGAGGTAAGCAGGCTCATTTGCGGCGCGCGTCACTTGGTGTTGACGATTTCCTGCACCAGCGCCTTCTGCTCCGGCGTGGTCGCGAACTTGTCCCACACCGGCTTCTCGACGTCGACGAAGCCCTTGCGGTCGATCTCGGAGGCCGCGACGATCTTGGCGCCGCCCTTGATGACGGCCGCCTTGGCGTCCTTCTCGCGCGGCTCCCACAGCTTCACGTAGTAGGGCACCGAGTCTTTCGCGGCCTTGCGGATCGCGACCTGCTCTTCCTTGGTGAGCGTGTCCCAGATCTTCTTGGAGAACACCAGCACCTCGGGCGTCATGACGTGCATGGTCTCGGAGTAGACCGGTGCGGCCTCGAAGTGCTTGGCCTCTTCGTACGACGGGTAGTTGTTCTCGGCGGCGTCCACCAGGCCGGTCTTCAGGCCCGTGTAGACCTCGGCGATGGGCATCGGCGTGGGCGAGGCACCCGTGGCGCTCACCAGGCTCACCATCAGGTCGGAGGGCTGCACGCGGATCTTCAGGCCCTTCATGTCGGCCACCGACTTGATCGGCTTCTTGGCGTAGACGGAGCGGGCGCCGCTTTCGTACATGCACAGGCCGATGAAGCCGGCCTTCTCGAACGCTGCGAGCACCTTGTCGCCGGCGGGGCCGTACATCGCCTTGCGGAAATGCTCGATGTCGCGGAACAGGAAGGGCAGCGACGGAATGACCGACTCCGGCACGATGCCGTGGAACGACGCACTGCTCACGCGCACCATGTCGAGCGCGCCGATCTTCACCTGTTCGACCGTGTCCTTCTCGGAGCCCAGCGAGCTGTCCGCGAAGATCTTGATGTTGTCCTTGCCACCCGTGGCCTTCGACAGCTCGTCGCCCATGAACTTCACCGCCTGATTGGTGGGAAAGTCCTTGGCGTGCACCTCTGCGGAACGGAAGGTTCGCGCCATGGCGGCGTTGCTTGCCGTGAATGCGATCAAACCGATCGCGATCAGGCCCGACAGCTTCTTCATTTGTAGTGATTTCATTTTTGATGCTCCTCGGTGGATGAAAAGAAAACGCAGCGGATGAATGGGTCGATAAACGGGTCAGATGTCGAAAGCGGGCTCCGCGAGGCCCTGTGCGCCGGGCCGCAGCGCGAACACGCCGCCAGCCAGTGGTTGGTCCGACAGGTCGATGCCGCCGGGTCGGATGGAGGTGACGAAGAGGGTGTCGAGCCCGGCGCCGCCGAAGGCGCACATCGCGGGCTTTTTCACCGGCACTTCGAGCGATCGGTCGAGCCGGCCGTCGGGCGTGAAGCGGTGCACCAGGCCGGCGTCGTTGCCGCAGATCCAGTAGCAGCCGTCGGTGTCCATGGCGGCGCCGTCGGGGCGCCCGGGCAGGGGCTTCATGTCGACGAAGAGGCGCCGGTTGCCCGGCGTGCCGGTGGCTGTGTCGTAGTCGAAGGCCCACACGGCCTGCACCGTGGGGTGCGAATCCGAGAGATACATCGTGCGGCCGTCGGGGCTGAAGGCCAGGCCGTTGGGCACGATGAGGTCGTCGAGGCGAAGGGCGGCGTTGCCGTCGCCCTTGCCGTAGCTGTAGAGGCGGCCGACGCGCGCACCTGCGGCCATGTCCAGCAGCATGGTGCCGGCCCAGAAGCGGCCCTGGCGGTCGCAGCGGCCGTCGTTGAATCGCATGGCCGGGGCGGCGTGTTCGACGGGCGCCAGGGAGGTGGCAGCCAGCGTGCCGTCGGCCTGCGGCTTCAACGAGAACAGGCCGCTTTCCATGCCGGCGATCCATTCGCCGGGCACGTCGGCGCGCGGCGCGATGCAGGCGATCATTTCGCCGGCGGTCCACTTCGCGTGGCCTTCGCTGGCATGCCAGCGGTTCAGCGTGCGTGCCGGAATGTCGACCCAGTAGAGCGCCTGTTCGCCCGCATGCCACACCGGGCTCTCGCCGGTGCCGTTGCGCGCGTCGAGAACGAGTTCAGCGCTCATCGCCGAACGGGCCTTGTGCGGTGAAGGCGCCGCCCTGGTAGATGGCGTTCGGGTCGGTCGGCGCGACGGGCGGCTGTGCCTCGACCTTGTCGCGGAACACTTCGGAGCTGTCCTGCGGCACGAAGCCCAGGTGCGCGGCCGCGCTGTTGTCCCACCACACGTCGCGGTTGTTCGACATGCCGTAGACCACCGTGTGCTTCACGTCGGGCGTGAACAGCGACTTCTCGATCAGCGAGGTCAGGTCGCGGTAGCTGAGCCAGGTGCTCATCATCCGGCGGTTGGCCGGCTCGGGGAAGGAGGAGCCGATGCGGATGCTCACCGTCTCGATGCCCCAGCGGTCGAAGTAGAACTGCGCCACGTCTTCGCCGAAGGACTTCGACAGGCCGTAGTAGCCGTCGGGCCGGCGCGCGGCATGGGCGTCGATGTGCTCGCTCTGCCTGTAGAAGCCGATCACATGGTTCGAGCTCGCGAACACCACGCGCTTCACGCCGTGGCGGCGCGCGGCCTCGTAGATGTGGAACACGCCCTTGATGTTGGCCTCGAGGATTTCCTCGAAGGGCCGCTCCACCGACACGCCGCCCAGGTGGACGATGGCGTCGCAGCCTTCCACCAGCGCATGCACCGCGGCCTTGTCCGCGAGATCGCAGGGCACGGTTTCCTCGTTCGCGCCGGTGGCCGGCGCCAGCGAGGCGATGTCGGACAGGCGCAGCACGCTGGCATATGGCTTGAGCCGCTCGCGCAGCACCTTGCCGAGGCCGCCGGCCGCGCCGGTCAGCAGGAGGCGGTTCATCTTTTTGTTGTCTGTCATGGTTGCGCGTCCTTGCATGCTGGGGTCATGGTTTCCGAGGGGCTGCCGTCGCGGCGGCTTCGCGGAAGCGGCCGGTACGATGCCGGTGAAGCAAGGTCGAGGTCGCGAGATCGAAAAGGCGCTGCATTTCGGTGCCGTGGAAACCGAAGGCCGCTGGCGGATAAGCCCGCGACGCTTGGGAGTTGAGTGATAAGTTATCTGTTGTCGTACAACTAGTTTGGAGATTATCATCGTGGCCATGGTTCAGACGACTGCGGGTAATCCCTTGGTGGCTGACGCTCCGGCGGAGGCCGCTTCTTCGGCGCCCTCTTTCGTGGGGCGTCCGCGACAGCGCGCACGCGGCCTCGCGCACGGGCTGGTCGAAGATCTGGGCGAGAAGATCCGCAGCCAGTCGCTGCGGCCGGGCGACAAGCTGCCGACCGAGTCGGCCATCATGCAGGCCTATGGCGTGAGCCGCACCGTGGTGCGCGAGGCGCTGTCGAAGCTGCAGGCCGCGGGGCTGGTCGAGACGCTGCACGGCGTCGGTACCTTCGTGCTGCAGCCGCGTACCGGGGGGGTGTTCCGCCTCGATCCGGGCGAGATCGCCGCATCGGTAGACGTGCTGGCCGTGCTGGAGCTGCGCATCAGCCTGGAGACTGAATCGGCCGGCCTTGCCGCCAGCCGCCGCACCGACGCACAGCTCGTGGCCATGCGCCAGGCGCTCGACGACTTCGAGCGCAACGTGGTGGTGGCGGGCGACACGGTGGGGCCTGACTTCCGCTTCCACCTGCAGATCGCCGAGTCGACCGGCAACCCGTACTTCGCGGACATCATGCGGCACCTGGGCACCACGCTCATCCCGCGCACCCGCATCAGCGCCATCCGCACCCACGAGGGCGGGGCGCCTTACCTGAGCCGCGTCAACCGCGAGCACGAAGAAATCTACGCAGCCATCGCCCGGCGCGACCCCGAGTCGGCGCGCGCCGCCATGCGCATCCACCTGACCAACAGCCGCGAGCGGCTGCGCATGGCGCAGGAGGCGGCGCAGCAGAAGGCGAAGGCCGATGCTGCTGCGGCAGGTGGCGACGCGGTCGTGCCATCGTCCGACGGCGCTTCGTCCCTCTGATATTTTTCTTGTCCCGCTTGCTGGACAACTTATATCTCTGGTTGTACGATGACTGATAACTTGTGCGGCCAGTCGCGCGCAAGGCCGTGACGACCATCGAACAACAGGAGGCAGCATGACCATCAATCGACGCGGCGCACTCGGCGCCGCACTGGCCACGACGCTGGCCGCCAGCCTGCCGGTGCGCTCCTTCGCGCAAGCGGCGGCCGGCGCGCAGGGCGGCACCGGCAACTGGCCCTCGAAGCCGATCCGGATCATCGTTCCGTACCCGCCGGGCGGTTCGTCCGACATCATTGCGCGGGCCATCAGCCAGCCGCTGTCCGAGGCGCTGGGCCAGTCGGTGATCATCGACAACAAGGCAGGCGCCAACGGCAACCTCGGCGCCGACCTGCTGGCCAAGGCGCCGGCCGACGGCTACACGCTGATGCTGTGCGACCTGGGCGCGCTGGCCATCAGCCCGTCGCTGTACCCCAAGCTGCCTTTCGACCCGTCGAAGGACCTGCGCAGCGTCTCGATGCTGGCCTATTCGCCGCACCTGCTGGTGGTGCATCCCTCGGTGCAGGCGAACACGCTGAAGGAACTGGTCGAGCTTTCGAAGAAGAGCGATCTCAACTTCGCCGTGACCGCCAGCGGCAGCACCGCGCACCTCGCGGGCATCGAGCTGCAGCGCCGCATCGGCGCCAAGTGGGAATACGTGCCTTACAAGGGCGGCGTGCAGGCCGTGCTCGACACCGTTTCGGGCCAGACGCAGGTGCTGATGAACGGCATGCTCGCCACCTACCCGCAGGTGCAGGCCGGCAAGCTCAAGCTCATTGCCCTGTCCAAGGCCACGCGCATGCCGCTGATCGGCAGCGTGCCCACCATCGCGGAGCAGGGCGTTCCCGGCTACGAGTCGGGCACCTGGCAGGGCATGGTCGCCGCGCGCGGGGTGCCCGACGCGATCATCAACCGGCTCAACCGCGAGCTGGTGCGCATCATCCGCACCGCCGACATCCGCGCCCGCCTCGCGGGGCAGGGCGCCGAGGTCGTGACCATGACCGCGCCCGAGCAGGACCAGTTCTTCGCCAAGGAGCGCGCGCGCTGGGCGCAGGTCATCAAAGAGGCGAACGTCAGGCTCGATTAGTCATGTCCGCCCCCCGGCTTTTCACTCGCTGCGCTCCGTGTAATTCGCCATCCCCCGAGGGAGAGGCACGGCCCGCCTTGGGTCGGCCCGGCGGCGGCCGCATTGCCTTCCTCATCTCTTTCTTCTTTTCCCAATCTTCACTGGACTCTTCCCGATGAACCCGCAAGAACTCAAGACCATCATGGGCTCCGGCCTGCTCTCGTTCCCGTTGACCGACTTCGACAGCAACGGCGACTTCAACAAGAAGGGCTACCAGCAGCGCCTCGAATGGCTGGCTCCCTACGGCGCGAGCGCGCTGTTCGCGGCCGGCGGCACGGGCGAGTTCTTCTCGCTGACCGGCGACGAGTACCCCGGCATCATCCAGACCGCGGTCGACACCTGCCGCGGCGTGGTGCCGATCATCGCGGGCGCGGGCGGCCCCACGCGCTTCGCCATCCAGTGCGCTCAAGCCGCCGAGAAGGCCGGCGCGCACGGCATCCTGCTGCTGCCGCACTACCTCACCGAAGCCGGCCAGGAAGGCCTGGCCGCGCACGTCGAGGCCGTGTGCAAGAGCGTGAAGTTCGGCGTGATCGTCTACAACCGCGCCACCAGCCGCCTGAAGCCCGACACCCTGGCCGCGCTGGCCGAGCGCAACCCCAACCTCGTCGGCTTCAAGGACGGCGTGGGCGACATCGAGGCGATGGTCGCCATCTACCAGAAGATGGGCGACCGCTTCGCCTACCTGGGCGGCCTGCCCACCGCCGAGGTCTACGCAGCCGCCTACAAGGCGATGGGCACGCCGGTGTATTCGTCGGCCGTCTTCAACTTCATTCCGAAGACCGCCATGGACTTCTACAAGGCCGTCGCCGCCGACGACCTGCCGACCCAGCACCGCCTGCTGAAGAACTTCTTCATGCCCTACCTCGAGCTGCGCAACCGCGTGCCGGGCTACGCGGTGAGCATCGTGAAGGCCGGCGCAAAGATCGTCGGCCACGACGCCGGCCCCGTGCGCGCGCCGCTCACCGACCTGAAGCCCGCCGAGATGGAGCAGCTCAAGGCGCTGATCGACGCGCTCGGGCCGCAGTGAGCCGGGCCATGAGTACGCCCACCGTCACCGGCATGCGCGTGGTTCCCGTCGCGGGCCACGACAGCATGCTGATGAACCTGAGCGGTGCCCACGGCCCGTTCTTCACGCGCAACCTGCTGATCCTGACCGACAGTGCCGGCCATACCGGCGTGGGCGAGGTGCCGGGCGGCGAGAAGATCCGCCAGACGCTGGAAGATGCGCGCGACCTCATCGTCGGCCAGCCCATCGGCCGGCACAACGCGATCCTCAACAGCATGCGCAGCGCCTTCGCCGGGCGCGACAGCGGCGGGCGCGGCCTGCAGACCTTCGACCTGCGCGTGACCATCCATGCGGTCACGGCCGTCGAAGCCGCGCTGCTCGATCTGCTGGGCCAGTTCCTCGAAGTGCCCGTGGCAGCCCTGCTCGGCGAGGGCCAGCAGCGCGACGCGGTGCAGATGCTCGGCTATCTCTTCTACGTGGGCGACCGCAGGAAGACCGACCTGCCCTACGAGAGCGACCCCGGCGCCGACAACGACTGGTTCCGCCTGCGCCACGAGGAGGCGATGACGCCCGAGGCCATCGTGCGCCTGGCCGAGGCCACGCACGCGCGCTACGGCTTCACCGACTTCAAGCTCAAGGGCGGCGTGCTGCGCGGCGAGGAGGAAGTCGAAGCCATCCGCGCGCTGCACGAGCGCTTCCCGCAAGCGCGTGTCACGCTCGACCCGAACGGCGGCTGGCTGCTGCAGGACGCCATCCGCCTGTGCCGCGACCTGCACGGCGTGATGGCCTATGCCGAAGACCCGTGCGGCGCCGAGGGCGTGTTCTCGGGCCGCGAGGTGATGGCCGAGTTCCGCCGCGCCACCGGCCTGCCCACCGCCACCAACATGGTCGCCACCGACTGGCGCGAGATGGTGCACAGCCTTTCGCTGCAGTCGGTCGACATCCCGCTGGCCGATCCGCATTTCTGGACCCTGCAGGGCTCGGTGCGCGTCGCGCAGCTGTGCCAGGCCTGGGGCCTGACCTGGGGCTCGCATTCGAACAACCACTTCGACGTGTCGCTCGCGATGTTCACGCACGTGGCGGCGGCCGCGCCGGGCAAGGTGACGGCCATCGACACGCACTGGATCTGGCAGGACGGCCAGCACCTGACCAAGGCACCGCTGAAGATCGAAGGCGGCTTCGTGAAGGTGCCCACGCGCGGCGGCCTCGGTGTGGAACTCGACATGGACGAAGTCGAGAAGGCGCACCAGCTGTACCTGAAGCACGGCCTGGGCGCGCGCAACGATGCGCAGGCGATGCAGTACCTGATTCCGGGGTGGACCTTCGACAACAAGAAGCCCTGCATGATCAGGTAGAGAATCACGCCCAGGCTTGCCCGCTCCCCGCGGCCGCCAATCCCCCCTTGCTGGGGGCAATACCTGCGGCCCGGCAAGGCTGGTTCCGCGGTATTCCCGAAACGACTGGCGCTTCTTCGAACCGCATTGAAAAAGGACCCAAGATGCAGAACTTCGACAACCTCATCGGCGGCGAATGGCGTGCAGGCGCCGGCTACAGCCCCAACGTCAATCCGAGCAACCTGTCCGACGTGATCGGCCAATACACGCAGGGCGATGCATCGCACGTCGACGCGGCCGTGGCGGCCGCCACCGCCGCCTTCCCGGCCTGGGCGACCGGCAGCGTGCAGGCGCGCTCCGATGCGCTCGACAAGATCGGCAACGAGATCCTCGCGCGCAAGGAAGAGCTGGGCACGCTGCTGGCACGCGAAGAGGGCAAGACCAAGGCCGAGGGCATCGGTGAGGCCGCGCGCGCGGGCTACATCTTCAAGTTCTTCGCGGGCGAGTGCCTGCGCCTGTCGGGCGAGCTGCTGCCCTCGGTGCGCCCGGGCATCGGGGTGGAGATCACGCGTGAGCCGGTCGGCGTGGTCGGCCTCATCACGCCGTGGAACTTCCCGATCGCCATTCCGGCCTGGAAGATCGCGCCCGCGCTGGCATTCGGCAACTGCGTGGTGCTCAAGCCCGCCGACCTGGTGCCGGGCAGCGCCTGGGCCCTGAGCGAGATCATCAGCCGCTCGGGCATTCCGGCCGGCGTGTTCAACCTGGTGATGGGGCGCGGCAGCGTGATCGGCAATGCGCTGGTCAACCACCCCGGCATCCATGCGATCAGCTTCACCGGCTCGGTGGGCGTGGGCCGCAACATCGCGGTGCAGTGCGTCACCAACCACAAGAAGGTGCAGCTCGAGATGGGCGGCAAGAACCCGCAGGTGGTGCTGGACGACGCCGACCTCGCGCAGGCCGTGGAACTCAGCGTGCAGAGCGCCTTCTACTCGACCGGCCAGCGCTGCACCGCGTCGAGCCGGCTCATCGTGACCGAAGGCATCTATCCGAAGTTCATCGCCGCCATGAAGGAGCGCATGGCGAAGATCAAGGTGGGCAACGCGCTCGCGCAGGGCACCGACATGGGCCCGGTCTCGTCGAAGTCGCAGCTCGACCAGGACATGGAGTACGTCGCCATCGGCAAGAGCGAAGGCGCCACGCTGGCGGCCGGCGGCGAGCTGCTGAAGCTGGAGACCGACGGCTACTACATGTCGCCGGCGCTCTTCAGCGAATCGGCCGCGGCCATGCGCATCAACAAGGAAGAGATCTTCGGCCCGGTGGCGAGCGTGATCCGCGTGAAGAACTACGAGGAAGCGCTGGCCACGGCCAACGACACCGAGTTCGGCCTTTCGGCCGGCATCGCCACCACATCGCTGAAGTACGCCACGCACTTCAAGCGCCACAGCCAGGCCGGCATGGTGATGGTCAACCTGCCGACGGCGGGCGTGGACTACCACGTGCCCTTCGGCGGCCGCAAGGGTTCGAGCTACGGTCCGCGCGAGCAGGGACGCTATGCGCAGGAGTTCTTCACCACGGTGAAGACGGCGTACACGCTGGCCTGACCGGTCTCCCCGATCTTCCAGCCCGTCTTCAGGCGGGCGGGAGCGAAGACGGCGGCGCACGCCGGCGTCTTCGCATCAGGTATTCGACCAGCTCGAACACCCCCTCGCTCAGCAACGCCAGCGCCGCCGCAGGCAGCGCGCCTGCCACCAGCAGCTCCCGGTCGTTGAGCGCCAGCCCCGTCACGATGCGCTCGCCAAAGCCACCCGCGCCGATGAAGGCCGCGATGGTGGCGGTGCCGATGGCGATCGCCGTGGCGGTGCGCACGCCCGCCAGCAGCGTGGGCAGCGCGAGCGGCAGCAGCACCAGCCGGAGGCTCTGCGGCGGTGTCATGCCCAGCGCGGTGCCGGCCAGCCGCAGGCCGTTGGGCACCTCGGCCAGGCCCGTCACGGTGTTGCGCATGATCGGCAGCAGCGAGTAGAGGGTGAGCGCGATCAGCGCCGGCAGCGCGCCGATGGCGCCCAGCATCGAGATCAGCACGGCCAGCAGCGCCAGCGAGGGCACGGTCTGCAGCAGGCTGGCGAATCCCAGCACCACCGCGCGCAGCCGCATGTGCGGAAACACCAGGATCGCGACAGGCACGCCGATGAGGATCGCGATGCCCACCGACAGCGCCACCAGCAGCAGGTGCTGCCGTGCGAGCTTCCACAGGTCGGGTCCGAACAACTTGGCCATGAAGCCGCGGCGCGCTTCCCGCGGCTGCGCATTAGCGCCGCCCTTGCCGGTGCTGGCGATGAAGTCGCGCGCGATCGCGTCGAAGGGCACGCCTTGCAGCTCGGCGCGCGCGTTCATCGCGATCATCGCGTGCTCGTCGATCTTGCCTTCCAGCGTCTGCAGCGCGGCCCAGGCCTTGGGCAGGCGCCTGGGCAGGTCGAGCTTGTAGAGCACCACGGCGTCGTAGCGCGGAAAGTACTTTTTGTCGTCCTCCAGCACGCGCAGGCCGAGGTGGTCGATCTTGGCGTCGGTGGTGTAGATGTCGATCACGTCGATCTGCTTCGCGGCCACCGCGTCGTAGGCCAGCCCGTGGTCGAGGCCGGTGGGCGTCTGCGTGAAGCCGTAGCGCCCGGCCAGACCCTTCCAGCCGTCTGCGCGTCCGATGAATTCGTTCGACAGGCCGAACTTCAGCTCGGGGTGCTTCGCCAGGTCGCTCAGCGTGCGCAGGCCCAGCCGGTCGGCATCGGCCGCGCGCACCGCGAGCGCATAGCCGTCGTTGAAGCCCAGCGGAATTGCCACGCCCAGGCCCATCGGCGCGAGCGCGGCGTTCATCGCTTCGCGCGTCTCGGCCGGCGCGCCCTTGAGGATTTCGAGCGCGATGGTGCCGGTGTATTCGGCGTAGAGGTCGATCGCTCCCGAGCGCAGCGCCTCGTAGACGATGGCCGTGTTGCCCAGCCCCTGCCGCACGACGGGCGGCGTGGCCATGTGCGGCGCGGCCGTCTGCGCCAGCAGCTCGGCGAGGATGTACGACTCGGTGAAGCGCTTGGAGCCGACGCGCAGCGTCTCGTCCGCCGCCCGCGCGATGCCGCAGACGGCAAGCCAGGCGAGGGCGAAGAGCAGGGCGGCGCGCAGGAGGCTGCGGGGCAGGTGCATCCGGGCCAGTGTATAGACAAGCTCCCGCTGCGCGTACCCGTCGATCTCCTACAAGCCGTGGCGCGCGGAGCCGATGGGGCCGGTCGCCCAACGGGCTCACAGTGGGCGGCAATGAAGAAAAAGACCCGGAAAAAGACCCAACCCGACAGAGGCGACAACCTCCCCGGCCCCGACGTCCACGGCCTGCGCGAACTGCCCGGCCTGCAGGTCGACGGCTACAGCCTCCAGCTGCGCGACAAGGACGGCTTCGTCGGCGACCAGGCCAGCCAGACGGCATTCCGCGAGCTGCTCGAACGCTGGCGCAAGCGCCGCCGCAGGAAGGGCAAGGACCCGCTGGGCCTCTCGCATTCGCGCGACCTCGCCAAGAAGGAGCTCGACCGCGCGCTGCAGGAGAAGAAGGCGTCCGAAGCCACCGACCTGATGCACGTGGCCATCGAGGAATTTGCGCTGGAGCTTGCTCAGGTGATCCAGCGATTCATGCGCCAGCCTTCATGGAAGCAGGTGCAGCGCATCGTGATCGGTGGCGGCTTTCCGGAGAGCGACGTGGGCGAGCGCGCCATCCTGCAGACCGGCGCCATCCTCGAGGAGATGGGCCTGCACGTGCAGATCGCCCGTCTCTCGCATGACGTGGACGATGGCGGCCTGATCGGCTGGGTGCACCTCGTGCCGCCCGCCATGCTGAAGGGGCACGACGCGATCCTCGCGGTGGACATAGGCGGCACCAACGTGCGCTGCGGCATCGTGAAGACGCGCCACCGCAAGGCGCCCGACTTCTCGCTCGCGAAGGTGGTGCGCCGCGAGAAATGGCGCCACGCGGACGAAGGCCCCAACCGCGCAGGCATGGTCGATCACATCGCCGGCATGCTGGAAGACATGGTGCGCTACAGCGAGCGCAAGAAGATCCGGCTCGCGCCCTTCGTCGGCATCGGCTGCCCGGGCCTCATACGGCCCGACGGCTCCATCGCGCGCGGCGCGCAGAACCTGCCGGGCGACTGGGAAGGGCACGCCTTCCACCTGCCCAGCCAGCTGTGGCGCCGCATGCCGATGATGGGCTCGGGCCCGACGCTGGTGCTGATGCACAACGACGCGGTGGTGCAGGGCCTGAGCGAACTGCCCTTCATGCGCGAGGTGCGGCACTGGGGCGTGCTCACCATCGGCACGGGGCTGGGCAACGCGAGCTTCACCAACAGGGACTGAGCCAGGTCAGAGGTCCTCGGCGCGCAGGCCTTCGATGCGCATGCTGGCGGAACTGCTGGCCACGTTGCCCGCCGCATCCATGGCGCGCACTTCGACGTTCGCCGAGCCGGGCCGCTTCGGCGTCCACGCGCACACGTAAGGCGCCGCGCGCAGCGTGCAGGCGGTCTTGCCGTCGATGATGAACTTCAGCTCGACCACGCCGACGTTGTCGGACGCGCCGGCGGAGAGCCTTGCGGCCACGCCAGCGGGCACGTTCGGGGGCACGGCCAGCGAAACGGCCGGCGGCACGGTGTCTGAAGGCGCGTTGACGATCACGTTGGCCGAAGCCACCGCCGAGTTGCCAGCCGCATCGAGCGCGATCACGCGAATGGTCTGCACGCCGGGCGCGCTCGGCGTCCAGCTGCAGGTATAGGGCGGGGCGGTGAAGGTGCAGATCGGAATGCTGTCGCGGCCCATCACCTTCACGCCGACGATGGCCACGTTGTCGACCACCGCGGGCGCGATGACGGTGAGCTGCCCCATGGTGGCCATCGAAGGCGCCGCCACCGATACCGAGGGCGGCGTCGCGTCGGGGCTGCCGAGCGCGAGGTCGATGGTGAACATCGGCTGTCCGTGCACCGCTTTCTGCTCGAACGCATCGAAGATGGTGAACCAGGTCGCGCCGGGCGCACGGTTGGCCGCGCGCGCCTTCACCAGCAGCGTGGTCTTGCCGACGGCGAAGCAGCTGAAGCCGCAGTCCCAGTCGAACTGGTAGCGGCCCGAGGCGTCGGCCACGCCGGTCGACAGCATCACCAGCGGTTTGCCGAGGCCGGGGTTGCGCCACACCGACACCTGCGCGCCGGGCAGGACGGCGCCGGTGTCGCGATCGGTGATTCGCACCTGCGTGGCGGTGGTGCCCGCCATGAACTTCGAGCTGCCGAGCTTGGGCCAGTCGGTCCAGTCGGTATTGATGTTGGCCCGGGTGCCTTCAGTGAAGCGGATCATCTCCAGCGTTGCCACGCGGTTGGCGGCCGGGTCGCGGCGCTGCTCGAAGACCGTGCCCAGCAGCGGGTCGAGCCGCCAGTGCTGGCGGCTCCACCAGTAGCGGTCGCTGTCGCTGGCCAATGCGAGGTCGGCAATGGGCGCGACGCCGGTGGTGTCGGCCACGGCGACGCTGTTGTAGTACTCGCCCGAGCCCGCGCCGAACACATGCTCCAGCTCGTGCAGCAGGGTCTTGAGCTGGCGGGCGAGGTAGTCCTTCTCGGTGGACTCGGGCGCGCCGGGCGTGGGCGCGCGCGTCAGGCGCAGCGGGTCGTGGATGGCGATCCAGTTCAGGTTCCAGGTCACGCCCTTCTGCGGAAAGGTCCAGCTCGTGGAAAGCCCGCCGTGGCTGTAGCCGCGGGTGGACTTCGACACGCACACCACCACCTCGCCATTGACCAGCCCGTTGTAGCTGCACTGCGGCGCGTTGGCGGGCGCGGTCAGCTGAAGGTCGGCGGCCGGGTCGAAGGAGAAGCTGCGCACCGTCTCGCGCGTGAACACGGTGTTGACGTCGGCCACGTACTGCGCGAGACGGCGGGCCGCTTCGGCGGGACCGATGTCGGTGGCCAGCTCGGGGTCGACGATGAATTTCAGGCGGTGGGTGCTTGGCGCGGCCCGGCCGATCTCGTCCATGGCGGCGAAGGCGGTCGACGGGATTCCGGACAGTGCGAAAAGCGTTGTCGTCAGCATCAGCGCCGATTTCGCCAGACTTGCCAGATTCGCCAGGGTACGCAGCGAGAAGAAAGCTCGCATCGGTTTTCCCCAGGAGTGGGGCGGAAGACTCCAACGAACGGCGCCCTGGCCGGCCCCGCGAGAGGCCGTGCCCGGGCGGGCTACCCCGCCAGGCAGGGGGTGCCGGGAGATCCGTCAGCGTCCGTCCGGGGTGAGCCGGCGGGGCTGGAAGGTTTGTCAATCCCCGAAACCGGTGGGTATTTTAGTGTGCTTGTTCAATTGGTTTCATATTTGTTGCATTTGTACATCCTGGATTACAGACCCACTCCTGCATTTGGGCGCCTGGGGTGAATCGGCATTCGGACGGGGCCAATCCGCAGGCAAGGGCGAATGCCGGGCGCATTGCGGTGCTGCGCTTCGCTCGCGCAGCCGAGCTGCTTGGCGCTCACCGCGCCTTGCGTCCTAGAGCTGGAAGGCAACAGTCAGCAGCAGCCCCTCGGCCACGTCGCGCAGCAGGCCTG
The DNA here is from genome assembly GCF_030462475.1 of Variovorax sp. CAN15. Lineage (GTDB taxonomy): Bacteria > Pseudomonadota > Gammaproteobacteria > Burkholderiales > Burkholderiaceae_C > Variovorax. The sequence goes on from NZ_JASMRZ010000020.1 coordinate 51,211, forward strand.
GTCGCCGCGCGCGGTAGGGCTCGCCGGCCGAGGCGGTGGTCTCGATCCACTCGGCGAGCCATTCGATGTCTTCGTGGCCGTAGAACACCACGGCCGCCTCGTGGTTCAGCAGCAGGCTGCGCAGGTCGAGGTTGATCGATCCGCACATGGCGAGTTCATCGTCGACCACCACCGCCTTGGCGTGTGCCATGAAGGGCAGCATGCGAAAGCTCACGCCCGCGCGCGCCAGGTCGCGCATGGCGCGTGCGCGCACGAAGTCGGCCAGCCGGTGGTTCGAGCGGGCAGGCATCGCGATGGTCACCTGCACGCCCCGGCGCGCGGCCAGTCGCAGGGCATCGCGCAGGCCGTCGCCGGGCACGAAGTAGGGCGTGATGGCGAGGATGCGGTGCTCGGCGCGGAAGCAGGCGTCGATCAGCAGCGCATGCGCCGTGTCCTCCGTCTGGTCGGGGCCGCTCGGCAGGAACTGGGCCATGGCCGTGCCCGGGCCTTCCGCATCGGGCGCGGTGATGGCGCGGGCCTTGCGGCTTCGCACCGAGGCCCAGTCGTGGTCGAACTGGCGTGCCGCCGCGGCCGCCACGCTGCCGCGCAGGTCGAAGGAAAGATCGCGCCAGGCCTGTGGGTGCTTGTCGTTGCCGGTGAAGTATTCGCCGGCGAGGTTGCGTCCGCCCGACCACAGCCAGCGGTCGTCGGCGATGGTGAACTTGCGGTGGTTGCGCAGGTTGCGCGGGCCGATGCGGCGCAGGCTGAAGAAGGGGCGGAACACCGCCACCTCGCCGCTCGCCGCGCGCAGCCGGTCGAAGTGATGGCGCGGCAGCGACAGCGCGCCGAAGCCGTCGAGCAGCACCCGCACCTTGATGCCCTCGCGCGCCCGCTGGGCGAGCCGCTCCAGCACCGCGTGGCCCAGCGGGTCGTCGCCGATGATGAAGGTGCACACGTCGATGCGCTCGCGCGCGCCGTCGATCACCTCCCACAGCGCCTCGCGCGCGGCCTCGCCGTCGGCGTGCATGCGGATCGCGCAGCGCCCCGGCGGCGCGAGGCCGAAGCTCTCGATCAGGTCGGCGGCCCAGTGGCCCGGCGGCACCGAGCGCGGCGGCCGGGGCGAACCCGCCGGGCGCAGCTTGCGCTGGCCGAACAGCAGGTACATCGGCAGGATGAAATAGGGCATCAGCACCAGCCCCATGACCCAGGCGATGGCGGTGGTGGGGGCGCGCTGCTCGCGGCGCGCTCGCGTGGTCAGCACGTAGACCAGCAGTGCGAAAGTGACGACGAGAAAGTGCTGCGAGGGAGAAGGCAGCCAGTCGAACTCTTTGGACGGCATGAACCGATGATGCCTGAGCGCCCGGCGCGTCGCCTTCAGTGGCCCTTCAGCGTTGCAGGAAGGAGGGCACGCCGCGTCCCTGCGAGGCGAGGAAACGCATCATCGGATGGACCGACGCGCGCACCGCGGGCCGGTCGCCCACGCGCGTGCGCCAAGCGAGCAGGCGCGGCGTGGCGTCGGTCATGCCCGCGCCCTTGCGGTCCGCGAAGATGCAGGCCATGTAAAAGGCGATGTCGGCGAAGGAATAAGGGCCGGCCAGGTACTCGCGCGTGGCGAGCAGGCTTTCCATCTCTTCGTAGAAGCGCGCGCAGCCGGCGCAGGCCGCGATCGCGGGAGCGCTCTGCATGGCTTCCTGCAGGCCGAAGAGCTTGATGACGTTCGGGAAGAAGACCTCGTCGGACTTCTGCTCCAGCTGCCGCGCGCGGGCCCGCTCGGCAATGCCTTCGGGCCACAGCGCGGGGCTGGGATAGCGGTCTTCCAGGTACTCGAAGATCTGCGTCGAGTCGAAGAGCGAGACCTCGTCGTCGACCAGCACCGGCACCTGCTGCTTGACCGGGTTGACCCGAAGCACCTCGGGGTGCTTGGGCTCGTAGAAGTCGCCTTCGATGAAGGGCACCATGACCAGTTCGAAGGGCACGCCTTTCTCGCGTGCCGCGATCTCGACCTTGGCGCCGAACATGCTGAGGGGGCCTGAGTAGATGTGAGTCGTCATAGGCCCTGACTTCAACAGAAAGCGGGCGTCAGGTCGAGCCCCAGACCTCCTGCGCGGTCTCGACCACCAGGCGCAGCTTGTTGCGCTGCGCTTCCACCGCGATGTTGTTGCCGTGCACGGTGCTGGAGAAGCCGCACTGCGGCGACAGCGCGAGCTGGTCGAGCGAGGCGTACCTGGCGGCGTCCTCGATCCGGCGCTTGAGTTCGTCCTTGTCTTCCATCTGGCCGAACTTGGTGGTCACCAGGCCGAGCACCACGGTCTTGCCCTTGGGCAGGTAGCGCAGCGGCTTGAAGTCGCCCGAGCGGGCGTCGTCGTATTCCATGAAGTAGGCGTCGAGGTCCATCTCCTTGAGCAGTGCCTCGGCCACGGGCTCGTAGTTGCCGGCGGCGGCGTGCGTGCTCTTGAAGTTGCCGCGGCACAGGTGCATGGCCAGCAGCATGCCTGGCGGCTTCTGCGCGACCACCTTGTTGATGAAGGCGGCGTAGCGGTGCGGCAGTTCGTTCGGGTCGTCGCCGCGCTTGCGGGCGGCTTCGCGCATGTGCTCGTCGCACAGGTAGGCGAGGTTGGTGTCGTCCATCTGCACGTAGGTGCAGCCGGCGGCGGCCAGCGAGCGCAGCTCGTCGCCGTAGGCCTTTGCCACGTCGTCGTAGAACGCCGGGTCGAGCTCGGGGTAGGCGTCCTTGCTGATGCCGGCGCGCCCGCCGCGGAAGTGCAGCATGGTCGGCGAGGGGATCGTCACCTTCGGCGTGCGGCCTGCCGAGACCTGGCTCTTGAGGTACTGGAAGTCGGCGAGCTGGATGTCCTTGACGTGGCGGACCTTGTCGATCACGCGCATCGCGGGCGGCGCCAGTTCTTCGGTGCCGTCGGGCTTGCGGATGGTGACCGGAATGTCGGTCTTCACGCCGCCGAGTTGGTCGAGGAAGTCGATGTGGAAATAGGTGCGGCGGAATTCGCCGTCGGTGATGCTCTTCAGCCCGATGTCTTCCTGGAACCTGACGATCTCGGTGATCGCCTTGTCCTCGACGAGGCGAAGCTGCTCGGGCGTGATCTCGCCCTTGGCCTTCTGCTCGCGGGCTTCGAGCAGGTACTTGGGACGCAGGAAACTGCCCACGTGGTCGTAGCGGGCGGGCAATGCGGCGTGCTGTGTCATGGATGGCTCCGTCGTGATCTTGAGGGGGAACGAACGGAACATCGTATCGCCTGCGAAATGTCTATCGCTGTATACATCGATCTCGGTGTTTACCCTTGAATTCGGCAAAAAGACTGGAAAGTTTCGCATTTCTGTATACATTGAGTATTCATGAAAACGCCCACGCCTGCCTTCCCCCTGAACGCCTGGTATGCCGCCGCCTATGACGTCGAAGTGCGACACGCGCTGCTGCCACGCACCATCTGCAACCAGAAAGTGGTGCTGTTCCGTCGTGCCGACGGGCAAGTCGCCGTGCTGGAGGACGCCTGCTGGCACCGGCTGATGCCGCTGTCGCTCGGCCGCCTCGAAGGCGACGAGGTGGTGTGCGGCTACCACGGCCTCGTGTACAACAGCCAGGGCCGCTGCACCCACATGCCGAGCCAGGAAACGCTCAACCCGTCGGCCTGCGTGCGCAGCTTCCCGGTGGTCGAGAAGCACCGCTTCGTGTGGATCTGGCCCGGCGACCCGGCCAAGGCCGATCCGGCGCTGGTCCCCGACATGCACTGGAACGACGACCCCGCCTGGGCCGGCGACGGCAAGATGATCCGCGTCAACTGCGACTACCGCCTCGTGGTCGACAACCTCATGGACCTCACGCACGAGACCTTCGTGCACGGCTCCTCCATCGGCAACCGCGAAGTGGCCGAGGCGCCCTTCGTGGCCACGCACGGCGACCGCTCCGCCACCGTTACGCGCTGGATGGAGAACATCGACCCGCCGCCGTTCTGGGGCGGCCAGATCCGCCATGCGCGCGGCTACACCGGCAAGGTCGACCGCTGGCAGATCATCCGCTTCGAAGGCCCCTGCACCGTGAACATCGACGTGGGCGTGGCCGAGGCCGGCAGCGGCGCGGTGCCGAAGAACGGCGATGCGGGCGACCGCAGCAAGGGCGTCAACGGCTACGTGCTCAACACCATCACGCCCGAGACCGACAAGACCTGCCTGTACTTCTGGGCCTTTTCGCGCAACTACTGCCTGGGCGAGCAGCGCCTCACGCACGAACTGCGCGAGGGCGTCGCCGGCATCTTCCGCGAGGACGAGCTCGTGCTCGAGGCTCAGCAGAAGGCGATGGACGAGCACCCCGACCACCAGTTCTACAACCTCAACATCGACGCTGGCTCGATGTGGGCCCGCAGGCTCATCGACCGCATGATCGAGAAGGAAAGGCCCGTGCGCGCGCCGATTCCGATCCACCCGGTGGAAGAGCAGGCCGCATGAAGGTCGCGGCCGTCTCCAACGCCGCCGCCGAGCCCGGTGACAGCGGCGGTTCGCAGGCCGTGAAGGCGCAGCTGCGGCTGCGAGAGATGATCCTCGCGGGCGAGCTGCCCGGCGGCGCGCGCATCGCCGAGGTGGCGGTCTCCGAGCAGCTGGGCGTGTCGCGCACCCCGGTGCGCACCGCGCTGATGAGGCTCGAGCAGGAGGGCCTGCTCGAGGCGCTGCCCAACGGCGGCTATGCGGTGCGCACCTTCTCCGAGCGCGACGTGGCCGATGCCATCGAGCTGCGCGGCACGCTCGAAGGCCTGGTGGCCCGGCTCGCGGCCGAGCGCGGCGCGGCGCCGGTGGTGCTGCGCGAGGCGCGCGCCTGCCTGCAGCGCATCGACGAATTGCTGCGCGAGCCCGCGCTCGACGATGCCGCCTTCTCGCGCTACGTGACGCACAACGAGCGCTTCCACGCGCTGCTGTGCGAGATGGCGGGCAGCCCCGTCATCGCGCAGCAGCTGGAGCGCGTGATCAACCTGCCGTTCGCCTCGCCCTCGGGCTTCGTCGTGGTGCAGGCCAATTCGCCTGCCGCGCGCGACATGCTGGTGGTCGCGCAGGACCAGCACGTGCAGGTGCTCGACGCCATCGAGTCCGGCGAGGGCTCGCGCGCCGAGGCGCTGATGCGCGAGCACAGCCGCATCGCGCGGCGCAACCTGCGCGAAGCGTTGCACGGCACGCCAACCGCCGAACAGCGTCCGCTGCCGGGCGTGCAGCTGATCCGCCGGCGCAGCTGATTTCCCTTTACCCCTTCCTCTTGTTCTCCCGATGAAAAGCGATCTTCAATGGATGCAGGCGCAAGTCGTCGCGCTGCGCGACGTGACGCCCACCGTGCGCGAATTCGAACTGCGCCCCGAGAGCGGCTTTGCTTCCAGCCATGAACCCGGCGCCCATCTGCAGGTGCAGGTGCTCACCGCCCAGGGCAAGGTGCAGACCCGTTCCTACTCGCTGGTCGGCGAGGGCGACGGCCGCTGCTGGCGCATCGCCGTCAAGCGCCTCGACGACGGCCGTGGAGGCTCGCTCGCGATGTGGCGGCTCGCGGTGGGCGACCGCCTGCAGGTGAGCGCGCCGCAGAACCACTTTCCGCTCGATCTCTCGGCGCCCGGCTACCTGCTGGTGGCCGGCGGCATCGGCATCACGCCGCTGGTGCTGATGGCGCAACGGCTGGCCGCGCATGCGAAGCGCACCGGCGTGCCGGTGAAGATGCTCTACGGGGCGCGCAACGCGCATGAACTGGGCTACCTCTCGCATCTGCGCGAGGCGCTTGGCGAAGACGGCGTCGAAGCGCACGAGGGCGCAGCCCCCATCGACTTTGCGGCCGCCATCGCCGCGCTGCCGCCCGGCGGCCAGCTCTACACCTGCGGCCCGGTGCCGATGCTCGAAGCCCTCAAGCGCGCCTGGCAGGCGGCGGGCCGCCCCATCGCGGACCTGCGCTTCGAGACCTTCGGCAGCAGCGGCCGGCTGGCCACGCAGCCTTTCCAGGTGCGCATTCCGCGGCATGACCTGTCCATCACCGTGCCCGCCGACTGCACGCTGCTCGAGGCGCTCGACGCGGCCGGGGTGCAGACGCTCTCGGACTGCAGGCGCGGCGAATGCGGCCTGTGCGCCATGGACGTGATCGCCGTAGACGGCGAAGTCGATCACCGCGACGTGTTCCTCAGCGAGCACGAGAAGAAGGCAGCCACACGCATCTGCGCCTGCGTGTCGCGCGCCGTGGGCACGCTCACGCTCGATTCCGCCTACCGCCCCGACGTCTGACGCAAGCGGCCCCTGACGGGCCCAGGACTGCTCTGCGCGATGATCGCGCAGTTCATTTGTCAATCGCGCAACAAAGGTCGACGCCCATGGCCGGATAGGTGATTGCCTGCTGCGCCGGATGTTGCAAAGTGTTGAAAATAGCCCGGTTCGCATTCCGCCCTTCAAAGGAAAAATCATGCAAAGACGCCATCTCATCCAGACCGCCGCCCTGTCGGCTCTTGCGCTTTCGATGTCGCTGGCCAGTGCCCAGGACAACAAGTTCAAGATCGGCCTGATCCTGCCGATGACGGGCCAGTCGGCCTCCACCGGCCGCCAGATCGAAGCCGCCGCGCGCCTGTACATGGCCCAGAACGGCGACACCGTGGCCGGCAAGAAGGTCGAGCTGATCGTCAAGGACGACACCGGCCTGCCCGACGTCACCAAGCGCCTGGCGCAGGAACTGGTGGTGAACGACAAGGTCAACGTGCTGGCCGGTTTCGGCCTGACGCCCCTTGCACTCGCCGTGGCGCCCATCGCCACCCAGTCGAAGACGCCCGAAGTCGTGATGGCCGCCGCCACGTCGAGCATCACCGAGGCATCGCCCTACATCATCCGTTCGAGCTTCACGCTGCCGCAGGTGTCGGTGGCCATGGGCGACTGGGCTCCGAAGAACGGCGTGAAGACGGTGGTGACGCTGGTGGCCGACTACGGCCCCGGCAACGACGCGGAGAAGTTCTTCACCGAGCGCTTCCAGCTCAACGGCGGCAAGGTGCTCGACAAGCTGCGCGTGCCGCTGCGCAACCCCGACTTCGCTCCCTTCCTGCAGAAGGTGCGCGACGTGAAGCCCGACGCGCTCTTCGTCTTCGTGCCCTCGGGCGCCGGCGCGGCCGTGATGAAGCAGTTCCTGGAGCGCGGCATGGACAAGGCCGGCATCCGCATGATCGCCACCGGCGACGTGACCGACGACGACCAGCTCAACGACATGGGCGACGGCGCGCTGGGCGTGGTCACCTCGCACCACTACTCGGCCGCGCACCCCTCGGCGCTGAACAAGAAGTTCGTCGAGGCCTTCGAGAAGGCCAACCCGAAGATGCGCCCCAACTTCATGGCCGTGGGCGGCTATGACGGCATGCGCGTCATCTATGAAGCGCTCAAGGCCACCAAGGGCCAGGGCGGCGGCGAGGCGCTGCTGGCCGCCATGAAGGGCCAGGTCTTCGAGAGCCCGCGCGGCCAGGTGCTGATCGATGCGCAGACGCGCGACATCGTGCAGGACGTGTACCTGCGCAAGGTCGAGAAGAAGGACGGCCAGCTCTACAACGTCGAGTTCGACGTGATCAAGAGCGTCAAAGACCCGGGTAAGGCGAAGTAATTTCGTTCTTGCTCCGGATGCCTTGTCCGGGGCGCGATCACGCCGACGGCGTGCTTCTTTTCACGAATGTCCCCGGCCTGCGGCCTCCTCCTCTATTTCGTGAAAAGAAGCCCACCGCCGGCGTGATTGTTGAGAGCACTGGTTGATCGAGAGGCACTCCGGCGGCGTCCATGTGCGAAGGGCGCCGGGTGGCTCCCGCAGCGAAATAGAGGAGGAGGCCGCAGGCCGGGGGACATTCGCGGAGGGAGCTACCTGGTGGCCTTCGCACACGCCCCGGGCAAGTGCCCTCGAAACGCCACAGCGCAATGAAAAAACTGTCATGTTGACCATTCTTTTCGACGGCATCGCCTACGGCATGCTGCTCTTCGTGCTAGCCGTAGGGCTTGCCGTGACGCTGGGGCTGATGAACTTCATCAACCTCGCGCATGGCGCCTTCGCCATGGCGGGCGGTTATCTCACGGTGTTCGCGATGCAGAAGCTGGGCGTGCCGTTCCTGGTTTGCCTGCCGCTGGCGTTCATCGTCGTCGCGCTGGCCGGGGCCTTGCTGGAACGCACGCTCTACCGGCCGATGTACGGCAAGCCGCACCTCGATCAGGTGCTCTTTTCCATCGGCCTTGCCTTCATGGCGGTGGCCGCCATCGATTATTTCGTGGGTTCGTCGCAGCAGAACGTGCAACTGCCTGAATGGCTGCGCGGGCGCACCGAGATCGGCGACGGCGCGCTGCTGCTGGGCATGGGGCACTACCGGCTCTTCATCATCGGCGTGTGCGCGGTGCTCACGGTGGTGCTGCAGCTCATTCTTTCGAAGACGCGATTCGGCAGCCGGCTGCGCGCGGCGGTAGACGACCCGCGCGTGGCGGCGGGGCTGGGCATCAACGTGAACGTGGTGTTCCTGCTGACCTTCGCGGTGGGCTCGGGGCTCGCGGGCCTGGGCGGCGCGCTGGGCGCGGAGATCCTGGGGCTCGATCCGACCTTCCCGCTCAAGTACATGATCTATTTCCTGATCGTGGTGTCCGTCGGCGGCACCTCGTCGATCACCGGGCCGCTCGCGGCGGCGCTGCTGCTGGGCATCGCCGACGTGGCGGGCAAGTACTTCATTCCGAAGATGGGCGCGTTCACCGTCTACCTGCTGATGATCCTGATCCTGATGTGGCGCCCGCAGGGCCTGTTCACGCGCAAGGGAGGACGCTGAATGAGCACGCCTCTTCCCGTCGTCGCCGATTTCCAGGCGGCCCTGCTGCGCAAGGCGCGCTGGCACCCGCTCGAATTCGTCGTGTGGGCTGCGGCCTTCGCGCTGCCGCTGGTGATGCCTTCGCACTCGCTGCTGGTCAACGAGATCGCCATCGTCGCGCTGTTCGCGATGTCGCTCGACCTGATCCTGGGCTACACCGGCATCGTGTCGCTGGGCCATGCCGCCTTCTTCGGCTTCGGCGCCTACGCCGCGGCGCTGTTCGCCAAGCTGGTGATGCCCGACCCGACCGTGGGCCTGCTGTTCGCGACAGTGCTGTCCGCGCTGCTGGGCATGGTGGCGAGCGTGACGATCCTGCGCGGCAGCGACCTCACGCGGCTGATGGTCACGCTGGGCACGGCGCTGCTGCTGCTCGAACTCGCCAACAAGCTCGACTGGCTCACCGGCGGCGCCGACGGCCTGCAGGGCGTGGTGATGGGGCCGGTGCTCGGCATGTTCGAGTTCGACCTCTACGGCCGCACGGCCGCCTGGTATTCGCTGGCGGTGATGCTGGTGCTGTTCCTGCTGATGCGCCGCCTCGTGCACTCGCCCTTCGGCGCCACGCTCAAGGCCATCCGCGACAACCGGCTGCGCGCCATGGCCATCGGCATCCCGGTGGTGTCGCGGCTGGTGGTGATCTACACGGTGGCGGCGGGCATCGCCGGCGCGGCGGGTGCACTGCTGGCGCAGACCACGGGTTTCGCCTCGCTCGACGTGCTGGCCTTCGACCGCTCGGCCGACGTGCTGTTGATGCTGGTCATCGGCGGCGTGGGCTGGCTCTATGGCGGCGTGGCGGGTGCCATCGTCTTCAAGCTGCTGCAGACGTGGCTGTCGGCCGTGACGCCGCAGTACTGGATGTTCTGGATCGGCCTGATCCTGGTGCTGCTGGTGCTGGTCGGGCGCGACCGGCTGCTGAAGCCCTGGACGTGGTTCGGCGCCGGCAAGAAGAAGGGCGCGAAAGGTGGTGTGGCATGACCGACACCGTTCTCTCCACCCATGGCCTCGTGATGCGCTTCGGCGGCATCACCGCCACCAACAACGTGTCGATGGAGCTGAAGCGCGGCGCGCGCCATGCGCTCATCGGCCCCAACGGCGCGGGCAAGACCACGCTGATCAACCAGCTCACCGGCGTGCTCACTCCCACCGAGGGCCGCATCACCCTGATGGGCGAGGACATCACCACGCTCGCGCCGCACAAGCGCGTGGCGCGCGGTCTGGTGCGCACCTTCCAGATCAACCAGCTCTTCGACTCCATGACGCCGCTCGAGACGCTGGCGCTGGTGGTGTCGCAGCACCAGGGTGCCGGCGCGCAATGGTGGAAGCCGCTGGGTTCGAGCAAGGCCATCGCGGAGCGCGCGGCGCAGCTGCTGGAGCAGTTCCACCTGAGCGACGTGGCGCAACAGCAGGTGAAGCACCTGGCCTACGGCAAGCGCCGCCTGCTGGAGATCGCCATCGCGCTGGCCTGCGAGCCGCGCGTGCTGCTGCTCGACGAGCCGGTGGCGGGCGTGCCCGCCGGCGAGCGCGAGGAACTGCTGCAGACCGTGGCCGCGCTGCCGGCCGACGTGTCGGTGCTGCTGATCGAGCACGACATGGACCTGGTGTTCAGCTTTGCCGACCGCATGACGGTGCTGGTCAACGGCACGCTGCTGACCGAGGGCGACCCCGAAACCATCGCCAACGATCCGAAGGTGAAGGAGGTCTATCTGGGCCATGGCACGGCAACGGAGGCTGCCCATGTCTGAGCTGCTGAGAATAGAAAACCTGAGCGCCGGCTACGGCGAGGCCGTGGTGCTGCACGACGTGGCCTTCGCGCTGGGCGAAGGCCAGACGCTGGCGCTGCTGGGCCGCAACGGCACGGGCAAGACCACGCTGATCAACACCCTCGCGGGCGCGACGCGCCAGCACGGCGGCAGCATCACGCTGGGCGGCCAGGCGCTGCACAAGCTCGCGCCGCATCAGCGCGCGGCGGCCGGCATCGGCTGGGTGCCGCAGGAGCGCAACATCTTCAAGTCGCTCACCGTGCACGAGAACCTCACCGCGGTGGAGCGGCCGGGCAAGTGGAACCCGCAGCGCGTCTACGAGATGTTCCCGCGCCTTGCCGAGCGCAAGACGAACCTCGGCACGCAGCTCTCGGGCGGCGAGCAGCAGATGCTGGCCGTGGGCCGCGCGCTGGTGCTCAACCCCAAGCTGCTGCTGCTGGACGAGCCGCTCGAAGGGCTCGCGCCGATCATCGTGGAAGAACTGCTGCGCGCCATCCGCCGGATCACGCAGGACGAGGGCCTGGCCGCGATCATCGTGGAGCAGCACCCGCAGGCGATCCTCGCGATCTCCGACGAGGCTGTGGTGCTCGATCACGGGACCATCGTGCACACCGACAGCGCCGCCTCGCTGCGCTCCCAGCCGCAGGTGCTCGACCGGCTGCTGGGCGTGGCGCGGTAGCCGGGAGCCCCTGCTTCAGATCGCGCAGCCGTCGGGGCCGCAGGCCGGTGCCGGCGCATCCGCAGCAGCCGGGGCCGGCTTCGAGGCTTCGGCCACGGCGGCAAGCTGCTTCTTCCATTCCTCCGCACGGCCGAGCCATGGGCCGATGTCGACGCGGCTGGCGCTGCCGTCGGGCTGCACGAGCACGAAGGTCGGAAAGCCCTGGCCGCCCGCGCGTTGCAGGAACTGGCGGCTCTCGGCGATGTGGCGCGAGGTGGCTTCGCCAGACTGACGCTCGAAAGCCGATGCGAAGGCCTCCGTTTCGAAGCCGAGTTCGCCGGCGATCGCCTTGAGCACCTCCACGTCCGCGATGCGGCGACCGTCGACATAGTGCGCCCGTTGCAGGCTGTGGATCATGTCCAGCCCGCCGCCCGGGCGCAGCGACTCGGCCGCGAGGACGGCGGTGGTCGGCGGCTCGGAATCCATCACCGCGCCGGTGTCGCGCAGCAGTCCCTCGAAGTAGCGCTCGCCGAAGGGCTGGCCGGTCATCTCGGCGATGCGGTGGTCGTGCGGCAGCACGTAGTCGCGCCACTGCGGTGTGATCGGGCGGCGGTTGGCGCCGGTCATCATGCCGCCGCCGTGGAACTCGACCTTCAGGCCCGGCACTTCGCGCGCCGCGTCGACCAGCGGCGCGGCGGCGTAGCACCAGCCGCACAGCGGGTCGAAGATGTAGTGCAGCGTGGCGCCTGCGCCCGTTGCATCGGCTGCGTCGGTCATTGCGGCCATTTCATTTCTCCCTTGATGACCTTCGCGCCGAGTTCCAGCGAGGAGGCGTCTTCCAGCTTCGGGTAGCGTTTCTTCATCGAGGCGATGAGCGCGGCCGAGTCCTTGGCCTTTGCCGCTTCGACTTCGAAGGCCTTCAGGTAGTCGCGCGTGAACTTCACCGAAGCCAGCGAGTAGGGCGCACTGCCGTTCGCGTTCGGCAGGTAGTGGCCCGGCACCACGGTCTTCGGGTGCAGCGCCTCGATGCGGCCCAGCGTCTTGATCCAGTCGCGGCGCGATTCGGGCGTCTGCGTGTCGGCCACCCACACGTGGATGTTGGCCGACACCGGGATGCCGCCGACCACCGCCTTCAGCGAGGGAATCCACGCGAAGCTGCGCTCGGGCGTGGGGCCGTCGAGGCCGACGACCTGGATCTTGCGGCCTTCGAGCTCGATGCTGTCGCCGGCCAGCGGCTGCGGCACCACCAGCGCCTTGGGCGCGTTGTCCTTGAGGATCGGACCCCAGTGCGCGAGCTTGCCGTCCTTCGAGGCCTGGATGGCGGCCACGGTCTGCGGTGTGGCGACGATCTTCGCGTCGGGGAAGGCGGCCTGGATCACGTCGAGGCCGAAGTAATAGTCGGGGTCGCTGTGGCTGATGTACACCGTGGTGAGCTTCTTGCCCGTGGCCTTGATCTTCCGCACCAGCGCCTCGGCGTCGTTGCGCTGGAACTGGGCGTCGATGAGCACCGCGTCGGCCTTGCCGGTGACGATCTCGGAGGAGACCGGGAACATCGACTTCGCGCCGGGGTTGTACACGTCGAGCTTGAGCGGCTGGGCGGCCTGGGCGGTGAGGCTGAAACCGAGGGCGAGGGCACAGGAGAGGAGGGTTCTGCGGAGCATGGCGGTGTTCTTTCCGGGGGATGTGGACGGGTGACAGCGTTGGATGCCGGGAATCTTAGGTTGCGTGAATGGAAACAAAAACCTGACGATCCACAACGAATAGTTTCCTAATCCGGTCGAATCAGTCCGTGGCCCGCCGCTCCAGATGCGCCACCAGCAGCTGCGCCGAGGGCGACAGCTCTGTGTCGCCACGGAAGCAGATCGCGAAGCGCCGCCGCGCCCATGCGTCGGTCAGCGGCATCAGCCGCAGCCCGAACGCTTCGGCGAAGGGCCGCGCCACCTCCGCCGGCACCACGCTGATCGCCAGCCCCGCGCGCACCACGCGCAGCGCTGCGTCGAAGTTGGACACCAGCACCCGGTACACCAGCGGCTTGCCCGCCACCGCCGCCTCGCGCGCGAGCATCAGCTGCACGGCGCTGAGCGCCGGCATGCCGACGAATTCGTGGCCGAGCACCTGCTCGAAGCGCACGCTCTCGCGCTGCGCCACCGGGTGCGAAGGGTGCGCGACGATGGCGAGGTGGTCGCAGCGGTAGTCGCGCCGCTCCAGGCCTTCGAGGTCGGCCGCGTCCCAGCACAGGCCGATGGAGGCGCTGCCCTCGCGGATGCCGCGCACGATCTCGGGGCTCACGCGCTCTTCCATGTCGACGCGGATATTGCGGTGCGCCGGGTCCTGCAGGAAGTCGGCCACGTCCTCGGCCAGCGACTCGGCCATGACCGAGGCCGAGGCGAGGATGCGCACGTGCCCGCGCACACCGCCCGCGTAGGCCGCCATGTCGCGCTCGATGCGGTTCACGCTGCCGAGCATCGCGCGGGCGTGCTCCAGCAGCGTTTCCCCGGCCGGCGTGGGCACCACGCCCCGGCGCTTGCGCAGCAGCAGCGGCGTGCCGACGGTTTCCTCCATCTGGGCCAGCCGCTTGCTGATGGCCGAGCCGACGATGCTGGCCTGCTCGCCGGCGCGCGCGATGCTGCGCGTTTCGCAGACGGCCACGAAGAGCCGCAGGGTGGTGAGGTCGAGGTCTCTCATGGTGTTCCGTTCTGGAATCTGATGGCTTCCAAAATATACATTCTGGATCAAATTGGAACTCCTACCATCGGTGCCGTAGTCAGCATCACCACGGAGACAAGACTTGATTCACGCCTTCCTGCCGCCGCGCGCGGTCGTCCGCGAAGTGGGCCTGCGCGACGGCCTCCAGAGCATCGCGCGGGTGCTTTCCACCGAACGCAAGCTCGAATGGATCCGCGACGCGCACGCCGCCGGCCAGCGCGAGATCGAGGTCGGCTCCTTCGTGCCCGCCCGCCTGCTGCCGCAGCTGGCCGACACGGCCGAGCTGCTGGCGTATGCGAAGACGCTGCCGGGGCTTTTCGCCTCGGTGCTGGTGCCCAACCTCAAGGGCGCCGAGCGGGCCATCGAGGGCGGGGCCGACCTGATGATGGTGCCGCTGTCGGCCAGCCATGCGCACAGCCTCGCCAACCTGCGCAAGACGCCCGACGAGGTGGTGGCCGAGGTCGGCCGCATCCGCGCGGCGCGCGACGCGGCGGGCTCGAAGACGCTGATCGACGGCGGCGTGGGCACGGCCTTCGGCTGCACGCTGCAGGGCCACGTCGATCCCGACGAGGTGCTGCGGCTGATGCAGGCGCTGCTCGACGCGGGCGCCGACCGCGTGAGCCTCGCCGACACCGTGGGCTACGCCGATCCGGCGATGGTGCGCAGCCTGTTCGAGCGCGCCCTGCGCATCGCGGGCGACCGGCTGTGGTGCGGCCACTTCCACGACACGCGCGGCATGGGGCTCGCGAACGCCTATGCGGCGCTCGAAGTCGGCATCACGCGCTTCGACGCCTGCCTGGCCGGCATCGGCGGCTGCCCGCATGCGCCCGGCGCCAGCGGCAACGTCGACACGGAAGACCTGGTCTTCATGCTGGAGAGCATGGGCGTGGCCACCGGCGTCGACCTGCCGAGGCTGCTCGACCTGCGCGCGCGCGTGGCCGGCTGGCTCGAAGGCGAGACGCTGCAGGGCACGGTGTGGCGCGCGGGTTTTCCGAAGACTTTCACGGCCACGGAAGGCGTTGTGGCATGAGCACGACGGATACACAACAGAAGCGCCTGCCGCTCGCCGGCATCCGCGTGGTCGAGTTCACGCACATGGTGATGGGGCCGACCTGCGGCATGGTGCTGGCCGATCTTGGCGCGGAGGTCATCAAGGTCGAGCCCATCGAGGGCGACCGCACGCGGCATCTGCTGGGCGCGGGCGCGGGCTTCTTCCCGATGTTCAACCGCAACAAGAAGAGCATCGCGCTCGACCTGCGGAATCCGCGGGGGCTCGAAGCCGCGCTGCGGCTGTGCGTGACCGCCGACGTGGTGGCGCAGAACTTCAAGCCCGGCACCATGGACAAGTACGGCCTGGGCTACGCCGCGCTGGGCAAGCTCAATCCGCGCCTCGTGTACGTGGACCACGCCGGCTTCCTGCCCGGGCCCTACGAGCACCGCACCGCGCTCGACGAGGTGGTGCAGATGATGGGCGGCCTGGCCTACATGACCGGCCGCCCCGGCGATCCGCTGCGCGCGGGCACCAGCGTGAACGACATCATGGGCGGCATGTTCGGCGCCATCGGCGCGATCGCAGCGCTGATGCAGCGCATGCAGACCGGCAAGGGGCAGGAGGTGAAGTCGGCGCTGTTCGAGAACAACGTGTTCCTCGTCGGCCAGCACATGCTGCAGTACGCCATCACCGGCGAGGCGGCCGCGCCGATGCCCGAGCGCATCTCGGCCTGGGCGCTGTACGACGTCTTCACCGTGAAGGACGGCGAGCAGATCTTCCTGGCGGCGGTGAGCGATGCGCAGTGGAAGACTTTTTGCGACGCGCTGGGCTTCGACGACCTGAAGGCCGACCCGGCGCTGGCCACCAACAACGACCGCGTGCGCATGCGTCCCACGCTGCTGGCCGACCTGCGCCAGCGCCTTGTTCTGCGCTCGGCGGCGGAGCTGTCGGCGATCTTCGAGGCGAAAGGGCTGCCGTTCGCGCCGATCACGCGGCCGGAAGACCTCTACGCCGATCCGCACCTCAAGGCCACGGGCGGACTCGCCGACATCCGCCTGCCCGACGGCGAACGCGCCGGGCAGATCGCACAGACCACGCTGTTCCCGATCACGCTGGGCGGCGAGCGCCTCGGCGTGCGGCTGCACCCGCCGACGCTGGGCGAGCACACCCGCGAGCTGCTGGCGGAACTGGGCTATGGGTGCGAGCAGATCGATGAACTGCATGCGAGGTCGGCCGTGGCCTAGCGAGACCTGCCGCCTTTTCCAGAAACACAAAGAAGAGAGACAAGACCATGACGAACACGCTTCCCCTCAAGATGAACCGCCGCACGCTGCTCGGCTTAGGCGCCAGCGCGGCCGCGGTGGCCGCATGCCCCGCGCTCGCGCAGGGCTCGGACAAGCCCATCCGCCTCATCCTGCCGATCAGCGCCGGTTCGGGCGTGGACACCATCGCGCGCGCCGCCGCGCCCGCGCTGGGCAAGGCCTTCGGCCAGCCGGTGGTGATCGAGAACATGCCGGGCGCGGGCGGCATCACCGGCGCGGCGGCCATCGTCAAGGCCGCGCCCGACGGGCTCACGCTGGGCATGGTGTCGAACAACCACGTCATCAACCCGGCGGTGTTCAGGAAGATGCCCTTCGACGCGATCAACGACATCACGCCGATCAGCGTGGTGGGGGCCACGCCGCTGGTGCTGCTGGCCAACCCGAAGCTGCCGGCGAAGAACGTGCCCGAACTGGTCGCGCTGCTGCGCGCGAAGCCGGGCGCCTACAACTACGCCTCGTCGGGCAACGGCACCATCCTCCACCTCGCGGGCGAGATGTTCATGGACGAGGCCGGCGTGAAGGCGCGGCACATTCCGTACAAGGGCACCGGGCCGATGATGACCGACATGATCGGCGGGCAGGTCGAGCTGGGCGTGGTGGCGCTGCCGGCGGTGCAGCAGCACATCAGGAGCGGCGCGCTGCGCGCCATCGGCCTGTGCGGCGCGCAGCGCTCGCCGGCCGCGCCGGACATTCCGACCATCGCCGAGCAGGGCCTGCCGAACTACGCGGTCGAAGGCTGGTTCGCGGTGATCGGCCCCGCGAAGATGCAGCCGGCGGATGTGCTGCGCGTGCACGACGCGGTGGTCGCCGCGTTCAACAGCGCCGAGGTGCGCGAGGCGATGGACAGGCAGGGCAACGTCGTCAGGCCGACGACGTCGGAGCAGGCAGCGAGCTACTTCCGCAGCGAGGCCGCGCGCTATGCGGTGCTGGTGAAGAAGGCGAACGTGGTCGTGGAATGAATGTCTTGCTCCTTCCCCCTTTGGGGGAAGGTTGGGATGGGGGCAGGCCTGTGACGAGGCGCCGCGCTTCCACGGAGGCCGTCGCACCCCCACCCCGACCCTCCCCCAGCGGGGGAGGGAGAGATGCATCGGGGTCTATCCCGGACCGACTGCGCGATACAGCGCCCGCACGAAATCCGACTGCGTGATCATCCCGGCCAGCCGCTTCTCGGCGTCGATGATCGGAATGTGGTGATGCCCACCCTCGGAGAACAGCGGCACCAGGTCGACCACGGGCCGGTCGGCGCTGGCCACGCGCACCTGGCGCGTCATGATCTGGCCCACCACCTCGGGCTTGCTCGACATCACCGTGCGGGTCGCGCGGATCAGGTCGCGCAGCTTGCCGGCGATGCCTTCGTGGTGCTGCAGGTCGAGCTGGCGGAAGAAGTCGGCCTGCGTGACGATGCCCACCACGCGGCGCGTGCGGTCGGTGACGGGCAGGGCCTTGATGCGGCGCTCGTGCATGAGCGCCCAGGCCTCCTGCAGCGGGGTGCCGAACTCCACCGAGATCGGCACCGTGGACATGATGTCCGCGCAGCTCAGCGTGCCCAGGCGGCGCTTGTACGACTCCAGCTCGGTCTCGCGGATCAGCGATTCGAGGTCGTCGCGGCTGATGTCCAGCACCTGGTTGTAGCGCGACAGCACGGCGTCGATGTCGGCCTGGCTGAAGCGTGCATCCGAGCCCGGCGGACGCGGCGCCACCTGCACATGCGGATAGCGCCGCCCGGTCAGCGTGTTGTAGGCCACGCCCGCCAGCACCAGCAGCAGCGAGTTGGTGAAGAAGGGAAAGAGGGCGGCCGGGAAATGCGTGGTGTGCGTCAGCACCGCAAGCAGGGCCGCCGCGCCGCCGGGCGGATGCAGGCAGCGCGCGCTGAACATCAGGCCGATGGCGCCCGCCACCGCGACGGCGGCGGCCAGCTCGGGCTGGGGAATCCAGCTGGCGGCCGCGATGCCCACCACCGCCGACAGCGTGTTGCCGCCGATCACCGACCACGGTTGTGCGAGCGGGCTTGCCGGCACCGCGAACACCAGCACCGCGCTCGCACCCAGCGGCGCGATCAGCCAGACCGAGGCGTGCAGAGGCCCGGCCAGCCAGTGCGACAGCAGCGCGGTGATCAGCAGGCCGATGCCCGCGCCCATGACCGCGCGCAGCCGCTCGCGCGCATCGACAGTGGTGCGGCCCGGCAGCCAGGCGCGCGCCTGCGTCAGGAGGGCGTCCAGGCGCATGCGCTCAGCCCTCGTGCGCCACCTTGCGCCCGATCTCGGGCCAGCGGCCGTGCAGCCACACCCATGCGACGAGGCCGATGCCCAGCATGCCCATGGAGGTGAGCGCCAGCGCGAGCGTGGAGTGCATCACCAGCGGCGCCACCGCGCCGGCCACGATGCCGTTGGCGGTGGAGCCGATCACCGCCTGCAGCGACGAGGCCATGCCGCGGCGCTCGGGGTGCAGGTCGAGCACCAGCAGCGTGACCACCGGCACCATCAGCGCCCAGCCGAAGGCGAACACCGCCAGCGGCCACAGCGCCCACGCCACATGCGCCTGGAAGAAGGTGTTGGCCACCACGTTGACCACCGAAGTGACCAGCATGATGAGGAAGCCGTCGCGGATCTGCCGCTTGGGCGCCACCTTTCCGGCCATGCGTCCGCTCGCTCGCGCGCCGAGCATGATGCCGCCGATGGTCAGCAGGAAGAACCAGAAGAACTGCTGCGGCTGCAGCGCGAGATGGTCGCCCAGGAAGGCGGGCGCGGCCAGCACGTAGAGGAACATGCCGTTGAAGGGCACGCCGCTCGCAAAGGCCAGCAGCAGGAAGCGCGGGTCGGAGCACAGGTCCCAGTAGCCGCGCATCAGGTGCCGCACCTGGAAGGGCTGGCGATGGTCCTTGTGCAGCGTCTCGGGCAGCAGCTTGTAGTTGGCCGTGAACAGCACCACGCCCACCGCCACCAGGAACCAGAACACCGCGTGCCAGCCCGCATGCACGAACAGGAAGCCGCCCACGATGGGCGCGATGGCCGGCGCCACGCCGAAGTAGATCGTGACCTGGCTCATGACCCGCTGCGCCTCGGCGGGCGGGAACATGTCGCGGATCACCGCGCGCGACACCACGATGCCCGCGCCGGTCGACAAGCCCTGCAGTCCGCGGAACAGCACCAGCTGCGTGATGTTCTGCGACAGCGCGCAGCCCAGCGACGCCAGCGTGAACACCGCCAGCCCCCACAGCACCACCGGGCGGCGCCCGAAGCTGTCCGACAGCGCGCCGTGGAACAGGTTCATGAACGCGAAGCCGAACAGGTAGGCCGAGAGCGTCTGCTGCATCTCTGCAGGCGTGGCGCCGATCGACTGCGCGATGCCGGAGAACGCCGGGATGTAGGTGTCGATCGAGAAGGGCCCGAGCATGCCCAGCACGGCGAGCAGCACGGCAAGCGCCCAGCGCGGGGCCTGCCAGAGTTTGTCTGCATCGGGATTCATGGAAAGGCAGCTCCGTTGTACTTGTTTGTTGTCTGTCTACGAAAAAGAGAACGCCCGCCGCCCGTATGAGGGGCAAGGCGGGCGCTTTGGCTTCAGCGAACCCGGATTACAGGGTGTCGATGAAGCTGCGCAGCTTGTCCGAACGGCTCGGGTGCTTCAGCTTGCGCAGCGCCTTGGCTTCGATCTGGCGGATGCGCTCGCGGGTCACGTCGAACTGCTTGCCGACTTCTTCCAGCGTGTGGTCGGTCGACATTTCGATGCCGAAGCGCATGCGCAGCACCTTGGCTTCGCGCGGCGTGAGCGAGTCGAGGATGTCCTTGACCACGTCGCGCAGGCCGGCCTGCATGGCGGCTTCGATGGGCGCGGTGTTGCTGCTGTCCTCGATGAAGTCGCCCAGGTGCGAATCGTCGTCGTCGCCGATGGGGGTTTCCATCGAGATCGGCTCCTTCGCGATCTTCATGATCTTGC
This sequence comes from Variovorax sp. CAN15, assembly GCF_030462475.1. Lineage (GTDB taxonomy): Bacteria > Pseudomonadota > Gammaproteobacteria > Burkholderiales > Burkholderiaceae_C > Variovorax. Next base: position 71,391 of record NZ_JASMRZ010000020.1, read on the forward strand.
GGATCTTGTCTTCCGGAATCTCCATCTTCGCGGCCAGGATGCCGGCGTCGGGCTCGAAGCCGAACTCCTGCAAGTGCTGGCGCGAAATGCGGTTCATCTTGTTGATCGTCTCGATCATGTGCACCGGGATGCGGATGGTGCGCGCCTGGTCGGCGATCGAGCGGGTGATGGCCTGGCGGATCCACCACGTCGCGTAGGTCGAAAACTTGTAGCCGCGACGGTATTCGAACTTGTCGACCGCCTTCATCAGGCCGATGTTGCCTTCCTGGATCAGGTCGAGGAACTGCAGGCCGCGGTTCGTGTACTTCTTGGCGATGGAGATCACGAGGCGCAGGTTGGCCTCGATCATTTCCTTCTTGGCGTCGCGCGAGGACGATTCGCCTTCGTTCATGCGCTTGTTGATGTCCTTCAGCTCCGACAGCGGCACCACCACGCGCGACTGGATGTCGGCGAGCTTCTGCTGCAGTTCCTGCACCGGCGGGATGTTGCGCGCGAGCACGGCGCTCCAGGGCTTGCCGGCGGCGGCCTGCTTCTCGACCCACTTCAGGTTCAGCAGGTTGGAGGCGACGCGGTTGCCGTTCTTGTCGTAGCCGCTGAAGTCGCGGATGAACTCGTCCTGCGGGAAGCCGCACTTGTCCACGATGATGCGGCGCAGCTCGCGTTCCTTCTTGCGGACGTCGTCCACCTGCGTGCGCACCAGGTCGCACAGCTTCTCGATGGTGCGGGCGGTGAAGCGGATGGTCATCAGCTCGTCGGACAGGGACTGCTGGGCCTTGGCGTAGGCCGGCGTGCCGTAGCCTTCCTTGTCGTAGATCTTGTGGACCTTCTCGAACAGCTCGGCGATGCGGTCGAAGCGCGAGAGGGCCTCGTTCTTGAGCTCTTCCAGCTTCTTGGTGAGCGCCTTGGAGCCGCCCTTGCCGTCGTCGTCGTCTTCCTCGTCGAACTCGTCGAAGTCTTCCTCGGCCACGTAGTCGTCGGCCTCGTTGGGGTTGGAGAAGCCGTCGACGATGGTCGAGATGACGACCTTGCCTTCACGGATCTCGCCGGCCAGGCGCAGGATTTCGGCGATGGTGGCGGGGGAGGCCGAGATGGCCTCCATCATGGCCATCAGGCCGCCTTCGATGCGCTTGGCGATTTCGATTTCGCCTTCGCGGGTCAGCAGTTCGACCGTGCCCATTTCGCGCATGTACATGCGCACCGGGTCGGTGGTGCGGCCGAATTCGCTGTCCACCGTGGACAGGGCCGCTTCGGCCTCTTCTTCGGCTTCTTCCACCGTGGTGGCGGTGGGCGCGGTGTTGTTCAGCAGCAGGGTTTCGGCGTCGGGCGTCTGCTCGTACACCGCCACGCCCATGTCGTTGAGCATGGTGACCACGACTTCCATGGTCTCGGCGTCGACCAGCTTGTCGGGCAGGTGGTCGGAGATTTCGCCGTGCGTGAGGTAGCCGCGGGTCTTGCCCAGCGTGATCAGGGTCTTCAGGCGCGAGCGGCGCTTGGCCAGGTCTTCCTCGGAGAGCACGGTTTCGTCGAGACCGAACTCCTTCATCAAGGCGCGTTCCTTCGCCTTGCTGATCTTCATGCGAAGCGGCTTGACCTTCTCTTCGGTCGCCGCAACCGCGGGTTCGTCGCCGGTCAGGTCGTCCTCGATGTCCGACAGGTCGACGTCGCTCTCGGGGGCTTCCTTGTCCGCCTTGGGCTTGCGGCCGCGCTTGGCGCCGGTGGCGGGCGTAGCGGCACCGGCGGCCTTGGGCGGGCGGCCGACCTTCTTGGCGGCCGGGGCGGCTGTCTTCTTGGGATCTTCGAGGGAGGTCGATTTCGTGGGCACGGTTTTCACTTTCGTAGCGGCGGCCGATTTGGATGTGGCGGCGGCCGTCTTGGTTGCCGGTTTCGCACCGGCTTTCAACGGTTTTTCTGCTGCGGGCTTGGTGGCGACGCTTTTGGCAAGTGAAGGAGCAGGCTTCTTTGAACTGGGCATACGACCTCGTTACGGCAAGAAAAGACAAGCGGGATCACAGGCGCACCGCCACGCGGACGGCACCACCGAGCCCGTGCACAGGCACGGACTGGAAACAAATGGGAAAGAGGAACTGATTCCTCAGCAGGCAAGATGTCGGGCGAACATTTGGTGTGCAGTCCTTGCGGTTATTGACCCTTTCCGCCGGAATCTACCGTTGGAGTGCATTGCGCTAGGGGTCGGCCCGGAGGTGCTGCTGTCGCTCTTGCCTAATTTCGCCAGTTGCGAAGCCCTACATTATAGCGTGTTGCGCAAATTTCAAGCAGTTTCTGATCCCGACGCTCGCACGCGGGCGCGCAATTCGAGCCGCCGGGCCTCCAGCGCCTTGTAACGCTCCAGGGCTTTCGGGTCTTTTCCGACGGCGGCGATGGCTTCGCTCTGCTGGGCCTTGAGGAGGTCGTCGAGCATGAAGTCGAGCACGCTGGCGAGCTCCCGGGCCGCATCGGCCAGGTGTTGCGCTTCTTCGCCCCCGGGGATGGGGCCGGCTTCGGAGACGGACATCAGCCGCTCGGCCAGCGGCTCGAAGTCGAGCCCGCGCAGGCCTTCGCGCAACGCCGCCCAGGGCTGCACGCCGTGCTCGTGCAACTGGCTGTCGAGCCAGGTGAAGAGGGCGCCGTGCTGGCCCGGCAGGTCGCACAGCATCACGTGGAGCTCATGCGACAGCGCCTCCCACTGAGCCATGTTGGACAGCAGCAGCCGCACCGCGACGTCCGGGCGGCTGGGCGGTGCGCCGCGCCCGCGCAGGGGTTCGATCGGCTCCTCGAACCTGCCGCCCCAGCGCTTGCCGCCCTTTCCAGTGAACTTGCGCTGCGGCTGGAACCTGGGTTTGCTATCGCTTTCATAGCGCGCAGGCTCGTATTCCTGTGGCGGGGGCATGTCGGGGTAGTAGCCGTCTCCGCCTGCGTCGCCGTAGCCCGGGGGCTCGTCGTGGCGCCGCTGCTGTGCAGCGCCGCCTGCCTTGCGCGGACCGGGCGTGGCGGCCCACAGTTCGGACAGCGCGGACGCGTCGAGCTGGACCAGCGTCGCGATTTCGCTCAGCAGCTGCCGCTTGAGCGCACCGTCGGGCATGGCGCTCCACAGCGGCCGCACGTTGCTCGTCATGTGGGCGCGGCCCTCGGCGGTGGTCAGGTCGCAGCCTTCGCGGGCGGCTTCGATCATGAAGCGCGACAGCGGCGTGGCCTCGTTGACGAAGCGGGCGAAGGCCTCGGCGCCGTGCTCGCGGATGAAGCTGTCGGGGTCGTGYTCCGCCGGCAGGAACAGGAACTTGATGCTGCGCACGTCGGTGGCGTAGGGCAGGGCGCCGTCCAGCGCCTTGCGGGCGGCGCGGCGTCCGGCGGCGTCGCCGTCGAAGCTGAACACCACCGACTCGGTGAAGCGAAAGAGCTTCTGTACATGCTCCGTGGTGCAGGCCGTGCCCAGCGTGGCAACCGCGTTCGGAAAGCCGAGCTGCGCCAGCGCCACCACGTCCATGTAGCCCTCGGTGACCAGCGCGTAGCCCTTGTCGCGGAAGGCTGCCCGAGCCTCGTAGAGGCCGTAGAGCTCGCGGCCCTTGCTGAATACTGGCGTTTCTGGCGAATTCAGGTACTTGGGCTTCTCGTCGCCCAGCACCCGGCCGCCGAAGCCGATGCATTCGCCCTTCACGTTGCGGATCGGGAACATCACGCGATCGCGGAAGCGGTCGTAGCGCTTGGCTTCCTCCTCGCTGAGCTTGCCTTCCTCGTTGTTGACGATCACCAGGCCACTCTCGGCGAGCAGCGGATCGTCGTAGTCGGGAAACACGCTGGCCAGCGCGCGCCAGCCTGCCGGCGCATAGCCGATGCCGAACTGCTTGGCCACTTCGCCCGAGACGCCCCGGCCTTTCAGGTATTCGATGGCGCCGGGCGCCTGCCGCAGGTGCTTGCGGTAGGCGTCGCCGGCCTTTTCGAGCACATCGGTCAGCGTGGCCTGCTTCTGGCGCTGGCTGGCGGCGCGGGCGCGCTCGGCGGGGGAGACATCGTCCTCGGGCACCTGCAGGCCGTACTGGCCGGCCAGGTCGTGAACCGCCTCGACGAAGCCCATGCCCGCATGCTCCATCAGGAAGCCGATGGCGTTGCCGTGCACCCCGCAGCCGAAGCAGTGATAGAACTGCTTGGTCGGGCTGACGGAGAAGGAGGGCGATTTCTCGCCGTGGAACGGGCACAGGCCCATGAAATTGGCGCCGGCCTTCTTGAGCTGCACATAGCGGCCGACGATCTCGACCACATCGGCGCGCGCGATGAGTTCCTGGATGAATGAAGCGGGGATGGTCATGTAGGCGAAGAGCGGCAAATCATACGCAAGCGGCCGAAGGCGCACTGCCGGACGGCATACTGAAAACGACCGGAATCCACGCATGACGACGCCCAACCCCCTGCAACACGCCGCGCCGCTGCTGCGCCACCCCCTGAGATTCATCTGGGACGCCCTCAAGGAATTCCGCGCCAACCAGGGCCTGCTGCTCGCGGGGGCGGTTGCGTACTACGCGCTGCTGTCCATCGTGCCGCTGCTGATCGTGAGCGTGATCGCGCTGTCGCACGTCATCGAGCAGGCCGAGCTGCTGCGCACCATCGGACAGTACCTGGGCTGGCTGCTGCCGGGGCAGTCGAAAGCCATCGTGGCCGAACTGTCGAGCTTCCTGGACCATCGCGACGTGCTGGGGCCGGTGCTGCTGGTGACGATGATCTTCTTCAGCTCGCTGGCCTTCAGCGTGCTCGAAAGCGCGATGGCGGTGATCTTTCACCACCGCAAGGCGGACCACAAGCGGCACTTCCTGGTGTCGGTGGCCATGCCCTACGTCTACATCCTCTGCCTGTGCGTGGGGCTGCTGTTGGTCACGCTGGTGTCGGGCGCGCTGCAGCTGGTGGGGCAGGAAAGCGTCGATCTGCTGGGGCGCAGCTGGTCGCTGTCGGGCGTCTCGGGGCTGCTGCTGTACCTGTTGGGGCTGGGCGGCGAGATCTTCATGCTGACCTCGCTCTACCTCGTGATGCCGGCCGGGCGCATGTCGCTGCGGCATGCACTGCTGGGCGGCGTGACGGCGGCGCTGCTGTGGGAGGCCACGCGGCGCGTGCTGATCTGGTATTTCTCGACGCTCTCGCAGGTGAACGTGGTCTACGGCTCGCTCACAACGGCCATCGTGGTGCTGCTGAGCCTGGAGATCGCCGCCACGCTGGTGTTGCTGGGGGCCCAGGTGATCGCGCAGTACGAGCGCCTGGACCGCACCGGCAGCACGAAGCTGCCGGAATCCGAAAAGATCAGCGGGGAGCCAATCGAATCGCTCCGTCCAGGCGGATCACCTCGCCGTTGAGCATGTCGTTCTCGATGATGTGCTTCGCGAGCTTGGCGTAGTCCTCGGGCGTGCCCAGGCGCGAAGGGAAGGGCACGCTGGCGGCCAGCGCGTCCTGCACTTCCTGCGGCATGCCGAAGAGCATGGGCGTGCCGAAGATGCCGGGGGCGATGGTCATGTTGCGGATGCCGCTGCGGGCGAGGTCGCGCGCGATGGGCAGGGTCATGCCGACCACGCCGCCCTTCGAGGCGCTGTAGGCGGCCTGGCCGATCTGGCCGTCGTAAGCGGCTACGGAGGCGGTCGAAATCAGCACGCCGCGCTCGCCGGTGGATTCGGGCTCGTTCTTGCTCATGGCGTCGGACGCGAGCCGGATCATGTTGAAGCTGCCGATCAGGTTGACCGTGACGGTCTTGCTGAAGGTGGCCAGCGCGTGCGGGCCGTTCTTGCCCACGGTTTTCTCGGCCGGGGCAATGCCGGCGCAGTTGACGAGGCCGACCAGCTTGCCCAGCTTGAGCGCGGCGGCCACGACCGCCTGGCCGTCGGCTTCCTGGCTCACGTCGCACTTGACGAACGCGCCGCCGATGTCCTTGGCAACCGCTTCGCCCTTGTCAGCCTGCATGTCGGCGATCACCACCTTGGCGCCGTTGGCGGCCAGCATGCGCGCCGTGCCTTCGCCGAGGCCCGAAGCGCCACCGGTCACGATAAAAACCTTGCCGTCGATCTGCATTGAAGTCTCCTGAGATGAGCCTTTCATTATCGAAGACGCAAAGCACAGGCCAGGAACTTCGCGGAACCGGCTTTGCCGGGCCGCAGGTGTTGCCCCCGGAAGGGGGTGGGTGAAGCGACACGAAGTGCGCGCAGCCTGGGGGAGCAACAGGAATAAAAAAAGGCCTCATCCGAGGATGAGGCCCTGAATTGGATCCGTGAGGACCCAAGGAGACAACTGGTGGTGGTCGGTCTGCAGCTTAGCGCTTGCGCGAAGCGGTAGCGGTCTTCGCGGCGGCGACGGCTTGGGTCGACACGGCGTTGAAGTTGGCTTCGGCGACGTCCGACGCTTGCTTGACGGCTTTTTGCACCGATTCGAAAGCGTTGTTGGCGGCAGCCACGGCGCTCTTCAGGACGGCAACGGCGGTTTCAGAACCGGCGGGGGCATTCTTGGAAGCGCTGTCGACCAGGCCGACGAAGGCTTGCTGGGCTTCGGACGCCTTGGCTTCGAAGGCCTTGGTGAACTCGGCGCCGGTGCCTTGGGCGATGTCGTACAGGTGACGGCTGTAGGCGGCGGTCTTTTCGGCCAGGGGCTGGAACAGGCTGGCTTGCAGCGTCAGCAGCTCCTGGGCGTCCTTCACGCTCAGGGCGGCCTGGGCGGTGTTCTGGGCTTCGGCCAGGGCGGCCTTCGAAGCGGTCACGTTCAGTTCGACGAGCTTTTCGACGCCTTCGAAAGCCTTGGTGGTCAGGCCGAAGAGGGTTTCGAGGTTTGCTTTTTGGGCGGCGAGGATTTGGTCAGCGGTCAGGGCCATTTGAGATCTCCAGAAGGGATGATTGAGTGCTCGGTTCACGTTGCGCTGTCTCGCCGTCTATGTTGCGGTGCAGCATGGCCTCAAGTATAGGCAGCTGGTTCCCGCGATCAAGTGGTTTTTGCTGCCATGCAGCAATTTAGAAGGGAGCTTCTAAATCCGGCCTCGGCTCGTCTTCCGGTACTCTCAGGGACGGTCGCCAAGGTTCCCCTGGGTTTCCTCTTCCCGCGCGGGCCGCTGGCAGAATGCCGCGCGATGAGCGCCCCGACCTCCAAACCCACTCCCCATGCGCGCAGCGGCTACCGCGCATTCCGCGGCATCCCCACGCGCTGGGCCGACAACGACATGTACGGCCATGTCAACAACGTCGTCTACTACAGCTGGTTCGACACGGCGGTGAATGCCCTGCTCATCGAGCGGGGCGCCCTCGACATCCACCACGGCCAGACCATCGGCTTCGTCGTGGAGACGCAGTGCAACTACTTTGCGCCGATCGCGTTCCCGCAGGCGGTGGAGGCGGGTGTGCGCGTCGCCCAGGCGGGCCGCTCGAGCGTGCGCTACGAGATCGCCCTGTTCGCCGAAGGCTCCGACACCGCCGCCGCGCAGGGCCATTTCGTGCACGTCTACGTGGATCGCACCACACAGCGCCCGGTGCCGCTGCCCGAAGCCTTGCAGCGGGTTGTCGATTCGCTCAGGGCCTGAAGCCCTTCGAGCAGTCCTGCCCAAGAGAAAGAAATACGGCGCCCTCGGGCGCCGTATTTCCCAGACTGCTGACAAACCCTCAAGCCCTCGCGTTGCGAGGGTTTTGTGCTTTTTAATGGCGGGATGCTCAAGAGCCCGACACCTGCGCAGCAGGAACTGGAGATGGTGACGCTGGAGATGCTGGTGCCGCAGGATCACCTGCTGCGCAAGATCGATGCGGCGGTGGATTTCGAGTTCATCCGAGCGAAGGTTTCGCACCTGTACTGCGCCGACAACGGCCGCCCGGCGCTCGATCCGGTGGTGATGTTCAAGCTGCTGCTGGTGGGCTACCTGTTCGGGGTGCGCAGCGTGTCGGGGGCCAACGTGGTCGGCGGGCGGTGGGC
>NZ_JASMRZ010000021.1 GCF_030462475.1 Variovorax sp. CAN15
CGTGCAGCCCGAGGGCAGCCACGCCACCGACACGGTGCTGATTTGCGGCAGCAGCGTCTTCATGCGCGCGAGCACCTGCGCCTGCTGCGTGGTGTCGTCGCACACGACGGCGTAGCGGGCCCCGGCGCGCGTCGCCTCCTGCGCCGCGTTCCAGGTGAAGAGCATGCGCGCGAAGTCCACGATGCCCAGCGTGAACATGAGGAAGACGATCAGCCCCAGGGCGAACTCGACCGTTGTCGCGCCGCCGTTGCGGCGGGCTTGGCTTCTTCTCATGATGGCGCCCTCATGCTGGCGGTGATGTCGCTGAACGCGATGTTGCCGTTCGCGTCCGCGAAGACGACACCGATCACCGATGGGAACAGCGAATGGAAGGTGTAGCCGCTGACCCGCACCGTCACCGTGGTGATGATCGGGGCCGAGCCGGCCGCTTGCCAGGTGCAGCAGGTGCCCGCCGGCACGTTCGCCAGGCTTAGCCCCCGCGCCAGTGGCGAGCCGGTGCCGGCCGTGTTGCCGTACACCACCAGGTTGCGCGCCTGCGTGACGTTCGTGCCCGGCGTCTGCACCGACAGGTAGCGCACAGCGTCTCGCGTCGACTTGACGACCGCGTTGTACTCGTACATCGCGCGGCCGAACTCGGTGGTGATGAAGGTCAGCAACAGCAGCATCGGGATGATCAGCGCCAGCTCGACCAGCGCAACGCCTTGCTGAGTGCGACGGGATGGCTGCTTCATGGCATGCGCTCCTTTCTTCCGTTCTCTTTTCTTCTCTACTCATCTCACCAGCACCGGCACCAGCGGCCCCGCCGTTCCGCCCGCCAGCCCGCTGGTGGTGCAGGGGCTACCGGCGGCACCGGCGTTGCCGAGGAATTCCAGCTGCGTGTCGGTCATCGGAATGCTCAACGGCTGCAGCATCAGCATGCAGAGGTAGTCGATCACATGATTGCCGCCATCGATGACCGGCACCGTCACGAAGCGCCGGTCGAGGCCGTACTGCATGTGGCCTCCGGCGACATTGCCCGGCGCGGCCAGCTTCTGGAAGCTGTTGAGCGACAGCCCGGTGATCGACTCGCAGCTGTTCGCCCCCTTCACCTTGGTTCCCGTGTCGGCGCACGATGCGAAGGCGGCGCGCTTGGTCACGAAGTTCTGCGCGCTGGCGGGTGCCCCTGCGCCTGGTGCGCCGTTGTAGGCATTGAACTGCGCAGGCCAGTTGAGCGAGGTGTATGCGTAGCCGGTGTAGTCCGGCCGCGCCGTGCTCGGATCGCTGTTGTTCTTGTAGATGCCGAAGCGCTGATTCCACACATCGGCCACCGAGGTCTGCACGCCCGGCGTACCTACCGTGTCGCCCACCTTTGCGCCGCAGCGGCCGTTGAGCTCGGCCTCGGTTTCGGAGGCGCTGTTGCTGCCGTCCAGGTTGGCCCAGCCGATCTGCCCCCCCGTGGCGGCGTTCTGCGCCATGATGAGCGTCACCCACTCGCCGACGGCAAAGCCGTAGTTGGGCGCCGTGCCGCCGGTCTTGGGCTTCGCGGCCACGGGGATGGGACATGCGCTCTGCGCGCTGGCCCGGGTGGCCACCGCGCTCGCGGTGACGCTGCGGGTGGCGGGGTTGCCGGCGGCGTCGCCCGAGAAGGCGCCCAAGGCCTTCATGAGCCAGATGTTGACGTTGGGCTGGGTATGCATGCATTGCGCGTAGCGCGCAGCGGCGGGCGTGGTGGTCGCCGCGTAGGCCGAGTCGCGGAATGTGATGTCGGCAGCGACGATCTGGCCTTTGCCGCTCCAGGTGGGCGATTGCATGTTCACTCGGTTGGAATTGCCCGCGGACTGGCCGGCGCTTACCGCCCGCGTGATCGCGGTGCCCTGTCCGTCGAGTTCCCGCGCTGCGGCGAGGGCGCAGCTGTCAACGGCAGTCTGCAACTCGGTCTTGACGATGAACAGGTGACCGAAGTCGAGCGCGAGGCCCATGAAGCCAAGAAGGAACAGCAGGAACAGCGCGGCGGTAACGACCATCGCGCCGCGCTGACGACGATGGGAGCGGTCGGTTTTCATGGTCATTCTTCCTGCTCGACGGTGAAGAAGACGGCGCCCGCTTCAGACGCAGGCCGCTGCGCTCAGGCAGGTCGCGATGCGTGCGACGAGAGATCCGAAGCTCGTTGCGATCGACAATGGCTGCAGTGCGAGCACCAGCGCTATGGAAACGATGGCGATGATCAAGGCGTACTCGACGACTTGGGCGCCGCTGTCGTCTGCCAGGAATGACTTGAGCATGGTGATGACCCCGTTTCGTTGGTGAAGACAATCATGTGAAGCCGGCTCGAATTGCGGATGAAAGCTGATCCAGTCGGAACGGTCGGCTTTCCTCCGCAGAAGTCTCTTCAGATGCAGTTCGTCGTGGTCAGGCAGGTGTTGACGCGGGCGATGAAGTTCGTGAAGGTCGCTCCCGTGGTGAGCGCCCTCAACGCGATGATCAGTGCGATGGAGATGACCGCGATGATCAGTGCGTACTCGACGACCTGGGCGCCGCTCTCGTCTCGCAGGAATGACTTGAACATGGAGTTGCTCCTTTTTCCGTGTTGGAAAGAATGCGATGCAGCGGAGGACAGGCAACGAGCCGGGCACGGCCCAGCTCGCACCTCTCCTTCGTCAGGTGCAGTTCGCCGTGGTCAGGCAGGTGTTGACGCGGGCGATGAAGTCCGTGAAGGTCGCCCCCGTGGTGAGCGCCCTCAGCGCGACAACCAGCGCGATCGAGACGACCGCGATGATCAGCGCGTACTCGACGACCTGCGCGCCCTCTTCTTCGCGCAGGAAGCCGCGGGTCGATTGGCCGATGGCCTGGAGAAAGCTTTTCATGGTTCTTTCCTTTCAAGGTTGAACATTGGGAAAACAACGGGTTTGAAGAAATCGACTTGATGGGGAAGAAGGTTCATTGCAGGTCTGGGCGCTCTCCTTTCCATAAAAACTCGAGTGAAGCGGTTCGATGAATGCGCGGCTCGCGCATCACTTCGACGTACCAGCGCTCTGGCCGCCGATCTGCCCGCCGATGTTGATGACGTTCACCGCCGGCGGCGGCGTCTTGTACGACTCGTGGTACTGGTTCATCGCCTCGCGCGCCGCGCGGCCGTCCATGCCGGTGGCGGTGTCGCCGCTCTTGCCGGCGTCGGGGTTGATGGTCATCTTCCTTTTCGCGTCGCGCACCGCGTCGCCGAAGCGCGCGTCGTAGTTGGGCGTGACGTGCGAGCAGCTGGCGCCCAGCAGGCACACGAGCGCGACGGTGGTCGTTCTGGCGATGATGAACATGGCGGAGCTCCTCACTTGGTTTCGCTGTCGGGGGCGGCCGGGGCCGGGGTGGAGCTCTCGAGCGCTCCGTTGAAATAGACCTCGGCGCGGCTTGGAACGACGTGGTTGTCCGTCGGCACCTGGGGCGCTTCGGCCAGCGGACGCACCAGGCGCGGCGTGATGACGAACATCAGCTCGGTCTGCTCGTTCTGGAACTCGGTGCTTCGGAACAGCGCGCCCATCACCGGCACCTCGCCCAGCCCCGGAAAGCGCTTGATCGACTCCGTCACGTTGGCCTTGATGAGGCCGGCGATGACGAAGCTCTGCCCGTCGTTGAGCTGCACGGTGGTGTCGGCACGCCGCACCGTGAGCGAAGGCAGCACTGCCGTGACGCCGCCGACGGTGGTGAACGGAGAGCCGGTCTGCGACAGGTCCGAAACCTCGGACACCATCTTCAGGTTGACCCGGTTGCCGTTGAGCACCGTGGGCGTGAACTTGACCCCGATGCCGAACTCCTTCTCTTCCAGCGTGATGTTGGTGCCGCCGCCGCCGGCCGCGTTCTGCGCCACCGGAATGAAGATCTTGCCGCCCGACAGGAAGCTGGCTTGCTGCCCGCTGATGGCCATGATGTTCGGTTCCGCGAGGATGCGCACCAGGCCGTCGTCCTTCTGGCCGTCGATGGCCAACGTGCCGCGGCCGATGCGCAGCGCCTGCACCAGGCCGCCGCCGCCGCTGAGGAAATTCGAGATCAGCGAGGACGTGTTCAACCCGCCGCTGCTCGTGCGCGAGACGTTGATGCCCCCGCCCAGCCTGTCGAGCAGCGTCTTGCTCACCTCGGCGATCTTCACTTCGAGCATCACCTGCTGCGGCGTCGCCACGCGCAGCAGGTTCACCACCTTCTTGCCGTCGGCGCCGTAGGCCGAGGCCAGGCTCATCACGTCGTCGAGCTTGAGCGCGTCGCTGATCTCGCCGGTGAGCACGATCGACTTCTCGGCGCTGCGCACCTGGATGCGCCGCTCCTCGGGCATCAGCTCGGCCAGCTTGGCCTGCAGCGCCATCGGGTCGATGGTGACGACCACGTCCTTGATGTAGCAGGCGCCATCGGCGCTTTGCAGCACCACGTTCATCGAGCCCGCCTGGCGGCCGCGGAAGAACAGGTCGGTCGGGCTCAGCAGCGTGACGTCGACGTCGGCGATGCCGTCGCCGTTGTTGGCGTTGGCCGCCGGCGCCGCGACCGGCTGCATGCCCGCGGGCACGGCCGCCGCGGCAGCAGCGGGCACTGGCGCGCGGCCCGGCGGCTGGCCGCTGACCACGATGCGCACCACGCGCGCCTTCAGCGGAATGACGACCGACTTGCCCAGCACGGCCTGCGTCGGCTGGTCGTCGGGAATGATGGCGGTGCAGCGGCGGGTGCCGTTGGCAGTGCTGCCGGCGACCGCCGGCGGCACTGCGACGATGGCGGTCGCCGGCATGGCGGCCACGGTTGAAGCAGTTGCGGCGGCGGCCTCCGCGGCCGCGGCGGGAGCCGACACGGTCGCAAGGGTCGCCAGCAGGCTGGCGAGGGTGGTGGAGATATGGCGCACTTGGTGTTCCTCCTGTCGGTTCGTGTAGGAAGCAGTCAGAGGCAATCAGAAGCAGGTCAGCGAGCGGGCCGCGTTCTGGATCACTTCCACGCAATCTGAAGCGGGTGCCGCGGGCACCGCGCGCTGGACACGCGGACGGGCCGGAGCCGGCGCGGGTGCCGTCGCGGCGACCTGCACGAGCTCCTTCGCGCCGAAGAGCTGGCCCTTGGTGATGCCGTCGGTGGCCACCGTGGTCTTGTCCATCTGGTTGCGAAGCACCAGGGACAGCGTGCCCACGCTGCGGGCCAGGTCGAGCTTCTCGGAGTCCTCGAGCGAAAGCTCCAGCGTCACGGCGCTCACCACCTTCGGCTTGGTGTCGTCGCGGTTGGCTTCCTGCGCCACCGCCAGCACCAGCACCTTCTCGAGCACGGTCTTGCTGATCTGCAGGGCCTCTTCGCCGCGGCCCTTGTCCTGCTGGGCGTTGACCATCACGTCGACGTAGTTGCCAGGCAGCGCGAAGCCCGCCACGCCCACCACGTCGTTGACGCGCACCGTCATCGCCCGCTTGCCGCTGGCGATCACGGCGGAAAGGCCGCCCTGCGTGCCCACCGGGGCCAGCTTGCCCTCGATGACCGCCTCGCCGCGCAGCACGCCGACCTTCACCACGCGCTCGTCGAGCGCCTTGATGTCGCTGAACGCGCCGTTGGGCACCGAGCCGCTGGGCCAGTCGACCGTGGTGAGCATCTGCGGGTTGACGCGGCTGCCCAGCTCGATGTCGACGGCCGCGACCACGACCTTGTTCGACGCGATGCCGCCCTGTTTCGAGATCCACCCCGCCGCGTAGACAGCGGCCGCCAGCCCCGTCAGCAGGGCCAGAAGGATCAGCCCGATCGCCTTGATGTTCTTCATGTGAACCTCCGTCGCAGATGAGATGGAAAGAGAACCGACCTTGAAGGGCTAGACGTAGCCCAGCTGGTGCGCGAGAACTTCGAGCACGGTGCCCGCCGCGATGCAGATGCCGTAGGGCAGCTTTCCGATGGACAGGCTCGCGTCGATGCGTCCCGAGGGGCGCACGCCGGCCATGCCCGAGAGCATCACGCCCTGGGCGGCGTCCTTCACGTTGGCCAGCATGTGCCCCACGCGGCGCCGGTGGATCGCGAAGCCCATGGCCGCCACGCCGCCGGCAATGAAGGTGAAGAGCACCGCCATCAGCGTCTGCTCGGGCCCGATGAAGGCGCCGGCCATGGCCATCAGCTTCACGTCGCCGGCGCCCATGATCCCGATCACGTAGAACGGCACCATCGCCGCGAAACCGATGCCCAGCCCGCCGAATGCGCTGGCGGCCCCCACGGCCGGCGTGCGTGCGGCCAGGGTGCCGTACACCAGCGCGAAGAGCGCGCCGCCGAAGGTCAGCCAGTTGGGAATGCGGTAGGAACGCCAGTCGCTGACGGCAGCCACGACCAGCAGCGCGAACAGCGCGAGCATGCGAAGGTCGGTAGCCAGCATTGCCAGCAGTTCGAGGACGGCGTCGAATTCCTGCATTTCGGTCTCCCCGGGTTCAGGCGCCGCGCCGGATGGCCAGCAGAAGGAGCATCAGCACGACCATCACCAGCGCCCCGATGAGCGCGAACTCCATGAACGACATGCCCGCGTCTTCGCGCAGCAGGTTCATGAAGGTCGTCGGCAGCAGTGCGAGCAGTTCCATGCGTGTTCCCCGGTTGTGCGGTTCCGACTGCCTGCCGCCCCGCTTGGGCTTGGGCGTCGGACCATGGGGATGACTGTAGGAATCGGCCCGCATTCGCACATGAGCGCTGCGCCCTTTTGTTGGGGAGACAAATCCCCCGGGCGCGCAACCATGCGGGCAGGACAAAGCGCCCGGGCGCGGCGTGACAACGGACAGATGGCGGAACGGCCAGGTCAACGGGCCCGCGGCAGTGCCTTCGCGGGGTCGCTCAGCCCCGAAGGTAGCGTGCGGCGACGGTGTTTTTCGGACGGCGGGCCCCGGGCATGCCCGCTGTGCGCCCGCAGATTCCATTACCTCGCTTGCATCTGGTTGCCATGGTCCATGAAGGCCCCGCCAGAGCCTTCGTGGCGATGGCGGCCATCGTGTGGCGAGCGCGTTTTTCCGCACCGCGGAAAACGCCGTCGGCCACATCTTTCGCAATAGCCTCGCACTACCCAGCACAGGGCATTTTTCGTTGCTTCCCCGACGCGGAAACTGCACTCCGGTCGTCACGCAAGCCACTCCACAGAGCGTCACGGACCGCAGCTGATGGCCGGGTGGTCCGGCGATCGGGTTTGTTCCACATCACTCGAGGAAGCATCATGAAGAAGACTCTCATCGCCATTGCAGTCGTCCTGGTCGGCAGCGTCGCTTCGGCAACGGTCGGCAGCACCGCGGTCGCCGCAACGTCCACCACGACCGGCTCTTCCAGCGCCGCCGGATCGACGGCCGCCAGCTCCGGCACGGGCAGCGCGCTGAGCTACAACTCGGCCATGTCGGGCTCGTCGGCCAACGCCAACGCTTCGGGCAGTGCGTTCGCGGTTCCGGGCTTCGCCATCGGCGGTGCGACGGCGGGCGGCTCGGCCACCACCACCGGCCGCGTGACCAGCATGGCCGTGACGACCGGCAACGGCCTGGCCACGGGCGGCGCCAATGCTTCCGCCAATGCGACCTCGGCTGGCAACGCCAACTACGCCGCGGGCGGCGCCACGCACGTGAGCGGCAGCGCGGGCGGCTCCGCGGCTTCGATCACCAACAACACGGCCGCGACGGCAGCCGGCCCCGGCGGCGGCATCGCCGTGGTGACCCGCACCTCGACCACCACCTCGGGCTACAACGCATCGTCGGGCGCGGTCAACGGCCCGATCAACGGCACCAGCACCTCGGCCACGGCCGGCTCCACGGGCGGTTCCTTCGGCGTCACCAACTTCGCATGGGGCAATGCCGGCGGCTTCACCAACGGTGGCGGCACCGGCGGCACGGCCGGCGCGACCTCGACCGCGTCGGCTCCCTGAGCTTCGCGCAAACCGGTTGCTGAACCTGCCAATGGGGAGAGCGGCTGATGCCCTCTCCCCGGTGGTCCTCAAAGGAGTCGAAAAAATGAAGAAGCTGATTTTTCTCGCACTGCTGGGCTGTTCCGCGGCGGCCTTCGCCCAACAGACCAACACCAACACGGGCGCGAACAACGGGTCGTCCAGCTCGGCGACCACGTCGGCGCAGGGCAACAGCCAATCGGTGACGTTTTCGAGTCCGGCGAGCGTGACCTCGACGATGACCAGCAACCAGAACGTCAACAACACCGGCGCAACGACGAACACCGTCGACTACCAGGGCAGCTACACGATCAAGAACGTGCCGTCGGTCAACGGCCCCAACCTGACGACGAGCAACGACACCTGCATGGGCAGCAGCAGCGCCAGCGCGAACGGCCCGGGCGTCGGCCTGAGCTTCGGCACCACCTGGACCGACGAGCACTGCAAGCGCCTGAAGATGAGCCGCGAACTCTGGAACAAGGGGATGAAGGCGGCCTCGCTCGCCATGGACTGCATGGACCCGTCCGCCATGGCCGCGCTGGAGATGACCGGCACGAAATGCCCGCAGTCGATGACGGCGCAAGAGCGCGTCGCCGCCTACGGACCGCAGGCTTCGGCCAGCGGCGCGGCCGCTTCGCCGGTGCGCCCGGTGGCGGCGGCAGCGCCCGCACCTGTGCCGGCACCTGCCCCTGTGGCTCCGCAGCCCGTGGCCGTCGTTGCGCCGGCCACCCCGGCTCCGCTGCAACCAACTCGCGCACCCATCGCGGAAGCCGCCCCTGTCCCGCAGCAGCAGGCCGTGGCCACCGCCGAAGACACCGGCGTGGTCACGATGCCCGTCGTCAGCGGCACGGTGACGCCGATCGACCCGGCCGAAGCGGAATCCATCCGCGCGGCGTCGCGCATGCTCGAGCAGCGCTCCGACGACTTCGCGGCCGCGCCGCACCCGGCGCCCGCCGCGCAATGACCGCCCGGAGCGCCAGATGACCAAGTCCGTACTCATCCTCTGGCTGGCCGCCTGCTGCGCGGCCAGCACGGCGGCGGCCGCGGCCGTGCAGCAGCAGCCGCTGCGCGTCGAGCGCATGAACATGGGCAGCGGCCTGCAGAACGCGCGCGGCACCGAGAACGCGCTGCCGGTCGGCGCCCTTGGCGTGTGGCACGTGCCGCAGTACCTGCCGGGCTACCCCACGGCCGCGACCATCTGGCCGCGCGTGATCGTCATCCAGTGCACGGAAGACCTGTGCGCCGGCTACACGATCACGCCCGAGCTGGGGCGCGGCGAGTATCTTTTCTTCGTGCCGGCGAACAAGTAGCCGGCGAGCATGTTCACTGCGTGCCGGCTTTTCCAAGGCCGGCGCGCAGCGATTGCGCTGTGGCGTCCGCCGCGTCGATCCGCCGTTGCAGCTCCTCGTTGACCACACCCACCAGCGCCGCAAGTTCGGCCCGGCTCGGATAGACCTCCTGCGTGTCACCCACCCCTTGCTGGACGATGAGCTTTTCGAGGCACGCATACGCGCGCTGCATCGATTGAAGGCCGCCGATGTCGTCGCACAGCTGCAGTGCGAGCAGCTCGGCGCTCTGTGAGGCGGAAGATTTGGAAGTGGAAGAGACGCGTGCGGATACAGCCATGAGTGGGCTCCAAGGGTTTCGTGTTTCTGAAACCGACGCACCGAGGCCAATCGGGGCGGCAGCTCGACGGGTTGGCCTACCGGGAAACCACTTGCGTGAAACCGGCCGGGCTCGCGCCCGCCCATCGAGCCGCCAAAACCGGAAGCTCAAATGAAGAAGCCGCAGACCCTGCGGGAAAACTGCGGCTTGCGTCGCAGCGGTTTCAGTGGGAGGCCAATCCCGATCACGTCTTTTTTGACGCGACCGGCGCAGTATAGCCACGCCAAAACGGGGCGGCGGCTCGACGAGTTGGACTACCGGGAAACCACTTGCATGAAACCGGCCGGGCTTGCGCCCGCACGTCGAGCCGCCAAAACTGGAAGACAGCTTCAGGGAATGCTTCGAGCCACCACACCCAGGTCGCGCCATGCCTCGGGGTGGCAGCTGAAGATCAGGATCTGGTGCCGCTGCGCCGCGTCGTACAGCACCCGCTTCATCTGCCGCAGGCGCTCCTCGTCGGTGTTCACCAGCGCGTCGTCGAGGATCAGCAGCGTCGGCTTGTTCGCTTCCTTCAGCAGGTCCGCGTAGGCCAGCCGGGCGACCACGCCCATCTGCTCGCGCGCGCCCACRCTGAGCTCGTCGAACTCGCCGCTCTGGGCGCCGCGCAGGCCCTGGCGCGTGATGCGGCCGGGCGAGAGATCGTCGCCGACCTCGATCTGCGCGCCGGGGAAAAGAATCTGCAGATAGTGGTCGAGATGCTTCTGCAGCGGCGCGCGCAGGCGCCGCGCCAGGGCGGAGCGCTTCTCGCGCAGCAGCTTCAGCAGATGGTCGAGCGCCCTCGCCCGCCGTTCGAGTTCGGCACAACGGCGCGTGGCGTGTTCGAGTTCGCGCTGCTTCTCCGAGGCGGCTTCTTCCTGGCCGAGCGCGCCCTTGGTTTCCAGCTCGACTTCGAGCCGGGTGATTTCGGTTGCCCGCTGGCTGTGCGCGGCCTCGGATTGCCTTGCGCTGCGCTCCAGCCGCTCCACGTCCTGCGCGAGCACCGGCAGGTTGACGGTCTGAAGGCGCTGGGCCAGTTCCGCGAGCTTGTCCTGCATCGCCGACTGCTGCGCCAGCGCATCGGTCAACGCGCCGCCGGCTTCGGTCTTCCTGCCGGCGCGTGCGGGGTCGTTGAGAGTGGCCTTGACGGCGGCGAGTTCGTCTTCGGCGGCTTTCACCTGTTCGCGTGCGTTGCCGGCCGCCACCCTGGCGTCGTTGAGGGCAGCGGAGGCAGCCTCCAGCGCTGCGCGAGCGGCGGCCTCTTCCGACTCGGCCGAAGGCACGGCAGCGCCTGCAGCCTGCACGGATGGCATCGCCTGCAGCACCTGCCGGGCTTCCGCGAGACGGGCTTCGCGCGTCGCCACGTCGGCGGCGAGCGTGCCGAGGCCCTTGGGAGCCAGCGCGGCCAGCACGGCTTCCGCGGCGCCGGCTTCGCCCTTGCGCAGCACTTGTTGCCGCGCTCGCTCCTCGACCGCCGCCACGCTTTCCGCGCGCAGGCCCTGCAGCAGCGCCGCGAGTTCGTCACGCGCGCGGTCGCGCTCGATGGCGAGGCTTTCGAGGTCCGCGCCGCCCGGCAGCACGCTGATTCGGCCCACACCTTCGATCTCGATGTCGGTGCGGGCGATGACGGTCTGGCGCTGCGAGCCCGACAGCTCCGCGCCCGCGACGCGGACCTTGGCGCCGGGCTGCAGTTCGAACTCCAGGGCCGTGGCCACCGCGTCGAGCTTCGCCTGCGCCGTGCGAAGCGCGTCCGCCCAGTGGCGCAGCCGCTTGAGTTCGCCATCCGGCACCGCGAGCGCCTGGGCCTCGGCCTGCAGGCGGGTGACTTTTTCCTGCTCGGCCTTCGCTTTCTCGTGACTCTGCGAGAGCGCGGCGAGCTGCTCGGCCAGGCTTTCGACCGTTTTCTCCTGCGCGATGCGCGAGGCAGCCTGCCGCGCCAGACGGAGGTTTTCACGCGCCTCGGCATCGGCCTTCGTCGCGGCCGCATGGCGAGGCTCCCAGGCCTGCAGTTCGCCGAGGGCCTTGGCCAGGCCGTCCTGTTTTGCCAGCAGGTTCTTCTCCCGCAGGGCGAGCGAGCCTTCTTCGCGCTCCATCGCCTGCAGCTGGGTGCGCCACGAGTTCACCTGCGCGGCGATCTGCCTCAGCGCGGCTTCCTGCGCGGTCTTCTTCTCGTCCAGGCCCCGGGCTTCGTCGAGCCGCTGCTGCGCGACGACGAGTTGCTCACGCAATGCGGCCCWCGGCCGCGCGGCATCGTCGCGTTGATGGTCGCGCCGCAGATTGGAGAGGCGGTCGACGCCTGATTGATACGACTCGATGTCGGCGTGCAGCCGCTCGAGTTCGGCTTCGAGTTCGGTGCGCAGCTTGAGAGCATCGGCGTAGGCGCCGCGCGGCGTGCCGGCTGCGGGTGTCAGCAGTTCGTTGCGCTCGGTCTCCACCGCCTTGAGCACCGCGTCGCCGTTGCTGGAGGCCAGTTCGCCCAGCGATTCGCCGAGCGCGTTGCGCAGATGATCGCTGGCGAAGCCCACCGCGCTGGCGATGTCGTGCGAGGTGCCCTGCTTGATCCACAGCAGCCCCGGAATGCCCATGTGCTCGGGCGTGCTGGCGCCCTTGCCCGGAAAGCGGAAGCCCAGCAGGGCCGCCAGGTGGTCTTCGGCCACCGCGCCGTCCATGGCGCGGCCGTCGATCACGAGCTCGCAGCGCTTCTTGCCGAGGAAGGCCTTGGTGAGCCGGTAGCGCTTGCCGTCGAGTTCGAAATCGACCTCGACCATCGGCGTCGCCGAGCTTTCGCCCCAGGGCCGCAGATGCTCGACCGCACTGGAGCGATGGCGCTCGAAGAACGCGGCGCGTATCGCCTCTGCGACGGTCGATTTGCCTGACTCGTTCGGCGCGGCGAAAAGATTGAGCCCGTCCGTCAGCCCGTCGATTTCGAGCGGCGCGCGGAAAAGCTTGAAGTTCTCGATGCGAAGGCGCTGCAGCTTCATGCGGCGGCTCCCGGCTGCGTACCGAGGATTCGCGCGAGCGTGAGCAGTGCGTTGCGCGCCAGTTCGGCATCGGCGCCGCCCTGCTGCTCGCGCAATGCCTGGAGCGCCTCGCCGACGAAGCCGTCGGCATGCAGCGCCTGGATGTCGTCTTCGGTCGGCTCCAGCCGCAGCGCTTCGCCTTCCCACACCAGCGCG
The DNA here is from genome assembly GCF_030462475.1 of Variovorax sp. CAN15. GTDB lineage: Bacteria > Pseudomonadota > Gammaproteobacteria > Burkholderiales > Burkholderiaceae_C > Variovorax. The sequence goes on from NZ_JASMRZ010000021.1 coordinate 12,685, forward strand.
CGGGCGCGGGCCCGGGCGGCATCGAGGGCTGCGTTCAGCCGGTTGTGCCCGGCGAGGTCGCAACTGCCCTGGGCGCGCAACAGCAGCACGTCGCCGCTGCCGATCTGCTCGAGCTTGCGCACCAGCTCGTCGATGTCGGAAGGCACGGCCAGCCGTGGCTCCCATTGCTGCCAGTCGAACTGGCCCGTGCGCACTGGCTCGACCGCCGGCAGCGCGCCGCGGCCGTCGATGCGCACCAGCAGGGCCTGGCCGGAGTCGTTGGCGCGGAACCGGTCGGTCTCGGGCGTGCCGGCGTACCAGGTGCGCTCGTCGATCTGCCGCGTGCCGTGCCAGTCGCCGAGCGCGAGGTAGTCGAGGCCGGCCTGCACGGCGCGGCCGGCGGCGATGGGGTTGGTCGAGTCGATGTCTTCCGAGAGGATGCCCTGCACGCTGCCGTGCGCGAGGCCGACGCGGGGCAGGCTTTCATCCTCCAGCTCGGCGGCGGCGAACCACTCCGTGAGGTCGCCATAGGTGTGGCGCTGCGTGAGCGGCGCGGGCAGCAGCGTGAACTTGCCGGCCACGGTGTGCGGACTGGGCTCCAGGCAGCAGACGACGTTCGGCGCGACGGCGCCCAGCCGCTGGGCCCTGCTCCAGACGGATTCGCTCAGCGCGGAATCGTGGTTGCCCGGAATCAGCAGCCAAGGTCCGGTGAAGCCCTGCATGGCGTTGAACATGCGGCGGATGGTCTTGTCCGAGACGGTCTGCAGGTCGAACACGTCGCCCGCGACCAGCACGGCGTCGACCTTGCGCTCGGTGGCGATGGCGGCGAGCCGCTCGACCACCTTGAAGCGCGCCTCGAACAGCGCCGAGGCATCGTCGGGCTCGAATTGCGAGAACACGCGGCCGATCTGCCAGTCCGCGGTGTGGAGCAAAGAAATCATGCGTCGTGGCCCTCCTCTTTGCCTACCGCGTCTGCATCACTCACGTCATTTCTGAACAGCGAGCATCTTAGAGGGCGCGCGGACTCGTACGGCCCCCGCGTGGGGCGCGAGCGTGTCAGGTCTGGGAATCGCCGGCGGCCGAGCACTCCTGCAGCAAAGCGGCCGACTGGGTGACCTGCTCGGCGATCTGTTCGCGCAGCGGCCGCCATTCGAGGCTGAACGGGGCAAGCAGAACCCACTGCATGGTCAGCGCCAGCGCGATGCCGAGAATGACGAACACCCAATGCACGAGTTCCATTGCCGCCCCTTTTTTGAAGAATCAGGGCCGGAGTCTGAGCACTTCGCGGGCGCCGCGATATCGCCAATTCGGGGGATGCCATTCGCAAGAGGCGGTGCGCCCCCTGCGGCCGTACGGCTCACTTCGCCGGCAGGTACCGGCGCGGGTCGACGGCGTTGCCGCGGTAGCGGATCTCGAAGTGCAACCGTGCGCGCGCGCCGTCGGCGCTGCCGATCTCGGCGAGCTTCTGGCCCTGCTTCACCTGCTGGCCCTGCTTGACCTGCACAGCGCGCAGGTTGGTGTAGACCGACATATATGAACCGCCGTGGTCGACCATTACCACGCTGCCGTAGCCGCGCAGCGTCTCGGTTACAGCCACCTTGCCGGCGCCGATGGACGCCACCGGGTCGCCCGGGCTTCCGGCGATGTCGATGCCCTTGCTGCTGGTGCCGTTGAAGCCGGTGACGACCTGGCCCGGCGCTGGCCAGGCCCAGTCGCTGCGCCGCGACGCGGGCGGGGCGGCCGGCTCCGGTGCCAGGTCGCGCGGTGGCCTGGGGCGCTCCGCGCGTTCGGAGCGCTCGGGTCGTTCGCGGCCCGGCGACGGCTCCGCCGAAGCGGCGCCGCCCGGGGGGACCACGCGCAGCACCTGGCCGGCTTCGAGCTTGTCGGGGTCCTGCAGGTTGTTCCAGCGCGCGATGTCGCCGAGCGAACGGCCGTACTTCGACGCGATGCGATAGAGCGTGTCTCCCGGCTGGACGACGTACTCGCCCGGCCCCGCCACCGGCGCCTTGGGAGACGTGGAGCACGCCGCCACCATCAATGCCGCTGCAAGCACAACGCCCGCGCGCCAGTTCCTTCCTGTCAAAACCACCACCGGATTCCTTCCTGACAACCTGAATCTCGCGCTCCCGGGTGCCTCGGGGTCGCGCTCGAAGAATCCGGGAAGGCTAACAGCAGTCGCGGGGCGTTCCTCCGGTTTCAAGGCTTTTCGCCTCGCGCGGCGCCTGCGGGCCGGCCCGGGAAATGCGGCCGAATTGCCCGGAGGAATTCACCGGAAGACGGCGCCCACGGTGAATTGGGACTACATCGGGTAATAGGATGTCGCCGACTTCATGGATGCCCTTGAAAATTCGCATTCAACAGCGTTGCGCATCTTTTTTGAAATTCCGGATTTTCAGATTTTGTTTGAATATCCCTTATATGGTTACAGGTCCTGCCAATTAATAACAGTCGAGCGCGGAAGGATGTTTCTTTTTTCGACGTCTTTCCCGGAGCGATTTCCGCATGGCTCGCAGGCGGGCCGGGAGCTGCAGCCCGGGCACCCTCCGAAACAGCCGCAGAGGCTCTTGCCCTCCTGTTTTCCTCTGGGTCTCCCCTTGAGTACCCCGCTTCTACCCGGCGCGGACGGTGCCTTGACGGGGTCGTCCGGCTCACTTTTCACCGCGCGCGGCGCATCAGTTACCTCGTCCGGGACGGTTCGGGTAGTACGTTTCAGAAATAACTTTATCTAGTTGTAACTTAGGCCTTAAGTCCACACAACACCAGTTGCAAACACCCTAGGATGAAGACACGAAAAGAACGCATGTCATCTCCGGTTCTTTGAATCAGGCGAATGGATTTTCCATTCTCCCGGCCGCTTTCGTCCTATTTCTTTTGGGATATTTACGTGGAAATTCAAACTGTTTCGCAGGCAGGACAAGGTGCTCCGGGGCTTTCCCTGGAAGACTTGTTCGTGTCGCGATCCAATTCGAACGGCCCCTGCGGCCGCCACGCTGGATCGGCGACGCTCTCCCCCGACTTCGCGCTGGACTGGACACGCTCCCTCGCCACCAGCGGCCAGCTGCCCGACACGCTTTTCGCCGCCGCATGGCTGCTGCTGCAATCGCGCTGGCTCGGGAACCCGCAGCCCGTGCTGCGCGAAGCGGGCCGCGGCCCCCTGAGCATCGCACTCGACGCGACCACGGCCGTGAGCGCCTGGCTCGCCGTGCTGGACTTCACTCGCCGAGCCCCTTCGCGAGCAGCGCCCGGCGCGGCCGCACCCGATTCGCTCTGGCTGCGCGAGGAAACGGAAGAGGCCGACGCCCCGTTGCGCCTGCGTTTCGATGCCGCTTGCGCATGCCTTCACGTCGATGCGGTCGCGAGCCTGATGGATTCGGCGGCGATCGGCCAACTGCTCGCCGCCCTCGCGGCAACCGCCCAGGACCTTCTCGGGCGTCCCGATGCCGCCCTCGGCGACATCCGCACGCTGCCGCACACCGACCGCGCCGACCAGCTCGACGCCTGGAACACCACCCTCCCCCCGGTAGACCTGGCCCTCACTGTGCCCGCGATGTTCGCCTGCCAGGTAGCAACGGCCCCAGAAGCCGTCGCCCTCGCGCAGGGCGACACGACGATGAGCTACGGCGAACTCGATCGCCGCTCCAGCGACCTCGCGCATCACCTCCAGAGCCTGGGCGTGCGAACCGGCGACGGGGTGGGCATGCTGCTCGATCGTTCGATGGCAGCCGTCGTCGCCCAGCTAGGCATCCTCAAGGCCGGTGGTGCCTACGTTCCCGTGCCCACGGACTACCCGGGCGAACGCATCGCCTACATGCTGGCTGAGGCCGGTGCGCACCACGTACTCACTACGAAGGAGCACCGCCATCTCGTGCCCCCGGGCAGCGCTGTTTTCCTGATCGACGAGTGCGAGGACAAGCAGAACCGGAGTTCATGGAATCCACCGGCCATCGACGCCGGATCGGTGGCCTACGTCATGTACACCTCGGGCTCCACGGGCACGCCCAAGGGCATCGAGATCTGCCATCGCTCGATCCTGCGGCTGGTCGTCGGCGTGGACTACGTCGACCTTGCCCCGGGCCTTGCCATGCTGCATGCGGCGCCGCTGGGTTTCGACGCGGCCACGCTCGAGATCTGGGGGCCGCTGCTCAACGGCGGCTGCTGCGTCATCCACGACGAGCGCGTGCCCACCGGTGCAGGCCTTGCCCGCACCATCGAGSGCCACGGCGTGCACACCGCCTGGCTCACGGCCGCGCTCTTCAACGCGGTGATCGACGACGACCCGGCGCATCTCGCCGGCCTGCGCCATCTGTTCACCGGCGGCGAAGCGCTCTCGGTGCCGCATGTGCGGCGCGCGCTCGCAGCCCTGCCCGGGCTTGCGCTGAGCAACGGCTACGGCCCGACCGAATGCACCACCTTCGCGGCCACGCACCGCATCGCCGCGCCGCTGTCCGACGACCTGCGCTCGATTCCGCTCGGCCGCCCCATCAAGAGCACCGTGCTGCGCGTGCTGAGCCCGTCGATGGCGCTGCTGCCGACCGGCTTCGTGGGCGAGCTGTGCATCGGCGGCCACGGCCTGGCGCGCGGCTACCTGCGCCAGCCCGAACTCAGCGCCGGGCGCTTCGTGCCCGATCCCTTCGGCGCCCCGGGCGATCGCCTCTACCGCACCGGCGACCTCGCGCGCTGGCTGCCCGACGGCACCATCGAATTCATCGGCCGCCGCGACGGGCAGGTGAAGATCCACGGGCACCGCATCGAGACCGGCGAAGTCGAGGCCGCAATCCTCGCGCATCCGGCCATCCAGTCCTGCGCAGTGGTCGCGCGGCCCGATGAAAACGGGCAGCTGCGCCTTGTCGCCTATCTGGTTTCGCGCTCTGCGGAAGAGCAGCTTTCGTGGGAGGCCCTGCGCGCCCATCTCGCCGGGCGCCTGCCCGCCGCGATGCTGCCATCCGCCCAGGTGTGGCTCGCACAGTTGCCCGTCACGCCCAACGGCAAGCTCGACCGCAAGGCGCTGCCCGAGCCGGCCGGCGAGCGCCCGGATCTTGCGCAGCCTTTCGAGGAAGCGCGCAACGCCACCGAGCAGCGCGTGTGCGATGCCTTCGCGCGCGCGCTGCGCATCGCGAAGGTCGGGCGCAACGACAACTTCTTCGACCTCGGCGGCGACTCGCTGCTGGTGCTGCAGGTGCTGGCCGACCTGCGGCAGGACTCGGCGGTGCCGCTGTCGGCCAATCTTTTCTTCCGCAATCCCACGCCAAAAGCGATGGGTGCGCGGATGCAGCCGGCGGACGAACAGTCCGCCACGGCCGCTGCGCCCGGTTTCAAGGATCGACCGGACGCAGCGGCCACCCATCTTGAAGACGCCGTCGCGCTGATCGCCACCGCCGGGCGCTTCCCCGGCGCGGCCGACGTGGAGCAGTTCTGGGACAACCTCGTCGCCGGGCGCGACACCATCAGCTTCTTCGACGACGCCACGCTCGACGCGGGCGTCTCGCAAGCCCTGCGCCGCGACCCGGCCTATGTGCGCGCACGCGGCGTGATCGACGGCATCGAGGACTTCGACGCCGCTTTCTTCGGCATAAGCCCGAAGGAAGCGCAACTCATGGACCCGCAGCAGCGCGTGTTCCTCGAAATCTGCTGGGAGGCCCTGGAACGCGCCGGCTACGTGCCCGACGCGGCACCCGGCCCGGTCGGGGTGTACGCCGGCATGTACAACGCCACCTACTTACAGCGCCACGTGAGCACGCGGCCCGACCTGGTGGAGCCGGTGGGCGAGTTCCAGGTGATGCTGGCCAACGAGAAGGACTACATCACCACGCGGGTGGCGAACCGGCTCAACCTCACGGGCCCGGCCGTCAGCGTGCATACCGCCTGCTCGACCTCGCTGGTGGCGGTGGCCCAGGCCTTCCATGCGCTGCGCACGGGCCAGTGCTACATGGCGCTGGCCGGCGGCGCCTCGGTCACCTGCCCGCCGCGCAGCGGCTATCTCTACAACGAGGGCTCGATGCTCTCGCCCGACGGCCACACGCGCAGCTTCGACGCGCAGGCCCGGGGCACCGTCTTCAGCGACGGCGCGGCGGTGGTGCTGCTCAAGCGGCTGGCCGACGCGCAGGCCGACGGCGACACCATCTACGCCGTGCTGCGCAGCGCCTGCGTGAACAACGACGGCGGCGCCAAGGCCAGTTTCACCGCGCCCAGCGTCGATGGCCAGGCGGCCGTCATCCGCGCCGCGCTGGCGGCAGCCGAGGTGGATGCACGCAGCATCTCCTATGTCGAGGCGCATGGCACGGCCACGCCGATGGGCGACCCGGTGGAAGTCGAGGCGCTGGCCTGCGCCTATGCCGAACACACCGACGCGCTCGGCTACTGCACACTCGGCTCGCTCAAGAGCAACGTCGGCCACATGGTCACGGCGGCGGGCGCGGCGGGCCTCATCAAGACGGCGCTGGCGCTGCACCACGAGCAGATCCCGCCGACCGTCCACTTCAGCGCGCCGAACCCGGCGATCGACTTCGCGCGCACGCCCTTCCACGTCACGGCAAGCCTGCAGGCGTGGCCGCGCGACGGGCAGCCGCGCCGCGCGGGCGTCAGCGCCTTCGGCGTGGGCGGCACCAACGCGCACGTCATCGTCGAGGAAGCGCCGCTGCGCCCGGCCTCGCCGCCGGCCGTGGGCGACCAGGTGCTGCTGCTGTCGGCGCGCTCGGAGGCCGCGCTCGCCGTGGCCGCCGGCCAGCTCGCAGCGCACCTGGAAAGCCGGCCCGGACTGCCGCTGGCCGACGTGGCCCATACCCTCGCAGTCGGCCGCAAGGCCCATGCCTTCCGCCGCGCCGTGGTGGCCGGCAGCACGGCTGAGGCCATTGCCGCGCTGCGCGATGGCGCCTCTCCGAGCGGCACCAGCGGCCGCGCCGCCTCGCGCGCGCAGCAGCTCGTGCTGATGTTCCCCGGACAGGGCGCGCAGTACGCCGCCATGGGCCGCAACCTGCATGCGAACGACCCTGTCTTCGCTGCTGCCTTCGACGACTGCATGGCCGCCTTCGCCGGCGCGACGGATTTCGACCTGCGCGAACGCATGTTCAGCGACGACCCGCAGGCGCTCGCGCCCACCGCCGCCACACAGCCCGCGATCTTCACGCTGGAATACGCGCTGGCCCGGAAGCTGCTGGCGCTTGATGCGCGTCCGCATGCGCTGATCGGCCACAGCGTCGGCGAGTTCGTCGCGGCCGTCATCGCCGGCGTGATGCGGCTCGAAGATGCCGCCCGGCTGGTGGCCCGCCGTGGCGCGCTCATGCAGGCGCAACCGCCAGGCGCAATGCTTTCGGTGCGCCTGGGCGGGGCCGATCTCGCCGAGCGGCTCGGCCCGAATCTCTCCCTCGCCGCCGACAACGGCCCCACCGCCTGCGTGGCCGCCGGCCCCTTCGAGGACATCGCCGCGCTGCAGGCCGCACTGGAAGCCGACGGCATTCCCAGCCGGCTGCTGCAGACCTCGCACGCCTTCCACTCGGCCATGATGGACGCGGCCGTCGCGCCCTTCGAGGTTCTGGTGGGCCAAGTGACGCTGCGCGCGCCGCAGATTCCGATCTTCTCGACCCTCACCGGCCTGCCGCTCGAAGACGCCGACGCCACGAGCCCGGCCTACTGGGCCCGGCATCTGCGAGGCACCGTGCGCTTCTCGCCGGCCGTGCGCAGTGCGATGGCGCAGGTGCAGAACCCGCTCTTCGTCGAGGCGGGCCCGCGCAACATGCTCGCCACGCTGGTGCGCCAGCACGGCGCTAACGCGGGCAGCGTCTTTCCGCTGCTGCATGTGGAGCCCGGCGGCAGTGCCGACGAGGCCCGCACCCTGCGCCTGGCGCTCGCGCGGCTGTGGACCTGCGGCGCCGAGGTCGAACTCTCGCGCCTGAGCGCCCGTGCCGGCGCGCAACGCGTGCGCCTGCCCACCACGCCTTTCGAGCGCAAGCGCTGCTGGGTCGACATCGCCCCGGCCGACGCATCGCCCAACACCCCATCCGTCGCGGCTGCGCCCGTCGCCGCCGTCCCAGTCCCACCCATTTCCCTGGAGCCGATCGTGACTGCTGCTTCGCCCTCGCCTCTTCATCCCCCCGCCGCGTCGCCGTCGCCCATCGACTCGCGCCTGCGCACCCTGTTCGAGGACATCTCCGGCCTCGACATGGCGCAGGCCGAGGGACAGGCGCCCTTCGGCGAGCTGGGCCTCGACTCGCTCACGCTCACGCAGGCGGCCACGCAGATCAAGAAACACTTCAAGGTCGCCGTCAGCTTCCGCCAGCTGATGGAGAACTACCGCAGCTTCGACGCGCTCTCGGCTTTCCTGCGCGAGAGCCTGCCGCCCGAAGCCTCCCCGGCCCCGGCCGCCGCGATGGCCCCCGCGGCAGGCGCGCCAGTCCAGAACGCGGTCTCCGTCGTGCAGGCGGCCGCGCAGCAGCCGGTGCCGATGCCGGTCTACATGCCTGTGCAAGGCAGCGCGGTGATGGGCGATGCCCATCTGCCGCAGCTGATTTCGCAGCAGATGGAATTGATGCGCCAGCAGCTCGCGCTGCTGTCGGGGGCGGTTCCTTCGGCGCCTCCGGTGACGCTGCAGGCCGTGGCGCCGGCGCCGGCCGCTTCCAACCCAATGGCGGTTGCGCCGGCTGCCGCGCCCGCCCCCGCGGTTGCCGCCGTCGCCGAAGAACCTGCCCAGCCCGTGCGCTACGACGTGAGCAAGGCCTTCGGTGCTATCGCCCGCATCCACACCCAGCGCACCGCCGAGCCCAGCGGCCGGCAGAAGGCGCGGCTGGCGGCCTTCATCCGCCGCTACGTGGAGCGCACGCGCAAGAGCAAGGAATTCACCGAGGCCAACCGGGCGCACATGGCCGATCCGCGCGTGGTCAACGGCTTCAGGCCGATCACGAAGGAGATCACCTACCAGATCGTCATCGAGCGCTCCAAGGGCTCGAAGATGTGGGACCTCGACGGCAACGAGTACGTCGATGCGCTCAACGGCTTCGGCATGAACATGTTCGGCTGGCAGCCCGACTTCGTGCAGGAAGCCGTACGCCGCCAGCTCGACGCCGGCTACGAGATCGGCCCGCAGCACCCGCTGGCCGCCGAGGTGACGGCGCTGGTGTGCGAGCTCACCGGCAACGACCGCGCAGGGCTGTGCAACACCGGTTCCGAGGCCGTGATGGCGGCGCTGCGCATCGCGCGCACCGTCACCGGCCGCAGCACGGTGGTGGTGTTCACCGGCTCCTACCACGGCACCTTCGACGAGGTGCTGGTGCGCGCCGGCAAGGGCGGCAAGGGCCTCTCGGCCGCGCCGGGCGTGATGAGCGGCATGTTCGGCGACATCCGCGTGCTCGACTACGGCACGCCCGAGGCGCTGGAGTTCATCCGCGAGAACGCGGGCGATCTCGCCGCCGTGCTGGCCGAGCCGGTGCAGAGCCGCCGGCCCGACTTCCAGCCGCGCGAGTTCCTGCATCAGCTGCGCGACATCACCTCGCAGAACGGCTGCTGCCTGATCTTTGACGAGGTCATCACGGGTTTCCGCACCGCGCTGGGCGGCGCGCAGGAGTTCTTCGGCGTGCGCGCCGACCTGGCCACCTACGGCAAGGTGATCGGCGGCGGCTTCCCGGTGGGCGTGATCGCGGGCAAGCGCGAGTTCATGGACGCGCTCGACGGCGGCGCATGGCAATACGGCGACGACTCCATTCCCGGGGTGGGCGTGACCTACTTCGCCGGCACCTTCGTGCGCCATCCGCTCGCGCTCGCGGCGGCGAAGGCCTCGCTCGTGCACCTGAAGGAAGCCGGGCCCTCGCTGCAATCCGGGCTCAACGCCAGCACCACCGCCATGGCCGCCGAGCTATCGGGCTGGTGCAAGGAGGTCGGCGCGCCGATCGAGATCCGCCACTTCGCATCGCTGTGGCGCGTGAGCTGGCTCGAAGACCATCCGCTGCAGGACCTGCTGTTCGCCATGATGCGCAGCCGCGGGGTCCACATCCTGGACAACTTCCCGTGCTTCCTCACGAGCGCGCACAGCGCCGAGGACATCGCCTTCATCCAGCGCGCCTTCAAGGAATCGGTCGGCGAGATGCAGGAATCCGGGTTCCTGCCGCGCCGCGCCGTACCGGTCACCGCCTTCGACCTGCACAAGCCGGCCGAGGAAGGCTCCGTGCTGGCCCGCGACATCGACGGCCAGCCCTTCTGGTATGTGCCCGACGCGGCTTCCGACAGCCACCAACACGTCAACGGAAAGGTTGCAGCATGAATGCCGTTCTCAAGCCCACCACGAGCGGTGGCGCCGTGGAGTGCATCATCCCGACCACGGAATCGCAGCGCGAAGTCTGGCTCGGCGCGACGCTGAGCCCCGAGGCCTCGATGGCCTACAACGAATCGGTGGTGCTGCGCCTGCGCGGCGAACTCGATCGCCCGGCCCTCGCGCGCGCCATGGTCCGGCTGCTGGAGCGCCATCAGGCCCTGCGCTCCACCATTTCCCCCGACGGCACCTGCATGCTGGTCAGCCACGCGGGCGGCAACCCGATGGACGAGCACGATCTGGCCGGTCTGGCGCCCGAGGCCCGCGCGCTGGCGCTGCGCGACGCGCACGACGACGCCGTGTGCACGCGCTTCGCACTGGAGCACGGCCCGCTGTTCCGCGCCGCGCTCTACCGCCTCGGCGAAACCGAGCACGAACTGGTGATGTCGGCGCACCACGTGGTGTGCGACGGCTGGTCGTGGGCCGTCATCACCGAGCAGCTGGGCCATCTCTATGCGGAGGAAACCGGCACCAGCCTCAAGCTCAAGGCCGCGCCGCTCTTCTCCGACTTCGCCGCCGAGGAGGCCGCGGCCGCCGCGCATCCGGACATGCAGGCGCACATCGACTACTGGCTGGGCCGCTTCCCGGGCAGTCCGCTGCCGGTGCTCGACCTGCCGCTGGACCGCCCGCGCCCGGCCGCGCGCACCTTCAATTCGCGCCGCGCCGAGCGGCTGCTCGACAAGCGTCTGGTCGCGGCCGTCCGCTCGGCCAGCACCAAGGCCGGCGTCAGCCTGTTCACCGGCCTGTTCAGCGGCTTCGTGGCGACGCTGCACCGCCTTTCGGGGCAGGACGACATCGTGGTCGGCATCCCGGCATCGGGCCAGCTCGCGCACGACATGCCGGGCCTGGTCGGCCATTGCGTGAACCTGCTGCCGCTGCGCATCGCCGCACATGCCGACATGCGCTTCGACGCGCTGATGGACGAGTGCAACACCGCGGTGCTCGACGCATTCGACCACCAGGCGCTCACCTATGGGGCGCTGCTGGGTCAGCTCTCGCTGGAGCGCGACCCGAGCCGGCTGCCGCTGGTGAGCGTGGCCTTCAACGTCGACCCCGACGTTGCCAGCAGCGCGCAGGCCTTCACCACCCTCGACGTGGTGCAGGACACCATCGCCCGCCGCTACGAGAACTTCGAACTCTTCGCCAACCTGCGCCCTCATGAAGGCGGCCTGATGGTGGAGGCCCAGTACAACACCGACCTGTTCGACGAGGTGAGCATCAAGCGCTGGCTCGACATGTTCGAGTGCGTGCTGCAGTCGGCCTCGCACCAGCCCGACGAAACCGTCGGCCGGCTGGAGGTGCTGTCGGCCGAGGCCTCGCGCGAGCTGATCGCGCTGCAGCCGGCGCGCGTTCCGCTGGTCGGTGCGCCGCTGGCGCATGCGGGTTTCCTGGCGCGCGTGCCGATGCAGCCCGATCGTCCGGCCGTGCGCGACGGTGCCAGGAGCTGCAGCTACGGCGAGCTGGATGCGCTCTCCAACCGCCTCGCACGCGCCCTGCGCGCACGCGGCGTCGGCCGTGGGCAGCGGGTGGGCCTGTGCCTGGAGCGCAGCCTGGAGATGGTGGTCGCGATGCTGGGCGTGCTGAAGGCGGGCGCTTCCTACGTGCCGCTGGACACCGCCTTTCCTCAGGCCCGGCTGGACCACTACGCCACCGACGCCAGCCTGAGCCTGATGCTGACTTCGTCGGACATCGCGGTCGCGCCGCGCGACTGGCGCGCAGATGCTGGCGCGCGCATCTTCGAGATCGACCGCGACAACTGGCGCCAGCTCTCCGGCGAGCCGCTGCCGCCGAGCGAGGACGACCCCGGCCCCGACGACGCCTCCTACATCATCTACACCTCGGGCTCGACCGGGCTGCCCAAGGGCGTGATCGCCCATCACCGGGGCGTGGCGCACCTGCTGCAGTGGATGCAGCGCGAATCCAAGGTCGGGCCGCACGACCGCATCGCGGCCGTCACCACCCTGTCCTTCGACATGGCCGTGCCCGACCTGTTGCTGCCACTGGCGGCGGGCGCGGAGCTGGTGATGGTGAAGCGCGAGGTCGCGATGGACGGCACGCGGCTGTCGCGCGCGCTCGACGAGGAACAGATCACCCTGCTGCAGGCCACGCCCGGCATGTGGCAGCTGCTGCTGGATGCCCAATGGGCCGGCGGCGCGCCCGGCTTCCGTGGCTGGACCGGTGGCGAGGCGCTGCGCCCGAGCATGGCACTGGCGCTCTGCGAGCGCATGGAAGGCCTGTGGAACGGCTACGGCCCGACCGAGACCACGGTGTATTCCACCGCCTGGCACGTGCGCCCCGAAGAAATCGCCTCCCGCGGCGTCTCCATCGGCAGGCCGGTGGACAACACCGAGATCTGGATCCTCGATGCCGACCTGCAGCCCTGCCCCATCGGCGTGCCGGGCGAGATCTGCATCGCGGGCGAAGGTGTTTCGCTGGGCTACCTCGACCGCCCCGAGCTCACCGCCGAGCGCTTCGTCACGGTGCGCATCTTCGGCACGCCCAAGAAGGTGTATCGCTCCGGCGACCGCGGCCGCTGGCGCAACGACGGCCTGCTCGACCACCTCGGGCGGCTCGACTTCCAGGTGAAGGTGCGCGGCTACCGCATCGAGCCCGGCGAGATCGAGGTGCGCTGCTGCGAAGTCGAGGGCGTCTCGCGAGCGGTGGTGATCGCCCGCGAGGACAACCCGGGCGACGTGCGCCTGGTGGCCTACCTCGCGCTCAAGCAGGGCGCGGGCTTCGACCTCGAGACGCTGATGGTGCACCTGCGCAAGCACCTGCCGGCCTTCATGCTGCCGCAGCACGTGGTGACGATGGACGTGCTGCCCAAGCTGGCCAACGGCAAGATCGACCGCGTCGCGCTGCCGCCTCCGCAGGCAGTGGCGCGCGACGAGGTGCGCCGCGGCGCGGTCCCGCGCAACGAGCACGAGCGCAAAGTGCTCGCGCTGATGGAGAAGGTGCTGAGCCTGCCCGGGCTGGACATGCACGACGACTTCTTCACCATGGGAGGCCACTCGCTGCTGGCCGCGCGCCTGACCACGCTGCTGAGCCGAGAGTTCCAGGTGACGGTGCCATTGCGCACGCTGTTCGAGTCGCCCACGGCCGCGAAGCTGGCGGCGTCGATCCAGGCGCTGCAGGGCTCGGGCGTGGGGCTGCAGGCGCCCATCGGCCGCAGCATCGGGCGCACCACCGCGCCGCTGACGATGGCGCAGGAGCGCATCCGCTTCATGGAGCAGCTGCATCCGGGCCGCTCGGTCTACAACGCACCCTCGGCGCAACGGCTCACCGGCCGGCTCGACGCCGCGCGCTTCGAAAACGTGTGGCGCGAGATCATCCGCCGCCAGCCCTCGCTGCGCACCCACATCGGCATCGATGCGGAAAGCGGCAAGCCGGTGCAGGTGATTTCGGAATCGGCGGAATTCACGCTGCCGCTGGTGGACCTGCGCGGCCTGCCCGCCGACCAGCGCGAGGCCGAGCTGGCCGAGCGCATGCAGGAGCTGGCGGACCGGCCCATCGACATCCACAGCGCGCCGATGATGCACGCGGCGCTGTTCCAGCTGGACGAAGACGAGCACGTGTTCCTTTTCGTTCCGCACCATCTGATCTGGGATGGCTGGTCTTTCGACCTGATGCAGCGCGAGATGTCCGCGCTGTACGACGCCGCCGAGCGTGGCCGCCCGCACAACCTGACCGCGCTCTCCACCACCCAGGGCGACTACGCCGAATGGCTTGAGAAATGGCTCGCCGGGCCGGCCTGCGAGGAACAGCTCGCCTTCTGGCGCGGCCGCCTCGAAGGCGCGAAGGCCGTGCGCCCGCCGGTCACCGACATGCCCCGGCGCGCCGGCAAGAGCGGCCAGGGCGGCGCGCACTGGATCCACATCGACCTGCAGAGCACGCAGCGGCTGCGCGAGATCGCGCGCGACATGGACGTGACGCTGAGCATGCTGACCTTCGGCGTGTACGCGCTGACCATGGCGCAGGTGACCGGCAACGACGCCATCGTCATCGCCAACCCGGTGCGCGGGCGCCAACAGGCCGAGACGGAAGACGTGATGGGCTTCTTCAACAACGTGCTGCCAGTCTCGCTCGCCATCGACCGCTCGCTCGCGCTGCCGGCCTTCATGCGCTACGTGAAGCAGGAACTGCTGTCGATGATGAACAACCAGCAGGTGCCCTTCGAGCGCCTGATGGAAGAACCGGGCTACGCCGGGCAGATCAGGACCTCCGGGCCCTACCAGTCGATGTTCTCGTTCCAGGATGCCCGCGAGCGCGCCCGCTCGGTCGGCAGCCTGCAGACCCGCCAGGTGCACGTGATGCAGCACGGCGCCACCGACGACATCGGCGTATGGCTGATGGACAAGCCGCACGGCCTGGAAGGCGCACTGATCTACAACGCCGACGTCTACCTGCGCGAGACCGGCGCCCAACTGCGCGAGCGCTATCTCGAAGTACTGCGCCGCGTGGCCGAGGAACCCGGCGCGACGCTGGAGCGGATCACCGACCCCGAGACCTCCACCGCCGCCGCGTACCTGCGCAAGATGGCGGCGAGCGACACGGCGACGGCGGCAGCCGCCAGCGGCGTGCTCGATGGCAACGGCGGCGCGGCCAGGGCGAAGCAGAACCAGCTCGAGCCCGAGCAGGCGCAACTCGCCCGCATCTGGGCCGAGGTGATCGGCATCGACGTGGCCGAGATCCGCGCCGGCGACAACTTCTTCGATCTCGGCGGCGACTCGCTGCTGGTGCTGCGCGCCGTTCAGCAGGCGGCGCAGACGCTGGGACATCGCGTGGAGCCGCGCCGCTACCTGTTCGAGAACCTCGGGCAGATCGCCGCGTCGCCGCGCGTCGCTGGCGAGGGAGTGCCCTCCGACCTCGCCGAACTCGCCGCCGGCACGGCCGCGCACGCGCAGAAGCATCAGCAGCGCGGCGGCCTGCTCGGCGCCTTGGGCGGCTGGCTGCGCAAGGGGTGATGTACATGACCGGCCATTCCCCCCAGMCGCTTTCCATCGACGTGCCGCTGTGCCTGTACGTCGACCTGGACAGGTTCGCCAGCCTTCCCTCCGAGCAGGTGCTCTCGGACGAGGAGCGCGAGCGCGCCGGGAGCTTTCGCGCTCCGCTGGACCGTCAGCGCTACGTGGCCTCGCACCTCGCGCTGCGGCAGGCGCTGAGCGAGTACACCGGCCTGCAGCACGCCGAGCTGCACCTGTCCAAGGGCTCCTTCGGAAAGCCGTCTCTCACGGGCCATGCGCGCACGCAGTTCTCGCTGAGCCACAGCCAGGGGCTGGCGCTGATCGCCATCGGCGGGCGTGGTCCGCTGGGGGCCGACATCGAACTGCTGCGCCCGGTGCCGGACGCGGCGGTGCTCGCGGCCGAACACTTCACGCGCCACGAACAGGAGGCGCTGGCGGCCCTGCCCGCGCACGAGCGCGACCGCGCCTTCCTGACCTGCTGGACGCGCAAGGAAGCCTGCCTCAAGGCCATCGGCGTGGGCCTGCTGGTGTCGTCGCAGAGTTTCGAGGTGGGGCTGGAGCCCGATTGCCGCAGCGTGGAGCTTTCGGTGGCGGGCCGCATCCTGTGGCTGCTGCTTGCGCCGGCGCCAGAGCGGATGGACTGCGTGGGCTCCATCGCCGAATGGCGCCAGACCGAAGCCCGCGCCGGACAGGCCAGCCACTCGGGGCGGCTGCTGGAGGCGCACGCATGAGCCGCTTGCAGCCTCTCATGTTCGGGCCGGCCTCGCGGCAGGTCTTCGGCGTGTTCCATCCCGCCGAGGAAGGCCGTGCCGGCGGCGGCACCGCCGTGCTGCTGTGCCCGCCCTTCGGGCAGGAGGGCCTGCGCACCCATCGCTTCTTCAAGGTGTTGGCCGAGCGTCTCTCGCGCTCGGGCGTTGCCGCGCTGCGCTTCGACTTCTACGGCTCGGGCGATTCGCCGGGCGAGGAAATCGAAGGCGAGCTCGACGGCTGGCGCCGCGACCTGTGCTCGGCGCACGAAGAACTGCGGCGGCGCGCGCCCGGCGCCTCCATCGTGTGGATCGGCGCGCGGCTCGGCGCCACGGTGGCGGTGCTGGCCGCGCGCGGCGGGCGCTGCGACCCGGTGCGGCTGGTGCTGTGGGAACCGGTGATCGACGGGCGCAGCTATGCGCGGCTCCTGCGCGAGCAGCACGTGGCGGCCATCGACACGACCTTCTGCATTCCCGACCTGGCCTGGCGCCGCAGCCTGCTTCGGCAACCCGAGGCGATGCCCGAGGAGGCGCTGGGCACCCTGCTCTCGCCCGCGCTGCGCGCGCAGCTGGCGGCGCTGGTGCCCGAATCCCTGCCGCTCACCGCGCTGCACGACACGCTGGTTTTGACCGAGCCCGACGACGAGCGCACCGCCCAGTGGGCCGCGGACCAGCAGTCGCGCCACATGCCGGTACGCCTCGCTTACTTCAGCCACCAGCTCGACTGGACCTCCGACCCCTATCCCAACAGCGCGATGGTCCCGGCCGATGCGCTCAACCGTCTCCAGGGAGCCCTTCATGAATGAAGCCACGACGACGACCGCGGGCGTGATGACGCAAGCTCCCGTGCTGTTCGGCCCAGGCGACGCGCTGATGGGCATGCTCACGCGCCCCGCGCAGCCGGCGCCGGGAGACACCGCCTGCCTCATGTTCAACATGGGCGCCAACCACCGTGTGGGGCCGCGCCGCATCAACGTGAAGCTCGCGCACCTGCTGGCCGCGCGCGGCGTGGGCAGCCTGCGCTTCGACCTGGGCGGCATCGGCGACAGCGAGGCGCTGGCCACATCGTCCGACCTGCACGTCCGCGCGGTGCACAGCCTGAAGGCGGCCATGGACACCGCCGAACGCGCGCTGGGGGCCCGGCAGTTCGTGATCGTTGGCATGTGCTCGGGTGTGGAGCACGCCATGTCGGCCGCGCTGGCCGACCGGCGCGTGGTGGCGCTGTCGTTGTTCGACGGCTTCGCCTTTCCGGAACTGCGCGCGCGGCTGGAGCGCAACCTGCGCCGCGCGCTGGCCGCGCCCGCGCACCCGTCCTTTCCGGGCAAGGCCAGGCGCTGGCTGCAGCGCCACTTCCTGCGCAGCCACTCGACCACGCCCATGCCGGGCTTCTTCGCGGAGAGGCGCGCGCCCGAGGCGAACGAGATCTGGTTCGGCGCCGCGCTGCAGCGTCTTGCCGAACGCAATGTGGCGATGCAGCTGCTCTATTCGGGATCGCTGCACGTGTGCGATCGCGGCCGCGACCAACTCGGTGCCTTCGCCCGCAAGCCCTTCGCACAGGAGCTGCGGTACGAGTTCCTCGCAGAGGTCGACCACACCGTCTGCACCGCGAGAGGACAGCAGCTCTTCCTGCGCAGCGTGGGCGACTGGGTCGCCGAGCGCTGCCTGGTCGGCAGCACCGGGCGGCGCAGCCAGGGCAGCAGCCGCGCACCGGCCAACGCGGAACCGGCCATGACCACCTGGGCCGCGCTCTGACACACAGGGCGGCGCCTCTTCATTCACGCCTTGCACCACCGTCACAACCAGCCGTCAAGGAGATCATCATGCAACGCTACGATCCAGCGACACAAGCACGCGGAACGCAAACGTCCGCGGTCCTGGCCCGGACGCCAGCGCAGGCCCGGCTGCGATGGCTGGGCCTGGCCATGCTGGTGTCCATCGGGCTCGCGGCGCTCGCGGGCTGCGCGCCGGGCTTCGGCAAGGTGGCACCGCTGGGCTTCACCAGCACCACGGGCGACAGCACGGCCTCGGCCGACAGCGGAAAGATCATCCCGATCACGCCCGACCTGATCCGCTCGCAGATCGCGCAGCGGCCGACGGCGGTGCCCGAGAACATCAAGCGCCTGTTCACCGCGGCGCCGGTCTACACCATCGGGCCCGGGGACGTGGTCGGCATCATCGTGTACGACCACCCCGAGCTGCTGCCGAACGCCGGCGCGGTGATCGCGCAGCAGTCGGACCCGACCGGCGTGACGGTGGCGCCCGGCTTCATCGTCGACGCCAAGGGCGAGATCTTCTTTCCCTACATCGGGCGCACCAAGGTGCAGGGCCTGACGGAGAGCGGTGCGTCGGAACTGATCGCGCAGCGCATCAAGACCTTCATCAAGGACCCGCAGGTGACGGTGCGCATCCAGTCCTTCCGCAGCCAGCGCGCCTATGTGCAGGGCGAAGTGCGCACGCCGGGCCTGCAGATCTTCACCGACGTGCCGATGACGCTGTCGGAGGCCATCAGCCGCGCCGGCAGCTTCACCCAGGCCGGCGACCGCGCGCACGTCACGCTCACGCGCGGCGGCGTCTCCACGGTCATCAACCTGCCGCTGCTGCAGGCGCTGGGCGCCGACGGCAACAGCATTCCGCTGCGCAACGGCGACATCGTCAACGTCGGCACGCGCGAGGACAGCCGGGTCTACGTGATGGGCGAAGTGCGCGCGCCGTCGGCGCTGCAGATGCGCAACAACGGCCGGCTGAGCCTGAACGAGGCGCTCGGCGACGCGGGCGGCCCAGACCTGGCGACCTCCGATCCGGGCCAGATCTATGTCGTGCGCAACTCGCCCGACAACCTCGACGTGCAGCAGGTCTTCAACCTGAACGCAAAGAACCCGGTGGCGCTTGCGCTGGCCGACCGCTTCGAGCTGCAGCCGCGCGACGTGGTGTACGTGGACCGCGTGCCGCTGGTGAGCTGGAGCCGCGTGTTCAGCCTGATCCTCCCGGCCGCACAGGTCGTCAACCTCGCCCGCGACACCGCCCGCCGCTAGGCGCCGCGCCCGTCCGTACGGCAGAGCCGAAGCAAGAAGGTGACCCTCATGAATGCGCAATGGCAAGCCTCGCTCCACGCACCGGCGGGCGCTCCCGTGACGGTGCTCGAAACCACCGCCTGGCCCCGGGAGTCCCGGTTCCACGAGTACCTCGACGTGCTGATCGACAACCGCTGGCTGATCGCCGGCATCGCGACGCTGGCGCTGCTCGCGGGCGTGGGCTATGCGCTCTTCGGCACCCGCGTGTACGAGGCCAACATCCTGATCCAGGTGGAAGACCCGGAAGGCTCGGCCGGCAACTTTCCGGGCGATGCGAACGGCGCCGGCAGCATCGCCGCGAAAACGCCGACCGCGGGCGAGACGGAGATCCTGCGCTCGCGCATGGTGCTGGGCCAGGCGATGGAGAACACCCGGCTCTTCATCGATGCGAGGCCGCGCTACATACCGGTGGTGGGCGAGTTCCTGGCACGGCATTCGAGCCAGCTTTCCAGTCCGGGCCTGCTCGGGTGGGGCAACTACGTCTCGGGTACCGAGCGCATCACCGTGGCGCAGATGGACGTGCCGCCCGCCTTCGAGGGCAAGAAGTTCACGCTGGTCGCGGGCGCCGACGGCAACTACACGCTGACCAATCCCGGTCTCGAGTCGCCGCTGCACGGCATCGTCGGCACGCCCCTGGACGCCACCGTACCCGGCGGCAGCCTGCATCTGCTGGTGGGCTCCTTCGATGCCCGACCCGGCGGCGCCTTCGAGCTGGTGCGCCAATCGAAGCAGCTGACGCTGCTGGGCCTGCAGCGCGACCTTCGCGTGGTGGAGAAAGGCAAGCAGTCCGGCGTGATGGACGTCAGCCTGCAGGCCGAGAACCGCAACCAGCTCGCCGACGTGCTCAACGAGATCGCCGGCCTGTACGTGCGGCAGAACATCGAGCAGAAGACGGTGCAGGCCGAACGCGCCCTGACCTTCCTGGGCACCGAGTTGCCCAAGCTCAAGCAGCAGCTGGAGCAGTCCGAGGACGCCTACAACCGCTACCGCAACCAGAACGGCACCATCAACCTGGACGACGAGGCGCGCAACGCCCTGTCGCAGAACGTCGAACTGCAGGCCAAGCTGTTCGACGCAAGGCAGAAGCGTCTGGACCTGGTGGGCCGCTTCACCGCCGAGCACCCGATGGTGCAGACGCTGGACGCCCAGATCGCTTCGCTCAAGAAGGAGCTGGGTTCGGTCGACGGCCGCATCCGCCGCATGCCCATGCTGCAGCAGAACACGGTGCGCATGCAGCGCGACATCAAGGTCAACACCGAGCTCTACGCGACGCTGCTCAACAGCTCGCTGCAGATGCGCCTGGCCAAGGAAGGCAAGGTGGCCAACGTGCGCGTGCTCGACCAGGCCCTGGTGGCCGAGAAGCCGGTGCGGCCCAAGTCCCTGATCGTGATCGCGCTGGCGCTGGCCGGCGGACTGTTCGCGGGCGGCGCCGCGGCGCTGGCGCGCAAGAACCTGAAGCGCTCCATCGAAAGCCCGGACCACATCGAAGCCATCACCGGCCTGAACGTGTACAGCAGCATCCCGTTGAGCATGCAGCAGCGCGTGCTCGACCGCGCGGTTCGCAAGGGCAAGCCCGGCGTCAAGGTACTGGCGGCACTGCACGTCGAAGACCCGGCCCTCGAAGGCCTGCGCAGGCTGCGCACCGCGCTCAAGTTCGTGATGGTGGGCGCGCCCAACAACCGGATACTGATTTCCAGCGCCACGCCTGGCGCGGGCAAGACCTTCGTGTCGTCGAATTTCGCCACGCTGCTGGCCGTCTCCGGCAAGCGGGTGCTGCTGATCGACGGCGACCTGCGCCGCGGCACCCTGAGCGAGGACTTCGGCCTGCAGCGCAAGGACGGCCTGGCCGACGTCATCACCGGGGAGGTGGCGCTGGAGCATGCCATCCACCACCAGGTGCTGCCCTGCCTGGACGTGATATCCGCCGGCACGCCGCACCCCGATCCGGCCGGCCTGATGACCAGCGACACCTTCGCGCATGCGCTGGCGCTGCTGTCGGCGCGCTACGACGTGGTGGTGATCGACGCGCCCCCCACCCTGCTGGCCTCCGAGACGGCCGCCATGGCCCCCAGCATGGGCACCGTGCTGCTGGTGGCACGCGCCGACAACAGCGAGATCGGCGAGCTGCTGGAAAGCAGCAAGCGCCTGGCCCACGTGGGCGCGGCCTTCCACGGCGTGGTGTTCAACGCGGTGGACACGTCGCAACGCCGCAACCGCAGCTACGGCTACGGCTACGGCTACTACGGCTACGCCTCCTCCGTCCCGATGACCCGCCGCGCTCCCTCCTACGAACTGGACGCGGCCGACACCGTGATGCCCAGGCGCATCGAACCGGAGCACGCCGGATCATGAACACGCTGAGATCCAACTCCTCCACGGACCGCGGGCCCGGCAGCGCCGGCATCGGCTCCGCCGCCAACACGGCCCCCTACATGCCGCTGGGCGGCACGCCCTGGCAGCGCCGCGCCAAGCGCGCGGCCGACATCCTGATGGCCGGCTCGTTCTTTCTCTTCTTCGGATGGGCCTACGCGCTCATCTGGCTCGGCGTGCTCTACACCTCGGGCGGCCCCGCCATCTACATGCAGCCACGCTACGGCAAGGACGGGCGCGTGTTCAAGTTCTACAAGTTCCGCTCGATGGTGGCCGACGCCGACGCGGTGCTCGCGCGCCACCTGCGCGAGAACGAGGCCGCGCGGCGCGAGTGGGCCGTCTACCAGAAGCTGCAGCAAGACCCGCGCATCACCCGCTTCGGCGCCTTCCTGCGCAAGTACAGCATCGACGAGTTCCCGCAGTTCTGGAACGTGCTCAAGGGCGACATGAGCATGGTCGGCCCGCGCCCCTGCATGTTCACGCAGAAGGACCTGTACGGCGACTACTGGCCCCACTACTGCGCCGTGCGCCCGGGCATCACCGGCCTGTGGCAGATCAGCGGGCGCAACGAGATCAGCTACCGCCGCCGCGCCGCGATGGACGCGGAGTACGTCGCCCGCCTGTCGCTGTGGCGGGACTTCGTGATCCTGCTGAAGACCTTTGGCGTGGTGACGGGGGCGCGCGGGTCGCGATAGCAAATCGACGGCATCCGCCCCCGAACACCCGACTCGCTTTTTCCATTCAACCACTTCACGAAAGCTCATATGCGAATCTTTGTTGCAGGTCATCGCGGCATGGTGGGTCAGGCGACGGCACGGCGCCTGCGCGAACTGGGCCACGAGGTGGTGACGCGAACCCACTCGGAACTCGACCTCCTCGACCAGGCAGCCGTGGCCCGCTTCTTCGCCACGGAACACATCGACGAGGTCTACCTGGCGGCGGCCAGGGTCGGCGGCATTCACGCCAACATGACCTATCCGGCGCAGTTCATCTATGAGAACCTGGCCATCGCCACCAACGTGACGCATCAGGCCTTCGTCTCGGGCGTGAAGCGGCTTCTGTTCCTGGGTTCCAGCTGCATCTACCCGCGCATGGCCGAGCAGCCGATCCGCGAGGAATACCTGCTCAACGGCAAGCTCGAGCCCACCAACGAGCCCTACGCCATCGCCAAGATCGCCGGGCTCAAGCTGTGCGAGAGCTACAACCGCCAGTACGGTGCCACGCACGGCATCGACTACCGCAGTGTGATGCCGACCAACCTGTACGGTCCGGGCGACAACTACCACATCGAGAACAGCCATGTGGTGCCGGCGCTCATTCAGCGCTTCCACCTGGCCAAGATAGGCAATTCGCCCAGCGTGCTGATCTGGGGCAGCGGCCGTGCGCGACGCGAGTTCCTGTACGTCGACGACATGGTCGAAGGCTGCCTCGCGGTGATGAACCTGTCGCGCGCCGAGTACGACCTGCAGACCGACGCGATGCGCGGCCACATCAATCTCGGCACCGGAGAGGACGTGTCCATCGCCGAACTCTCGGAGCTGATCCGCGAGGCGGTGGGCTACACCGGCAGCGTCCGCTACGACCTGGCGCAGCCCGATGGCGCGCCCCGCAAGCTGCTGGACGTGTCGCGCGCCAACAGCCTCGGCTGGCACGCGACCGTGCCGCTGGCCGAGGGTCTTCGCCGCACCTACGCCGACTACCTGCGGGCAATCCGGCCCGTCGATGAAATCGATGCGGCCCAGGCGCTGGCGCAGGCCCACGCCTGAACCGCTCTTCGTCCACCTGCAGCCCCCCCATGCGCCCCCTCGCCTTCTGGTCCGGCATCGTCTGCGCCGCCCTGTGCGGCCTGGTCGACCCGGCCTGGGGATACGCCGCGGTGGCCGTGCTGGCGCTGGTGCAGCTCGCGATGCTTGGGCGAGCCGGCGGCAGCGTGTTCCTGCTGATCCACTACGCGACGATCCTCACCTACTTCTCGATCGCGCCGGCGATGCAGATTTCACACGACGTGGAGTTCTGGGATGCTGGCCTGATGCGCGCCGAGTCGTACACGCAGGCGCTGATGCTGCTGCTGCTTTACATGGCCGGCGTGGAGGCGGCGCGGCTGGGAGAGCGCGATGCGCCCGCCGATGCGATGGTCCGGCGCGACAGCCGCCTGGTCGAGCTCGCCAATGCGCAGTTGCTGCTGTTGGGCTGCGTGGTGCTCGCCTTCGCCGCGCTGCTGGTGAAGCCGGACCTCAACTTCGTGGCGCGCGGCGTCGTGGGCCTGGGCAGCGAGGACAACAACCTCGCCGTCGACTTCATCTTCTATTCCACGCTGCCCAAGCTGGTGGTGCTGGTGTGCTTCGTGGCGCTGGCCATCCATGCGATGCGCCGCCGCACGCTGTGGTCATGGGGTGCGGCGGGCATCGCGTTCGGGCTGGCGGCGATCGCGGCCAACCCGGTGAACACGGCGCGCCAGATCCTTTTGATCGGGCTGCTGCCGCTGCTCATCCACATGCTGGCGCGCAGGCGGCGCTGGCTGCTTGCGGGCCTGCTCTTCGGCGCGATCGCGGGGCTGGGGCCGGTGCTGAATCTGATCTCTCGCGGCAGCATCTGGGGCGAGGAACTGCGGACCTTTCCGTTCAGCCAGGACTTCGACGCGATGTTCGTGGTCGCGGGCATCCTGGAGCGCGCGCCGATCCCCGATCTGGGCTGGGGCCGCTACCTGCTCTCGGCCTTCTCGTTCTTCCTGCCGCGCAGCCTGAAGATGTTCCCGGACTTCGACCCGCTGGGCTGGACCGCGATCCTGGGCAACTTCTCGCAGAGCAACCTTTCGCTGCCTCCTTTCACCACCGCGTACTTCGATTTCGGCATGGCGGGGCCGGCGCTCTTCGGCTTCGCGATCTCGGCGATGTTCCGCGCGGTGGATCGGGCGGTGCAGGCCGGCCGCCCGGTGTCGGGCTCGTACCTCTCGGCGCTCGTGCTGCTGGCCGCCTACGTGCCGTTCATGCGCGGCCCGATCCTGGGCTGGGGGCCGTTCGCGGCCTCGGGGCTGATCGCCGCCTTCATCGCAGGCTCGCTGAGCTCCCGCAACCGCCGCGCAATGACGCGCGTGCTGCGCCATCGCCTTCCGAGCGCCTGAGAAGACGGAGAGGAAACCATGGCCACCTATCTCTACTACGACACCGTGCGCCTCAACAAGGCAGCCGGAGGCGTACTCAACGTGTCGGAGTTGCTGCTGCGCCACCTGCGGCTCGCGCCCGACGACCGGGTGGTGCCCGTGAGCGAGCGGCATCCGCGCCTCTTCGCGCTGGCACAGCGGCTGAAGATCAGCCGCTTCGTGCTCGAAACCCTGCTCTACAACGCGCACCGGCTGCGCGCGCTGATCACCGGCGAGCAGCTCTTCTCGGTGTTCCCCAACTACTTCCTGCCGCCCACGCCGCTGGGGCGGCATCGCGACTCGGTGGTCGTCGTGCACGACCTGCAGTACAAGACCTATCCGCAGTATTTCGGGCGCGGCAAGCGTCTCTTCCTGGACTGGAGCCTGTGGCGCACGGCGCGCAGCGCGGCGGACGTGGTCTTCATCAGCCACAGCAGCCAGCGCGACTTCGAGCGCCATTTCGGCCGATGCGCCCATTCCAGCGTCATCTTCAACCCCGTGGATGCGCCTCGTGTCGCACCGGCAGCCGTCGCGGTGCCGGGCGAACGCTACCTGATCGCGGCCTACCACTACTACCCGCACAAGAACTTCGCCGGCATCCTCGCGCAGTTCGAACGCATGAAGGCGGCCGGGCTGGTCGACTGCCTCGACATCACCGGCAACGGCGCGGCCGACGTGCAGCGCATGGTGTCGGCAATGGCCCCCGAGGCACGCGAATGCGTGCGGCACCGCGGGCTGGTGCCGCGCGACGCGCTGCTGCGGCTGTACCAGGGCGCCACGGCCTTCATCTCGCTTTCCACCTTCGAGGGCTTCAACCTCTCGGCGGCCGAGGCGGCGACGCTGGGCGTACCGCTGCTGCTGTCGGACATTCCGGTGCACCGCGAGCTGTTCGCGGACTATGCCTTCTTCGTGGGCAGCGACGGCGACGACCCGGAGCAGCTCGCCCGATACCTCGCGCACCACGAGCACGCGCGCCCGGCATGGGTGCATGCCGGCACCTGCGCGCCGGCGAACGTCGCCAGGCGCTATCTGATGCTCAAGCGCGGCACGCTGTCGCTCGCGGGGGCCCTGCCATGAGCGGATGCTTTGCCTGTCTACCGCGCTTCTTCGCGAAGCTGCTGCTGGCGGTCGCCCTGCCGATCGCTGCCCTTGCCCAGCCCGCGCCCACCCCGCAGCCCGGCTTCGGTGTGATGGTGCACTACCTGCCCGACAAGCAATCGATCGGCGAGATCAAACGTTTCGACGTCGATGCCTTCGCAGCCACGCTGGTTCAGATGCGTGTTTCGCATCTCATCCTGACGCTCGGGCAGAACAGCGGCCAGTACATCGCGCCCAACGCCGCGCTCGAAGTGCTCTGCCCGTCCAGCGCCGCCAACCGCCCGCCGCGCGACCTGCCGCTGGAGATCGGCCGGGCGCTGCGCAGCCGGGGCATCGCGCTGATCCTGTACCTGCCGTTCCGCGCGCCGCAGGCCGACCGCGGATTGATGGAATGCCTGGGCGACGTGTCGGAGCAGGAACCGCCGCCCGCGCGTTTCATCGCGGCATGGTCCAGCGTGATACGCGACTGGTCGGAGCGCTACGGCGCGCTGGCCAGCGGCTGGTGGTTCGACGGCACCTACAACACCAAGGGCATCACGCCCGCCGGCTGGGAAATGCTGTGCGGCGCGGCCCGTGCGGGCGCTGCCAACCGCTGGCTGGCCTTCAACGCGGGCGAAGGCGCGGAGCGCTTCAGCGCCAAGTCCGCCCCCTGCCAGAACCTGATGGCCGGCGAATACATGCAGCCCCCGCCGCACTTGACCGGCCCGCCCTCGGAGCTGGTGCTGCACGTGCTGACGCCGCTCACCGCCTCGTGGGGCCGCGACGCACCGGCGCGCTTCACCGCCGCGCAGCTTCGCACCTGGATCGCCGATGCGGCCGCCGCGCGGGGCCTTTTCACGCTGGACATGCCCATCGACGCGGCCGGCCGCTTCGTTCCCGCGCACGTCGCGCTCATCCAGAGCGTCACGGCCGCCACCAAGCCCTGAATACCGGAAAAACCGCTGTCACACCCCCTCAACCTCAACCCGAACGCCATGAACCCGCCCCTGCCTTTCATCGTCGTGGAAGACCGCCAGAACAAGACCCTCGCGCTGTGCCGCGAATCGGCCGAACTCGCCGGTGAGCCGCTGCTGGTGCTCTCGGACACCGACGCGGGTCCGGCCTACGAGCGCTTTTGCCGCTCCTACGTCCACCTGTCGAGCAACACACCGGAGTTCGAGAAGATCTGTTTTCGCCGCTACTTTCTGCTTGCGCGATTTCTGGAATCCAACCCCGAAGTACGCGATTTCGTGCTGATCGACAGCGACGTGCTGCTTTTCCAGGGCGCGGGGCAGCACATCA
Source organism: Variovorax sp. CAN15 (assembly GCF_030462475.1). GTDB lineage: Bacteria > Pseudomonadota > Gammaproteobacteria > Burkholderiales > Burkholderiaceae_C > Variovorax. The sequence goes on from NZ_JASMRZ010000021.1 coordinate 39,627, forward strand.
GGCGACTGGCAGGCAAGGCCGACTTCTCGGGCTCCAGCATGCAGTCGGCCGATGGCTGGAACCCCTGCCAGATCTCGCCGCATGTGAGCTACTGGACGTCGAACGGCCTGCGCCGCTTCGTGGCCTGCGTGCTCGACACCTACGCCACGCCCTCGGGCCGCAGGAAGCTGCGTGAGATCTCGGCGCGCTTCGCCGCGCGCGGCGTGCGCGGCGGCGTTTCCGACATGACGCTCCTCTACCTCTGGGCGCACGCCACGGGCAACGACGAACCCATCAACCGGGTGCTCGAGGGCACGGTGGTCGACCACAACATCAACGGCATGCACAACCTGCATCGCGGGGAGTTCAAGGTGCGCGGCGGCGCCAAGCGCATCGCCTACCGCGAGGGCAAGGCCTGGCTGACCAGCACCTCGGGCGAGCTCACCCGCGTGGTGGCGCTGCACTTCCAGGGGAGCGCCAAGATGGCCATGCCCTATGCGCTGCGCGGCCACATGCTGACCGTGGCGGCCGTGACCTACGCGCTGCAGATGGCACGGCGCGCGAAGAACAACGCCTTTCGCGCGGGCGCGTTCGCGCGCCGGCTGTTCGATACGCGCCGCGTCCATCGCGTGCCGGCCGGCAAGTGAACTCGCAGCGAGTCGACGCCATGAAGCACTTCAGCCTGCCACTCCCGCTGCCCGGTGCGCGAACGGCATGGCTGTCGGGGCTGGGCGCGCTCGCATCGCGGCTCTATGTGTACCTGTCGGGCTTCCTCGCCATCTTCCTGATGGCGGCAAGCGTTCCGCCCGCCCGCTTCGGCGAGTACTCGGTCTACCAGTCGGTGCTGGAAGTGGCGCTGGTGGTGGCCACGCTGGGCAGCTCGCTGCTGTTCTCGCGCAACGCGGCCTCGGTGCCGCCGGGCGTGACGCGCGGCGACGTGGTGCGCACGCTGGCCATCGGCATGCCGCTGGCGACGATGCTGGCCATCGTGATCCTCACGCTGCAGCGCCTGCCCGTGGGCGACGCGCCCTTCGCCATCCTCGCGGCCACGCTGGCGGTGTTCGCCTTCAACAGCCTGCGGCTTTCCTTCAGCCGGGGCCTGGGCCGCGCGGGGCTGCTGAACCTGGAGGCCGGCATCCGCTCGACCGTGCTGGTCGCGGGCGTGGGCATCTGCGCGGCCGTGCATTTCGACCTGGGCGTGGCGCATCTGCTGCTCATCAACCTGATCGCGGTCGTGGTGGTGTGCCTGGCCGTTGGCCTGCCGGCCAACGGTGCGGCGCCGCCGGCGGGACGCGCGGCGCTGGGGCTGGCCTCGCAGGCCGGGGCGACGGTGTATTCGCTGCTCATGTTCCTGCTGCGCAAGTCGGACCTGCTCATCGTGGCGTACTTCATGCCCCTGAGCTACGTGGGCGCCTTCAAGATCGCCTTCCTGCTGGCCGAGGCGCCCTCGCAGTTCGTGCAGGCCTTCCTGGTCACGAAGACGCCCGCCATGCTGGAGACCGACGCCGGCAACTTCACGGCGGCCAAGCTGCGGCTCGCGCGGCATTCCTTCCTGCTGGGCTGCCTGCTCTTCGTCGGGCTGGCCGTGCTCATCTCGGTCGCGGCGCCGCTTTTGAAGCTGGGCAACGAGGCGCGCTCCATCTTCCAGTGCATCGCGCCCTACTTCCTGCTGCGCACCTACACGATCCACCACGAGATGGTGCTTTCGCTGAAAACCTCGATGGGCTCGCTCGGCCGCTGGGCGCTGCTGGAGGTGGCGCTGCGGCTGGCGTCGTACGCGGCGGTGGTGGCGCTCTTTCCGGACAAGCCGCACTACGTGTTCTTCCTCGCCTGCCTGAGCGATCTCGCGCTGTACGAGACGCGCATGCGCCTGCACTTCGGCTTCTTTCCCATCGTGCGCCTGCTGGCGCGGAGGCGGGCCTCGTGAAGATCCTCGTCTACTCGATGAACTTCGCGCCCGAGCTGGCCGGCATCGGCAAGTACTCGGGCGAGATGGCCGAGTGGCTGCAGGCGCGCGGGCACGAGGTGCGGGTGATCGCGTCGCCACCCTTCTTTCCGCAATGGTCGGTGTTCGAGGGCTACTCGGCCTGGATGTACCGCAAGTCGGTGTGGAACGGCGTGACGGTCTGGCGCGCGCCCACCTGGGTGCCGAAGCAGCCACGGGCGCTCGGGCGCATCGGGCACCTGCTGTCGTTCACGCTGTCGAGCATTCCGCTGCTGCTGGCGCAACTGTTCTGGCGGCCCGACGTCGTGTTCGTGGTGGAGCCGCCCGTGTCCTGCGCGCCGGCCGCGCTGTGCCTGGCCAAGCTGCTGGGCGCCCGGTCGTGGCTGCACATCCAGGACTACGAGGTCGACGCCGCCTTCGGCCTGGGCTGGCTGCGCGGCGAGCGTGTGAAGCGCTTCGCGCTCGCGGCCGAGCGCTGGCTGATGCGCAGGTTCGACCGGGTCTCGACCATTTCCACCGCTATGCGCTCCAGGGCCATGGAGAAAGGCGTGGACGAATCCCGGCTGGTGCTGTTTCCGAACTGGGTCGACGTGGAAGCCATCCGGCCCGTCGAGCGGCCCTCGCTGGCCTCGGGGGCCTCGCCGCTGGGCTACCGCGCCGAGCTGGGCATTCCGGCCGACGCCGTGGTGGTGCTCTATGCCGGCAGCCTCGGCAGCAAGCAGGGCATCGAGCTGCTGGCCGAGGCTGCGCGGCTGCTGGTGTGCTCGCACAACATCCATTTCGTGTTCTGCGGCAACGGACCCAGCCGCTCGTCGCTGATGGACGCCTGCGTGCGGCTGGTCAACGTGCACTTTCTGGACCTGCAACCCACCGAGCGCTTCAACGAGCTGCTGGGCATGGCTGATCTCCACGTGCTGCCCCAGCGCGCCGACGCCGCCGACCTGGTCATGCCTTCGAAGCTGGGCGGCATGCTCGCCAGCGGCCGCGCGGTGATCGTGACCGCGCACGCCGGCACCGCGCTCAGCGAAGCGGTGTGGGGCCGCGGCGTCGTGGTCGAGCCCGGCGATGCCGCCGCGCTGGCCGACGCCATCGAGCAGCTTTCGATGTCGCCCGCCACGCGCGAGCTGATGGGGTCGATCGGCCGGCGCTTCGCCGAGGCGGAGCTCGACCGCAACGTGATCCTGCAGCGCCTCGAAGAGGAACTGCAGCGCTGCGTCACCGCCTGACGCGACGACCGGCCGACCCAAGGAGCACGACCATGCCCGCACCCAGGATCCTCGTGACAGGCGGCGCGGGCTTCATCGGCAGCCACACCTGCGTGGCGCTGATCGAAGCGGGCTTCCAGCCGGTGGTGCTGGACACGCTGGTCAACAGCGACGCTCGCTCGCTGAAACGGGTGGCGTGCATCACCGGCGTCGAGCCCGTGCTGGTGCGCGCCGACGTGCGCGATGCGGCTGCACTGGACCGCACCTTCGCGGCGCACGACGTTCGCGCCGTGGTGCACCTGGCGGGCCTGAAGGCGGTCGGCGAATCGATGGCCGATCCGCTGGGCTACTACGACGTCAACCTGGCCGGCAGCCTCGCGCTGGCGCGGGCCATGGCCCGTGCGGGGGTGCGCACGCTGGTGTTCTCGTCCTCCGCCACGGTGTACGGCGACTCGCAGCCCTCGCCCATCGCCGAGGCCGCCCCGCACGGCCCCCTCAATCCCTATGGCCGCACCAAATCGATGGTGGAAAGCATGCTGGCCGACCTCTCGCGAGCCGACCCGCACTGGGGCATCGTCTGCCTGCGCTACTTCAACCCCGTGGGCGCGCACGAGAGCGGCCTGCTCGGCGAACTTCCCAACGGCCCGCCCAACAACCTGATGCCATACATCGCGCAGGTCGCGGCTGGCGAGCGCGACTGCCTGATGGTGCATGGCGCCGACTACGGCACCGCCGACGGCACCGGCGTGCGCGACTACGTGCACGTGATGGACGTGGCAGAGGGCCACGTGGCGGCCCTGCACCGCGCGTCGCGCAGGCCGGGCATGCTGATGACCAACCTCGGCACCGGCCACGGCGCTTCGGTGCTGGAGGTGGTCTCGGCCTTCGAGCGCGCCAGCGGCCGGCGCATCGCGCTGCGCATCGGGCCGCGCCGTCCCGGCGATGCACCGGCCTACTGGGCCGACGCGCGCGGCGCCTGGCGCACGCTCGGCTGGCGCGCGCGCCGCGATCTCGACCAGATGTGCGCCGACAGCTGGCGCTGGCAGTGCGCCAACCCGCACGGCTTCGACGACCCGGTGCCGGCCCTGCTCCCCGGCGCCATGCTTTTCCAGAACAACAACACAGGCACCGACATCCACTCCAACCGGGGGCATACCCATGTCTGAAAACGCTTCACCCCCAGCCGCCGAACAGGCTATCGAATCGGGCGCCGGTCGATCGGGCTACCCAACGGGAATCTGCACGCCCGCAACGCCGCTGTGGCCCGGCTTCCTGACCGGGCAGGAAGACTCGCCCGTGCGCGTGCTGCTCGTGGACGACGACGAGTTCATGCGCCGCGTGATCGCGCAGGAACTGCTGTCGGACCTGCGCATACAGCTCGAAGGCCAGGCCGGCAGCCTGCGCGACGKCAGGCGGCTGGTGGCCACGCACGAGTTCGACGTGCTGATGGTCGACCTGCGCCTGGGCGACGGTTCCGGCTTCGACCTGATCCAGGAGGCGCGCGCGCTTCGCCGCACCGCCGAGATCATCGTGATCACCGTGCTGGAGGACGAGGCGCACGTGCTGCACGCCTTCGAGCTTGGCGCCACCGGCTACCTGCTGAAAGACGCCTGGCTGCAGAGCTTCGCCCAGGCGGTGCTGCAAGTGGTCAACGGCGGCGCGGCGATCACGCCGCGGCTGGCACGCAGGTTGCTCTCCCGCTTGAGCCAGCGGCCGATGGGCGCGCTGCCGCCGGCTGCGCAGCCCCTGCCCCGCGAGACGACGCTGACGGCGCGCGAGTGCGAGGTTCTGCGCTTCGTCGCGCGCGGACACGTCACGGAGGAGATCGGGAACAGGCTGGGCATCTCGGGGCAGACCGTCAACGCCCACATCAAGAACATCTACAAGAAGCTGCACGTCCATTCGCGCGCGCAGGCCGTGAGCTACGCGGCGTATTCCGGGCTGATCTGAGCCGGACGGCCCTCCATCCACCAACCATATCCTTCACGCTGGCGACCGATCATGAATACCGCTCTTCCCATCCATCCCGTGGTCCTGTGCGGCGGCAGCGGCACCCGGCTGTGGCCGCTGTCGCGCAAGGCCTTGCCCAAGCAGTTCGCGCCGCTGGTCGGCGGCAAGAGCCTGCTGCAGCTCACGCTGGAGCGGCTGGCGCTGCTGAACCCGGACATCACCTGCGTGACGTCGGAAGACCACCGCTTCCTGGTGAAGGAAACGGTGGAGAACGCCCGGGTCACGGGACGGCAGATCCTGGAGCCGGTGGCGCGCAACACCGCGGCCGCGATGGCTGCCGCCGCTTTGATGGCCGAGCCCGGCGACCTGCTGCTGTTCGCCCCCTCCGACCATCACATCCCCGACATCGCGCTGTTCGAGCGCACCGTGCGCACGGGCATCGATGCCGCGCTGGCCGGCAACATCGTCACCTTCGGCGTGGTGCCCAGCTTCCCGAGCACGGCCTACGGCTACATCGAGGCGGGCGAGGCGTTGCCCGACGGGCACAGCCAGGCCGTGGCGCGCTTCGTCGAGAAGCCGAGCGCGGCGGTGGCCGAGATGCTGATCCTGCAGGGCGGCTACAGCTGGAACGCGGGCATCTTCCTCGTGCAGGCGCGCACGCTGATCGCCGCGCTTCGCGAGCATGCGGGCGACATCCTGCAGGCCTGCGCGAACGCTGCCTCCAACGCGGCACGCGACGGCAGCTTCCTGCGGCTGGACCGCGCCGCCTTCGAGCAATGCCGCGCCGAAAGCATCGACTACGCGGTGCTCGAGAAGCATCGGCAGATCGCGGTCGTGAAGTTCGAGGGCCTGTGGAGCGACGTGGGCAGCTGGAACGCCGTCGCCAGCCTGCACCCCGCCGACGATGCCGGCAACCGTCTCAGCGGCAAGGCCAGCGCGCTGAACTCGCGCAACACCTTCGTGCACGCGCCGCACCGGCCGGTGGTGGCGCTGGGCACGCAGGACCTCATCATCGTGGACACGCCCGATGCCGTGCTCGTGGCCAGCGCGGGCTGCGCCGAGCAGGTGGCGGACGTGGTGCGCAAGCTCTCGCTGGAAGGCTGCGCCGAGGCCACCGAGCACCGCCGCGTGGTGCGTCCATGGGGCGCCTACGACAGCATCGACCTGGGCGAACGCTTCCAGGTCAAGCGCCTGACGGTGAAGCCCGGCGCCCGGCTGTCGCTGCAGATGCACCACCACCGATCGGAACACTGGGTTGTGGTGAAGGGTACGGCGCGCGCCACCTGCGACGGCAAGGTCAGGCTGGTGCACGAGAACGAGTCGATCTACCTGCCTTCGGGCGCGGTCCACCGGCTGGAGAACCCCGGCAAGACGGTGCTCGAAGTGATCGAGGTACAGACCGGCGGCTACCTCGGCGAAGACGACATCGTGCGCTTCGATGACACCTACGGGCGCTGCGCACCGCAGCCAGAAGCCGCTGCGGCGACAGCTTCTGCGCCGGCGGACCTCATCGCGGCAGATACGGCGTGATGTTCGTCAGCGCGTTGGCGACGTAGGCTTCCTTCTCGCCCACGGGCGCCACGTAGTGCAGCGCCGCCGCCGCGGCCTCGATGCCCTCGGTGCGCGCGATGACCCAGCCGGCCAGATACGGCGAGGCGAAGCAACCGCCCGCAGTGGCAACGTTGCCGCGCGCGAAGAAGGGCTGGTTCAGCACTTCCACGCCCGCTTCCTGCACCCAGGGTTTGGTCGTCAGGTCGGTGCAGGCCGGAACGCCCTCGACGAGGCCGAGCCTGGCCAGGACGAGCGTGCCGGAGCATTGCGCCGCGATCAGCTGCCGTGCCGGGTCGAGCGACAGGCGACCCATCAGTTCCGGGCTGGCAACCACCTCCCGCGTCTTCACTCCGCTGCCGACGACCACCGCGTCGGCCGAGCGAGCGTCTTCCAGCAGCGACTGCGCGCGGATCGTCACGCCGTTCATCGACGTGACTTCCGGTGTGGGGCAGCAGATGCTCACGCGCCAGTCGGGCTTCTTGATGCGGTTGAGCACGCCCAGCGCGATGAGCGAGTCGAGTTCGTTGAAGCCGTCGAAGGTGAGGATGGCGATGTGCATGGCGTTGCGCTCGTGGGGGGATGGGACAAGGTCCATCGTAGGAGAGACGATCAATACAATCAAAGAATTGTCATGGATACATCGAGCCGACGATGGCAGAAGCCCGCTACAAGCAACTGGTCGACGAACTCGCCGCCGAGATCCGCGTCGGCAGCCTGCCACCCGGCACCCGCCTGCCCACGCACCGCAAGCTGGCCGAACGCCACGGGCTGGCGCTGGTCACCGCATCGCGCGTCTACGCCGAGCTGGAGGCCATGGGCCTCGTCAGTGGCGAGGTCGGCCGTGGCACCTTCGTGCGCGAAGCATCGTTGCGCGTGGGCCCCGGCGCCGAGCAACGCGCGCTGCCGGCAGACCTTGTCGACCTGAACTTCAACTACCCCGCGCTGCCCGGTCAGGCCGAGCTGCTGCGCGGCGCGCTGCGCCAGCTCGCGGCCGGCGGCGAACTCGACGCGATGCTGCGCTACGCACCCCACGGTGGACGGATGCACGAGCGCGCATGCTTCGCCCGGCATCTCGCGTCGCGGGGGCTGGAGGTAGAGCCATCGAACGTGCTGATCGTCGACGGCGCGCAGCACGGACTGGCCGTGACCGCAATGGCCCTGCTGCAACCCGGCGACGTGGTCGCGGTGGACGCCCTCACCTACCCCGGCTTCAAGGTGCTGGCCGAGGCGCACAGGCTGGAGCTCGCGCCCCTGACCGCCTCCGGCCAGGGCCCCGACCTCGACGCGCTGGAGCGCCTGTGCGCGCGGCGCCGGGTAAGGGCCATCTACGTGATGCCGACCATGCACAACCCGCTGGGCTGGGTGATGAGCGCGAGCCGGCGCAAGCGCCTCGTGGCCGTCGCGCGGCGGCATGGGCTGCTCGTCATCGAGGACGCGGCCTATGCCTTTCTGGCCGGCGATCCGCCACCGCCGCTGGCCGCGCTCGCGCCGGAGACGACGGTGTATGTCTCGGGCCTCTCGAAGAACGTCGCGACGGGGCTGCGCGTGGGGTTCGTCGCCGCGCCCGATGCATGGGTGCCGAAGCTGGAACGCGCGATCCGGGCCACGACCTGGTGCACGCCGGGCGTGACGACCGCTATCGCCTGTGCGTGGCTGGAGGACGGCACGGTCGGGCGGCTCGAAGCCGAGAAACGGCAGGACGCGGCGGCGCGCCAGGCCATCGTCGGCGAAGTGCTGGACGGGTTGCGGTGCGTGCGGCATCCGTCGTCGTACTTCGCGTGGCTGCCGTTGCCGGAGGAAACCCGCGCCGATCTGGTCGCTGCGGCGCTGATGCGTGAAGGGGTTTCGGTGTCCACGGCAGAGCCTTTCGCCACTTCGAAGCATGTACCGCATGCGCTGCGGCTGGCGCTTGGTTCGGTCGGACTGGATGGTTTGCGCAGCGCGTTGCAGACGGTGCGGCGGGTGGTTGGCGAGCAGTCGTTCTGAGCAGTCAGTCCCCCCGGTTGACGATCAGGCCGGCCGCCGCCGCTGGCCGCAGTACTCGGCCATCAGGGCATTGGGTGTGCCGGCATTCCTGGACGAGGCTGGTTGGCGAACGGATGGTCCGGCGGTCGGGCAGTCCGGGTCAGGACAACTGCGGCAGGTAGCCCGGCCTGGCCGCCGTCATTGCGCTCTTGACCTGCAGGGTGAGGTCGTCGGCCAGCACCTCGTCGAGGCCCGATTCGAGTCCGTCGAGTGCGCGCCGGACGATCTCCTCGGGACTGGACTTCGGCACCTCGAACCCGCGGGTCAGGTCGGTATCTACATAGGCCATGTGCAGCCCAAGCACCTGCGTCTTCTGCGCCAGCAGTTCGCTGCGCAGGGCGTTGGTGAGCGACCAGGCGGCAGACTTGCTGGCCGAATAGGCCGCGAGTTCTCCGCCGTTCACCCAGGAGGCGACCGACAGCACGTTGAGCAATGCGCCGCCGCCGTTCGCCTTCAGGATCGGCGCGAAAGCCTTGCTCATGCGCAGCACGGCGAAGAAGTTGGTCTCGAAGATGCGTCGAGCGACCTCTTCGCTGTCCGGTGCGAGAAAGCCTCCTGGCTGGGCAATACCGGCGTTGTTGATCACGAGCGTGACATCCGACGCCAGCGCGGCCGCGGCCGCAACGTCTTCCGGCTTGTTGACGTCGAGCTGCAGCGGCTCGACGCCGGCTTGCGTGACGGTGACGGGGTTGCGCGCACCGGCGTAGACCTTGCGGGCTCCGCGGGCGAGCAACTCGCGTGCGAAAGCCAGGCCTATGCCGCGATTGGCCCCCGTGACGAGGGCGACAGCGTTTTCGATCTTCATATGGAGCTCCAGAAAAGAACAGTCTGTTGGTTGGGATCAGGATTCACTTGACCTTGATGACGACCTTGCCCTTCGCGCGGCCTGCCTCGACATAGGCCAGGGCCTCGTTGGTGGCTTCGAATGGAAAGACCCGGTCGATCACGGGACGGATGGCCTCGGCGTCGACGAGCCGCGTGATCTCGCGCAGTTGGCCTCCATTCGCCCTCATGAAGAGGAATGAATAGCCGATGCCTCGGCCGCGCGCCTTTCGCCTGACGCCTGCGCTCAGCAGCCGCACGACCAGTCTCACGAACCCGGGGGCCGCGATTTCCTTGCCGAACTCCGGGTCCGGCGGCCCGGAAATGGAGATGAGCTTGCCGCCGCGCTTGAGCACGCGAAGAGACTTGTCGAGGGTCTTGCCGTCCTGGCTGTTGAGCACCACGTCGTAGTCGTGCAGGAGCTCCTCGAAGTCCTGCGATTTGTAGTCGATGACCACATCCGCGCCGAGGCTCTTCACAAGTGCGACGTTGGCTGTGCTCGTCGTCGTGGCGACGGTCGCGCCCAGGCGCTTGGCCAGCTGGATGGCGAAGGTGCCGACGCCGCCGGAGCCAGCCTGGATGAAGACCTTCTGCCCCTTCTTCAGCTTCGCCTTCTCGACCAGGGCCTGCCACGCCGTCAGCCCCACGAGGGGAAGCGAAGCCGCCTCGACCATCGAGACCCCCTTGGGCTTTAGCGCAAGCGATGCTTCCTTGACCGCGACGAATTCGGCGAAGGTGCCGATGCGGAAATCATCCGGCCGCGCGTAGACCTCGTCGCCCGGCCTGAATTGCTGCACGCGCCGCCCTACCCTGACGACGACACCGGCCACGTCGTGGCCCAGGACCAGAGGCAAGCGGTAAGGCAGGATGAGCTTGAATTCCCCGTCCCTGATCTTGGTGTCCAGCAGGTTCACGCCGGCGGCATGGACCTCGACCAGTACCTCGTCGTCGCGCAGTTCCGGCTCCGGCATTTCCGTCGACTTCAGCTCGCGCTTCTTTCCGTAGCGCTCCAGCACAAATGCTTTCATGACTGTTCCTTTCCTCCGCTGGTGGATTTCCTATTTGGCATGATGATCGTCATATGTAAAGGCAAAAAAAAGCAGCATCCAACCCTTTTTGAAGGACTCAGCTGCCGGGAGAGGTCAGGTGCCTGAGCGCGGCCTCGCGCAAGCCGTCCGACAGCGCCGGGTCATCGACTGCCCGCGCCAGCAGCAAGGCTCCCACCATCGTCGAGATCGTCACGAGCGCCCGCTCGTGAGCGCCGGGTTGTCCCCAGTCGGGCAACTGCCGGGCGACGAGATCGATCATTTCCTTGACGTGCCGGGTAGCCACCCGCCGCACTTCTGGAACCTGGCGCGAGGTTTCAGAGCCCAGCGCGGCCAGAGGGCACCCGATGTCGACGCTTTCGAGATGCTCCTTGGAGAGGTAGGCGCCCAGCATGGATTCGAGCGTCTTTTCCGGCGGGGTGTTGGCCACGACCTCGGCCGCGGCGGCAGCGGATTCCGCACAGGCTCTTCCCGCCGCTTCGGCCAGCATGGCCTCCCGCGACGCGAAATGGGCATAGAAAGCGCCATGCGTCAGGCCCGCCTCTTTCATGATGTCCGCGACGCCCGTGCCGTCGTAGCCGCTGCGACGGATCGCACGCGCGGCCACGGACACGATGCGCTCGTGGGTGGCATCCTTGGCTGCAGCTCTTGCACCGGCTTTCATGTTTCGCATGACGATCATCATACAACCATTCCGAGTTGAGCGCATCGCCACACCCGGGAGAAGGTCAATCACCGGGCTGCACCTGCTCAGCCGGGTTCACCAGCCGTGGAACCGCCCCCAGGTCTGCAGCGAACCGTCTTTCGACAGCGCGTGGTACTCCGGAAACTGCGCCCCGGTCGCACACGCATGATTCGGCAGGATTCGCAGCCGTGTCCCGATGGGAAATCGCGCCACGATATCCATGTCCGGCTCGCCCTCCCGCGAAAGAATGCCGTGCTCCTGGTTCGCTCCGCCGAGCACATAGCTGCCCAACACCCGACCTTCGAGATCGCAGACCTGCCCGTACCCGAAGTCCCGCTTCTGCTTCTGCGTACCCCGGTCGCGGCTCATCGCCATCCAGCCTGCGTCGACGATGGCCCAGCCCTTGTCGGCCTGATGGCCGATCACGGTGGTGAGCACGCTCAAGGCGATATCCGCCTTCGTGCACACGCCAACGTTGCGCATCACGAGATCGAAGAACACGTACACGCCGGCTCGCACTTCGGTCACGCCGTCGAGCGCGTCCGCAGCCAACGCCGTGGGTGTCGAGCCCACGCTGACCACCGGGCACGGCAGGCCAGCCTCACGCAACCGCCGCGCCGCGCGCACGCAGCCTGAGCGCTCCTGCTCGGCCATCGCCTTCAGCGCCTCGGGCGTATCGAGTTCGTAGCTGGAGCCCGCATGGGTCATCACACCGCCCAGACGCATGCCGCCTTCATGAAGCACGCGGCCCACTTCGATCAGCGCGTCTTCCCCGGGCTTGATGCCGCTGCGATGGCCATCGGTATCGACTTCGATCAGCACATCGAAAGCCTCGCCATTCTCGCGGCCGAACTCGGCGATCGCCTTGGCCGAAGCCACGCTGTCGGTCAGGATGCCCAGCGCGCAGCCGCGCCGGCGCAGCTCCAGCGCATGCGGCAGCCGGTGCTGCGCCATTCCGACGGCGTAGAGGATGTCGGTGAACCCTTCGGCGAAGAACTGCCCGGCTTCCTTCAGCGTGGAGACGGTGATGCCCTGCGCACCCGCCTCGCGCTGCGCCTTCGCGACTTCGATGCACTTGCTGGTCTTCACATGCGGGCGGAAGCGCACGCCCAGCTCGTTCATGTGCTGCTGCATGCGTTCGATGTTGCGTTGCATGCGCGTGCGCTCGATGAGGGCTGCGGGCGTGTCGATGGTGGCGAGGGTGTTCATTCTGGAACTCGTCATTTCATTTCGAAGGATTGCAGCCAGGGCAGCGCCGGTGCGAGCGTTGGCGCCTGAAGCTCGGGCGACGGCGCTCCTTGCGGCAGTGCAAGGCCGACGCGGTTGTGCCAGTAGGTACGCAGGCCCACCGCCGAGGTGCCGAACATGTCGTAGCCCGAGCCGGCGACGAAGGCGGCCTCTTCCGCCTTCACGCCCAGCCGGTCGAGCGCCATGCGGTACGGGCGCGGATCGGGCTTGTAGAAACCGGCCTCCTCGGATGTGACAACCACGTCCCAGTCGATGCCCAGCCTCGCCGCCGCGCGATGGCCCAGCCGCCTGGAGCAGTTGGTGACCACGGCGAGGCGGCAGTGCGGCTTCAGCGCCAGCAGAAGCTCGCGCGCGCCGTCCCATGCGGGCAGCGTGTCCCATTGCGCTTCGAGGGCGTCGGGGGCGGAGTCGGCCATGCCGGTGTTGCGGGCGGCCTCCTTCACGAGCTGTTCGTAGGGCACGTAGGCGCCGCAGCCGTAGGTGAGCCGCAGGTACTCGGCGCGCCAAGCACGGCCTTTTTCTTCGGAGCCGGCGGCGGCGTTCCAGACGGTCCAGGAGTCGAGCAGCGCGGTTAGCAGGTCGAAGAGCACGGCGCGCGGATAGGCGTTGGAGGGTTGCATGGCCTGCGACTGTACGTTTCGAGGCCATGCTTGTGCTTCAATGCTGAGTCATCAATCGTTAAGCACAAGTTAATGACGACGATCCAGATCGAGGACATGCAGCTCGCCGCCGCCCTGCTGCGCGAGCCGTCGCTGAGCGCGGCGGCGCGGGCGCTGGACGTCACGCCGCCGGCCCTCTCGATGCGGCTGCGCAAGCTGGAGGCCGCGCTGGGCCTGTCGCTGGCCACCCGCACCGCGCGCAAGCTGAGCCTCACGCCCGAGGGCGAGCGCTTCGCGCGCGAGGCGGCCGCGCTGCTCGGGCAGATCGAGGGGCTGCGCGAATCGATGCGGCGCGACGACCAGCGCCTCACCGGCACGCTACGCATCGCCGCGCCCTTCGGCTACGGCCGCCAATATATCGCGCCGATGCTCGCCCGCTTCGCCAGGCTGCACCCGGGGCTGGGCGTGCAGCTGGACCTGCGCGAAACCCCGTGGCCCGACCGGCACGACGCCGACGCGGTGATTCACATCGGCACGGTGCGCGATTCGTCCTGGGTGGCCCGCACGCTGAGCGCCAACGAGCGCTGGCTGTGCGCCAGCCCCGGCTACCTGCGCCAGCGCGGCATGCCCCGCGCGCCGCGCGACATTTCGGCGCACGACTGCATCTGCATCCGCGAGAACGACGAGGACGTGACGCTGTGGCATTTGCGCCCCGCCGGCCGAAAGGCGCAGGCGGCCAAGGGCAAGCGCGAGACGCTGCGCATCTCTCCCGCTTACGTCACCAACGACGGCGGCGTGGCCCGCCAGTGGGCCGAACAGGGGCTGGGCCTGGTTCTGCGCTCCGAATGGGACGCGGCCGATGCCGTGGCGCGCGGCACGCTGGTGCGCGTGCTGGCCGACTGGCAGTTCGACAGCGCGCCGGTCACGCTGCTGGTGCCCACGCGCAAGGGGCGCACGGCGCGCGTGCAGGCGGTCGTCGAGTTCCTGGCGGAGAGCTTCGGTGCCGCACAGGGGTAGCGAGCCATCGAAGGCATGGGAGCACGGCCCGTGCGATCCGCTCGTGGGCGGGTACGCCCACTGACACGGGTGCCCGCAACGGGACTACGATGTTTTTCCGGGCCTCTTGCCAACAATCGATCCAGCCCATCAACCCAGAAGGAGACAGCCCATGTCCAGCCACGTCTACAAAACGCTAGAACTCACCGGCTCCTCGCCGGCCGGCATCGAGGACGCGGTGCAGACCGCCATCGCCAAGGCGCACGAGACGGTGCGCAACATCCAGTGGTTCAACGTCACCGAAACACGCGGGCACGTGGTCGACGGCAAGGTGGCGCACTGGCAGGTGACGTTGAAGATCGGGTTCACGCTGGAGTGAGCCCTTCGGCCCGGCGCAATCGCTGGAGCTAGCGCAGGTAGCCCAGGTCCCGCACATCCGAGCGCACCGCCGAGCGGTCCACCCCCTGCATCGGCAGGCTCACCAGCAGCTCCAGCCGGCGGCGCAGCGAGAAGAGCATCTGCACCGCGTCGTGCGCGCTCCTGTCGGGGTCGCGGCCATCGAGCACGTCGGGGTAGGCCCACAGCGCCGCATCGGGCTGGCCGGGCCATGAGGGCTGCCGCGGCTCGGTGGATTCGTCGAGAGTGATGACGAAATCCGCGGGCTGGCCGTTGGCACGCGCGAGTTCATCCCAGCTGCGCGGCGAATGGTTGGGCAAGGGAATGCTCGCGCTCTTCAGCGCGGCGATGGCGGCAGGATGGAGTTCGCGGGCGACCTGCCCGGGTTGACCGCAGGAAGAGGCCGAGAACCGCTTCGGGTCCAGGTGCGCGAGGCACGCTTCGGCAAGGATGCTGCGCAATGAGTTCCGTCGCGAGACGAAGATCACGCCGATACGTTTTTGCATGGAACCCCAAATATAGCCAAGCGCTCTGAACCCGTCCTGACCATCGCACGCCGTTGCCGCCATGCTGCACAGCAGCGTCCGAACGGTGCAGACTCGGGGGCATGGACAAGCATTTCCTGACACCGCTTTTCGCGCCCGCCTCCATCGTCGCCTTCGTCGGCAATGCCGACGGACCGGGCGGACAGACGCCTGCCGGCCACACGCTGCGCGAGGCCTTCCGCGCCCAGCGCTTCGACGGCACGCTGCGCTTTCTCGACGTGCGCACCAAGGGCACGCTCGAAGAACTGGCGCAGACCCACGCCGACCTCGCGCTCATCGCGCTGGCGCCGGGCGACGTGGCGGCCGCACTGGAGATCGCGGGGCGCATCGGCTGCAAGGCTGCGGTGGTTCTTTCGAGCGGCATCGGCGCCGAGCAGGCAACGCAGTGGCGCAAGATCGCGCGTCGCGAGGGCGTGCACCTGCTGGGGCCGAACTCGCTGGGCTTCCAGCGTCCGCTGCTGCATCTCAATGCCAGCGTGGCCGGCCCGCTGGCCGCCAGCGGGCCGCTCGCGCTGGTGGCGCAGTCGGGTGCGCTCACAGCCTCGATGCTCGACTGGGCACGGCAGAACGGTGTGGGCTTTTCCAGCGTGGTGTCGCTGGGCCCGCACACCTCGGTCGACATTCCGCAGGTGCTCGACTTCCTGGCCAACGACCAGGCCACGCACAGCATCATCGTGTACCTCGAAGGCATTGCCGACGCGCGCCGGTTCATGAGCGCGCTGCGCTCGGCCTCGCATGCCAAGCCGGTGGTGGTGCTCAAGGCCGGGCGCAAGCCGGCGGGCAACGAGGCCGCGCAGACGCACAGCGCGGCCATCGTGGGCAGCGACGACGTGTTCGACGCCGCGCTGCGCCGCGCGGGCGCGGTGCGCGTGCGCTCGTTCGTCGAGCTGTTCTCGGCCGCCAAGTGCCTGGCCTCGCGCTACCGCCCCGTCGGCAAGCGCCTGGCCGTGGTCACCAACGGCGGCGGGCCCGGCGTGCTGGCGGCCGACTGGATCAACGAGATCGGGCTTGACCTCGGCAAGCTCTCGGCCCCCGCGCAGAAGCTGCTGCAGCCCGCCCTGCCCCCGCTCGCCTCGCTGGCCGACCTGATCGACTTGTCGGAAGAGGCGCAGCCCGCGCACTACCGCGCCGCCATCGACGCGGCCTCCGCCGACAGCCAGGTCGACGGCGTGCTCGCCATCTTCTCTCCGAAGGCCGGCATCGACGCGGCCGCCACCGCGAAGGCGCTGGCCGACATTCCGCGGCCGATGAACAAGCCGCTGCTGGCCTGCTGGATGGGCGACTCGTCGGTGGGCAAGGCGCGCGCGGCGCTGGCCGACGCGACCATCCCCAGCTTCCGCACGCCCGAGGCGGCCGTGGGCGCCTTCGGCAACATCGCGGCCTTCTACCAGAACCAGCAGTTGCTGCAGCAGACGCCGCCGCCGCTGTCGGCACTGGCAAAGCCCGACATCGAGGGCGCGCGCCTCCTCATCGAGAGCGTGCTGGCCGAGCGGCGCCATGTGCTGACGGAGATGGAATCGAAGTCGCTGCTGTCGTCCTTCCACATCCCGATCACGCGCACGCTGCTCGCGCGCAGCCCCAGCGAGGCGATGATGATCGCGACGCAGCTGGGTTTTCCGGTGGCGCTGAAGATCGATTCGCCCGACATCCCGCACAAGTCCGACGTGGAAGGCGTGGCGCTCAACGTGCTCAACGGCACCGGCGCGCGCGACACCTACATCGAGATGATGGAGCGCGTGGCCCGCCTCGCGCCCGAGGCGCGCATCAACGGCGTGACGGTGCAGAAGATGGTGCGCGCGCGGCGCGGGCGCGAGATCTACGTGGGCATGGTCACAGACGAGCCCTTCGGCCCCGTCATCGTGTTCGGCGCGGGCGGCACCATGATCGAACTCCTGAACGACCGCGCGATGGAGCTGCCGCCGCTCAACCAGTTTCTTGCGCGCCGGCTCATCGAGCGCTCGCGCGTGGCCGAGACGCTGGGCGAATGGCGCGGCGCCCATGCGGTGGACATGGAAGCGCTCGAAGACCTGTTGCTGCGCGTCTCGGAAATGGTGTGCGAGCTGCCCGAGCTGCGCGAGATGGACATCAACCCGATCATCGTGGACGAGAACGGCGCCATCTCGGTCGATGCGCGCATCGTGGTCGGCAGCAGTTCGCAGGCGGTGGCGGCCCATGTGGGCAACGCGGTCAACGGCTACCAGCACCTGGCCATCATGCCGTACCCCGCGCGCTACCGGCGCGAATGGCCGCTGGCGGGCTCGGGCGGCGGCACCTACATCGTGCGGCCGGTGCATCCCAACGACGCGCAGATGCTGCAGACGCTGGTGCAGGGCCTGTCGCCCGAAAGCCGCTGGTTCCGCTTCGTCTCGCGCTTCCACGAGCTGCCGCCGACGATGCTGTCGCGCTTCACGCTGATCGACTACGACCGCGAAATGGCGCTGGTGGCGGTGATCCTGGAGCGCAGCGTGTCGCCCGAAGGCTCCGTGCTCGAGAGCGAGCGCATCGTGGGCGTGTCGCGCTACGTGACCAACCCCGACCAGACCAGCTGCGAGTTCTCGCTGGTGGTCGCCGACGAGTTCAGCGGCAAGGGCATCGGCTCGCGGCTGATGGAAAGCATCATCGACGTGGCCCGCGACAAGGGCCTCGCCGAGATGGACGGGCTGGTGCTGGCCAACAACCCCGACATGCTGAAGCTGGTGCGCCGGCTGGGCTTCACGGTGAAGCCCTTCCCGGAGGACCCGGACTTCAAGCTCGTGACCTACATGCTGTAGCCACAGGTGGCCGTCGTAAGCTCGGCGGTTCCGCTTTTCCGGTTTTGCCTTTCATGATCCGAACGCTCCTGCGTCTCATCGGCCGCATCCTGCTGTCGCTCACCGTGCTTTCGACCTCGCTGTGGGCCTGCCTCGCGCTCTGGTACCAGGTCCCCGGGCCGGCCGCCGTGAAGATCGGCGCGGGCGTGCTGTGGGCCGCCTTCGGCCTCGCGGCCATCGCGCTGACGTGGCGCAGGCGCGCGGCGCGCGCCCTGCTCTCCTATGCAGTCGGCTTTGCGTTGCTGCTGGGCTGGTGGAGCACCATCCTGCCGTCGCAGAACCGCGTGTGGGCCGACGACGTCTCGCGGCAGCTGCACTCGCGCATCGACGGCAGCATGGTCACGCTGGACAACGTGCGCAACTTCGAATGGCGCAGCGACACCGACTACACCCAGCGCTGGGAAACGCGGCAATACGACCTCGAGCGCCTGCGCACGGTCGACGTGTCGCTTTCCTACTGGAGCGGCCCGGCCATCGCGCACACGCTGGTTTCATTCGGCTTCGACGACGGCCGATTCGTCACCTTCTCCATCGAGATCCGCAAGGAGCGCGGCGAGGCCTTTTCGTCCATCGGCGGCTTCTTCAGGCAGTTCGAGAACAGCCTGATCGCGGCCGACGAGCACGACATCCTGCGCGTGCGCACCAACGTGCGCGGCGAGGACGTCTACATGTACCGCGTGAGCCTGCCGCAGCCCGAGATGCGATCGCTCTTCCTAGCCTACCTGGGCGAAGGCGCGGCGCTGGTGCGCGAGCCCAGCTTCTACAACACGCTCACCGCCAACTGCACCACCATCGTGTACGCGCTGGCCAGGCGCATCGTGCCCGGCCTGCCGATGGACTGGCGTCTGCTGGCCTCTGGCTACCTGCCCGACTATCTCTTCGACGTGGGCGGCCTCGCGCCCGGCTACAGCATGGAAGCCCTGCGCATGGCGGGCCGCATCACGGACCGTGCCATCGCGACGGACAAGACGCCGGGCGCCGATTTCTCGCGGGCGATCCGGCAGGGCCTGCCGGGCGTCGCGCCTGCAGGCACCGGGGCGGCGCAATGAAGAGCGCGCTGCGTCTCTTCACTTCGCTGCCCGCGCTCGCCTGCGCGGCCGCACTGCTGGCCGGCTGCGCGGGCGTGACCGTCGGCTCGATCTCGCCGGCCGACTACCTCGCGCAGCGCCGCGGCGACGTGCTCACCACCGGCCGCCTCAGCACCTCCGCGCAGGAAGTGCTGCGCGTGATCGGCTCCGACGCCGACCTGTGCCGCAAGGACGGACAGGCCTGCCGCAACGCGCTGGCCGACTCCTCGGGCCTGAGCGACGAGCAGCGTCTCTCGGCGCTCTCCGAAGTCTGGCTGCAGGTGGCGCTCGCGGCCGAGAAGGACGGCGGTGCGACCGATGCCGCCGCCATCGAGGCCTGGTTCGAGACCGCGCGCCATGCCTACGCCTACCTGTTCTTCACCGCCCGCAAGCCGCGCGACCGCGCCTTCGAAGACCGGCAGACGCAGGTGCGCGACTACTACAACTACGCGGTTCAGCAGGCCATCACCGGCTTGTACGACGGAGTCCGCCGCAGTGGTTCGCGCGCGGGCGCGCAGCCTGCGATGCCGAAGGTGGGCGACTGGCGCATAGAGACCGACGTGTCGAACCTGCGCCTTCCTTCCGATACGCCCTTGCCCGACGAACTGATTCCCGCCGCCTCGCTGACTTTCTCCGGCCTGCGCAACACCTACCGGCGCGACGGTTTCGGCGCGGAGCTGGTGGCGGCGAGCAACAAGCGCACGGACGACGAGGCGCCAAGGCAGAACGTCGATCCCGCGCAGAAGCAGAAGCCTCGTCCGCCCTACCGCGAGATGCCCTTCCCCGCCGTCACCGCGCTGCTGCTCTTCGACGGCGCCAGCCTCGGCGAGGTGCTGGGCACGCGCACGCTGCGCATCGCCGCCTACGACCCGTACCGCACGGCCAACGTGCGGCTCGCAGGACAGGAGGTGCCGCTGGCGGCCAACTTCACCTCCGGCTACGGCCTGTGGCTCGCGCGCTCCGACTTCGCGCTGCAGGCGCTGCGCAGCCTCTTCGGCGGCCGCGAGGGCCTCACGCAGCCGCGCATCTACCTGATGCAGCCCTACGACCCGAACCGCCGCACGGTCATCATGCTGCACGGCCTGGCGAGCAGCCCCGAGGCGTGGATCAACGTGGCCAACGAGGTACTGGGCGACGAGACGCTGCGCCGCCGCTACCAGATCTGGCAGGTGTACTACCCCACCAACGCGCCGCTGCCGATCAACAACTTCGCGATCCGCGAAGCCGTCACGCAGACGCTCGCGCACTTCGACCCGACGGGCAAGGCCGTGGCCTCGAACAACATCACGCTGATCGGCCACAGCATGGGCGGCGTGCTGTCGCGGCTCATGGTGTCTTCGTCGGAAGACAAGCTCTGGGACGCGCTGCTCGCCAGCTACCCGATGCAGGGCGCGCAGCAGCAACGAATGGAGGAAAAGCTCGCGCCCTACCTGCGCTTCGAGCCGCTGCCACAGGTGAGCGACGCGATCTTCATCGCCTCGCCGCATCGCGGCACCGACTTCGCCAACAACCGCATCTCGCGCTGGGTGGCCAACCTCATCACGCTGCCGGTGGCGATGCTCGGGCAGCTGGGCGACATCTCGCGCGAGCTGATCCGCATCGCGCCAGCGCGGCAGGACCAGGGCACGCTGCGCATTCCCAACAGCATCGACAACCTCAGCGACCGCGATCCCTTCGTGCGGCTGTCGTCGGGCCTGCCGATGAATCCGCGCGTGCGCTTCCACTCGATCATCGGCAACGACACGCCCGGCGTGGCGCAGGCGCTGTCGAGCGACGGCATCGTGCCCTACGCCAGCGCGCACCTGGACGGCGCGGCCTCGGAACTGGTGATTCCCTCGGCGCACAGCGTGCAGGAGAACCCGCTGGCGATCCTGGAGATACGGCGCATCCTCAGGGAGCAGTTGCGTCCCGAGGCCGCGCGCTAGGCGACCGCCTTCTTGCTACTTGTTCCCCGAGCGCTGCTGCGCCCGCACGCGCCCCAGGAACTCGCCGAAGAGCGCCTTCTTCCCCGGAAAGCGCTCCTTGCCCTCAGCGAAGATGGCCTCCGCGGCCGCCAGCTCGCCCAGCCGCATGAGGCATTCGCCCTTCGAGAAGAAGGCGGCCTCTCCATCGGGGTTCACCTGCAGCGACTGCTCGAAATCGTCGAGCGCCTCCTGGAAGTTGCCGAGCTCCATGCGCGTGAAGGCCCGGTTGTCGATGGCCTCGAAGAAGAGCGGAAAGAGTTCCACGGCCGCGTCGTACTCGGCGATGCCCTCTTCCTTGCGGCCCTGTTCGCAAAGCTCGTTCCCGCGCAGATAGTGCGCATTGGCCTGTCGCACGATCTCCTGGCCGTCCTGGCCCATCAGCTCCAGATATCTCGGGAAGTCGGTGAGCCTCAGGTACTCGGCGAAGCCGATCAGGTCGTCCTGCGTGGGCTGACGGTTGCCGATGAGTTCGCTGCCCTGGCTCACGCCGTCGGCGTCGATGGGCGAATGCCATATCAACACTTCGGCCTGCTTCAACGATTCAATGGTGGGCCGCTGATCAAGCGGCTGGTAGCTCAGGCAGTGGGCGACCGATGTTCCATCGGGCCATGGATCGACTTCCAGAACCCAGACGGCGCGCCAGGCGTTTCCGTTCTTGTAGGCGAGCACGTCGCCCTTCTTCAACGTCGGCGCCGATGCGCCGCCCTTCGCCGGAGGTTCGGATGGAGGCACAGAGCCCGTGAGACGTACGGCGAGCCATTGGATGAATCTGGGCAGCATGGTGTCGGGTTTCCATCCGGAGATTGAGTGCGCACAGCAACGATGCCGGGCAGCAGCGTGCCACTTTAGCCGCTCGGCCCTCTTCTTCGTTTTCGTCTTTCGTTCCGCGCCTTTGCCTTCATTGACCTTCGCACGGGCCATGCCCTAACATCGCCGCCGCGGTGCAAGCCGCACCCGGGCCCGCGGGAAGGGTTGAACCCACTTGCCTTCATTTGCCGATCCACACGCCTTTTGTGCAGCCGGATTTGCGGGCCGACGGCGTCTGATGCACGGAGGTTCGAATGAAGCGCATGCCCGCCCGGCCCGACCTGGGCCATCTGAAGAAGCAAGCCAAGGAGCTGCTTGCTCTCTGCCGAAGCAACGATCCCGCCGCCACCACCCGTTTCCGCGAAGTCCTGCCGGCCGCAGCCGGCAAAAGCGACGCCGCCATCGCGGCCCTCGGCTTGCGCCTGCACGACGCGCAGTCGTGCATCGCGCGCGAATACGGATTCCTGTCGTGGGCCGACCTGCAAGGCTTCGTTCTTGCGCGCCGCTCGCAGGCGGACGATCCGGCGAAGGCCGTGCTGCAATGGCTGCGCCTCGTCTATGCGGGCGACATCGCCGGAGGCATGACTCGCGCACGGCCTGCCCTGGCCCTGCGCCTGCTCGAGGAAAGCCCCGGCCTGTTGGGCGACGACCCCATCCTCGCCTGCGCCATCGGCAACGAGGCACCGATCCGCCAGGCCATCGAGCGCGACACAGGCTGGATGAACCGCGCCGGAGGCCCTCTCTCGCTCCCACCGCTCGTCGCGGTCGCCCACTCCGGGCTGCTCCAGCTGCCGGACTACCAGGAACGCCTGCGCAACTGCGCGAAGCTGCTGCTCGACGCAGGCGCGGACCCGAATCAATCGGCAGGCAACCGCTGGCCTCCGGCATCGCTTGCCGCGCCCGACCAAACCGAGCGCCTGTCCGCGCTCTACGGCGCCGCCGGCCAGAACCGCGATGCCGTGCTCACCAGGCTGCTGCTGGACGCGGGCGCCGATCCCAACGACGGCGAATCTCTCTACCACTCGCTTGAAACCCCGGCCTGCACAAAGCTGCTGCTCGAAGCCGGAGCACGCGTCGCGGGCACGAACGCGCTCTACCGCGTACTCGACCTCGACGACGTGCAGACCCTGCGCCTGCTGCTCGCGCACGGCGGCGACGCGAACGAGCCGCCCATGGGCTCGCCCACCAGCGACTGGGGTTCGCCGCTGCTGTGGGCCATCCGCCGTCGCAGGTCGCCCGCGCACATCGAAGCGCTCCTGGCGGCAGGCGCCGATCCCTTGGCCACCACATCCGACGGCACGAGCGCCTACACAGCCGCCCTGCGCTTCGGATTGCCCGAAGTCGCCAGCCTCCTTCAGAAAGCCGGAGGCGCCGCCTCGATCCCCGTGGACGAAGCCTTCATCGCCGCCTGCGCACAAGGCGACGAAGCCGCGGCCCGCGTCATCCAGTCGGCGCACCCCGGCATCGTCAGCGCTCTCTCCGAAGCACAGCTGCGCCTGCTACCTGAACTTGCAGCCCAAGGCTGTGCCGACGCGGTGAAGCTGATGGTCAGGCTTGGCTGGCCCATCGCCACCCGTGGCGGCGACTGGGACGCCTCGGCGCTGAACAAGGCCGTGTTCCGAGGCGACGCCGGCCTCGTGCGCTTCCTTCTGGAGCACGGCGCCAGCTGGGAAGAGCGGCACGGCTTCGGCGACAACGCCTGCGGCGGCCTTTCATGGGCTTCGTGCAACGAGCCGGGAGGCGAAGGCGACTGGTTGGGCTGCGCCGAAGCTCTGGTCGCACACGGCATGCCCACCGCACGGCCCGACCCCGAGAGCCCGGACAGCGTGCTCATCGGCGGGCGGCGCTATGTGTTCTCGGACGAGGTCACCGATTTCCTGCTCGGTGCATCAGCGGCGCGAGGCTGAGGAAAAAAAACGGACCCGAAGGCCCGCAAAAAGCCGTCCATCGAATTGAGAAAGACCAATCCGACTCCGACTCACCTCGAACTCAACTCCAGGGGCCCCTGCTCCTTCTTCCCTCATGCTTCGGAAGAGGATTTTGCGGAGCATCGCGCGAGTTGCTTGCGCTGAATTCCTATATCGATATCCGCTTGCCGCTTGCCGCTTGCCGCTTGCCGGGTGGGCGCCGCCGCTCACCACGAATGCGGCATCAGGCTCAACATGGTTGCCGCGTGCAGCCGCCGAAGCGCCCGCACCGGCACGTAGCCATGCGGCGCGCGGCGAGCCAACGCATGCGGCGAAGCCGGCGGAATGCGCCAGGCCTTCGCGGTGAGGGCCAGGACATGGCGCGCCTGGGCTGCCGGGGAGACGTGGTGGGTGTAATGCGTGCGCAGTTGCATGGCAATGAATCGGATGAATGCTTGCGCCGATTCTGCAAAGCGCACCCGCCTTTGCCAAAGACGGATTCCAAGTTACCTGATGCGATCCGCGATGAGAGACCGAACTCAGGCGAAGTCCGTCGAGGGCTTCTCCCAGAGGTTCACGCCGCCTTCCACCGCGTACCTGTCGATCTCGGCCAGTTCCTCCGTGCTCAGCGGCGCATGCGACAGCGCCGCCACGTTGTCGACGATCTGCTCCGGCCGGCTCGCGCCGATCAGCGCCGAGCTCACTCGCGGATCGCGCAGCGTCCATGTCAGCGCGAGCTGGGCCAGCGACTGGCCGCGGCGGCGCGCGATCTTGTTGAGTTCGCGGGCGCGCTCGATGTTGGCGTCCGACAGGTGCTCCTGCTTCAGCGAGCCGCCGCCGGGCCGGTTGATGCGCGCATCGGCCGGAATGCCGCTGAGGTACTTGTCGGTCAGCAGGCCCTGCGCCAGCGGCGTGAAGGCGATGACGCCGGCGCCGAGTTCGTCGGTGGCGTTCAGCAGGTCCTTCTCGATCCAGCGGTTGAACAGGTTGTAGGCCGGCTGGTGGATCAAGAGCGGCACCTTCCACTCTCGCAACAGCGCCGCGATCTCGCGCGTCTTGCCGGCGGAGTAAGAAGAAATGCCGATGTACAGCGCCTTGCCCTGCTGCACGGCCTGGGCCAGCGCGGAGGCTGTTTCCTCCAGCGGCGTTTCGGGGTCGAAGCGGTGCGAATAGAAGATGTCGACGTAGTCCAGGCCCAGGCGCTGCAGGCTTTGGTCGAGGCTGGCGAGCACGTATTTGCGCGAACCGCCGCCCTTGCCGTAGGGGCCGGGCCACATGTCCCAGCCAGCCTTGCTGGAGATGATGAGTTCGTCGCGGTAGGGCTTGAAGTCTTCGCGCAGCAGCCGGCCGAAGTTGGTCTCGGCGCTGCCGTAGGGCGGGCCGTAGTTGTTGGCAAGGTCGAAGTGGTTGATGCCCAGGTCGAAGGCGGTGCGCAGCAGCTGGCGCTGCGTGGCGATGGAGGTGGTGTCCCCGAAGTTGTGCCAGAGCCCGAGCGAGATGGCGGGCAGCACGAGTCCGCTGCGGCCGACGCGGCGGTAGGGAATGGCGTCGTAGCGCTTGGAGTCGGCGTGGTAGGTCATGGGTTTGTCTGGTCCTGACGATGGATGTAGGAGAAAGGCAATCGGGATAGGTCTTCGAGGATGCCCCCGCGTGCTGCGCGCGGCAAGCATTCCCATGTGGCTGTCGCACTTATCCCTCGCCGCATATGCATGTGCGGATTTCTTCGTTGGCCGAAGAAGGAATGCACCCTCGGTCTTTCCCATCGGGTACGCCGGCAGCAATCGCTGCCTGCGCACAGACGCGCCCTACTTCGAAGCAGCCTCGCCTGCCGCGACCGCGCGGCTCTCCACCAGCCCCTCCCTCGGCAGCAGCAAGGCCAGCGCGATCACACCCAGGCTCACCACCAGCATCATCACGAAGGTGAGGTGCAGCGACTCGCCCAGCACGAGGCGAATGGCCGAATCGCCCGCGACGGAGCCGTGCACGCCCTGCAGCAGCATGCGCAACTGCTCGTCGGAGAACATCGGGCGGCCGTCGCCGTGGGTGAGCCCGAAGTTGAAGACCGCGCCGAAGAAGGCAGCGCCCAGCGCACTGCCGAGATTGCGCGAGAACACGTTCGAGGCGGTGGCGACGCCGCGCTGCGCGAGATCGACGCCTTCCTGGATGAGGATGAGCGAGCTCAGGCTCATCACGCCCATGCCCAGGCCGATGATGAAGGAGCCGACCGCGGGCAGCACCGGCGAGCTGCCGGCGCCCAGCAGCACGAAGGTCGAGGTGCCCACCGGGATCAGCGCCGCGCCAGTCACCACCATGCGCCACAGGCCGATGCGGTGGAAGGTGCGCGAGGTCAGCGTGGCGCCGATGGGCCAGCCGAGCATCACCATCGTGAGCGCGAGGCCGGCAGTGACGGAGGAGCGCTCGAGCACCACCTGGACGTACATCGGCAGGAAGGTGGTGATGCCGATCAGCACCATGCCGGCGAGCATGGCCGCGCCGTTGACGGCGGCGATCATGCGCCCGCCCCACAGGCGCAGCGACACCATCGGGTCGGCCGCGCGGCGCTCCTGCGCGATGAAGAGCACCAGCGTGACCACGAAGAGCCCGGCCCATGCGAGCGCCACGCCCGAATTGCCCACGCCGAATTCGGTGAGCGCGATCATCAGCGACGCGATGCCGACGGTGAAGAGCACCGCGCCCACGATGTCGATGGAAGAGCGCCGCACGGTGGGCGCTTCGTGCAGGAAGAGCCAGAAGCCAGCGGCGGCCGCCAGGCCGATGGGCACGTTGACCCAGAAAATCCACGCCCACGAGAGCTTCTGCACGATGAGCGCGCCGATCATCGGCCCCAGCACCGCCGATACCGCCCACACGCTCGCGAGCCAGCCCTGCACCTTGCCGCGCTCGCGCACCGGGTAGAGGTCGCCCACGATGGTGAGCGCCACTGGCTGGATCGCGCCCGCGCCGATGCCCTGTATGAGCCGGAAGCAGATCATGGCCGGCATCGACCAAGAGAAGCCTGCAAGCACCGAGCCGATGACGAAGACGGCGATGCCCACGAACATGATCGGCTTGCGGCCGTAGAGGTCGGAGAGCTTGCCGAACACCACCGTCATCGCGGTCTGTGCCAGCAGGAAGGAGGCGAACACCCAGCTGTAGAGATGCAGCCCGCCCAGCTCGGAGGCGATCTGCGGCATCACGGTGGAGACGATGGTGGCTTCGATGGCCACCATCGCCATGGAGGCCATGATGGAGGCGATGACCAGTGGGCGGCTTGTTGTTCTGTGGGGCGTGGAGGTCATGAGCCGTGCATGCTATAGACGGCATGAGCCCCTGTCGCTGGCTCGGGCTCTCGGCCACCCGAGCCCGAAAGCGAGCTCACGCGGCGTTCAGCGCCGAAGTGCCGTCGTAGATGTAGCGGCGCGACCAGGGCAGCGTCTTCGCCGCCCTGCCCGCCTTGCGCCCGACGATCTGGTAGATCGCCACGTCGTCGTTCTCGAAGGCATAGGCGCAGCCCGCGAGGTACACGCGCCAGATGCGGAATTTCTCCTCGTCGACCAGCGCGCGCGCCTTCTCGCTGTTGGCCTCGTAGGCGTCGCTCCAGAAGCGCAGCGTCTGCGCGTAGTGGCGGCGCAGGTTCTCCACGTCGAATGCTTCGAGCCCGCCTTGCTGCATGGCCTGCAGCGCGAGGCTGATGTGCGGCAGCTCGCCGTTGGGGAACACGTAGCGGTCGATGAAGTCGCCACCGCCGTACGACACGCCGCCGCCTTCCGGGTCGGACGAGGTGATGCCGTGGTTCATCACCACGCCGTCGTCGGCCAGCAGCTGCTGCACGCGCCTGAAGTAGTCGGGCAGGTTCTTGCGGCCCACGTGCTCGAACATGCCGACGCTGGTGATGCGGTCGAACTGGCCGGTCACGTCGCGGTAGTCCTGCAGGCGGATCTCGATGCGGTCCTCCAGGCCCGCGGCCTTCACGCGCTCGGTAGCCAGGTCGAACTGGTTCTGCGACAGCGTCACGCCCACGCAGCGCGCGCCGAACTTCTGCGCCGCACGGATCACCAGCGCGCCCCAGCCGCAGCCGATGTCCAGCAGGGTCTGGCCCGGCTTGAGCTCGATCTTGGTGAGGATGTGGTCGATCTTCTTGAGCTGCGCGGTGGCGAGGTCTTCGTCGCCGTTCTCGAAGTAGGCGCACGAATACACCATGTTCGGATCGAGCCAGAGCTTGTAGAACTCGTTCGAGACGTCGTAGTGGTATTGAATGGACTTCTTGTCCGACGACCTGGTGTGCGTGAAGTAGCGCGCCATGTTCTGCAGCGCGCCTCCGGGCTTGTCGATCGAGGTTTTCGCAAGGCCGTAGGCGATGTCGATCACGTCGCTGAGCTTGCCCTCGATGTCGATCTTGCTCTTGACGTAGGCCTCGCCCAGATTGTCGAGCGTGGGCTGCAGCATCAGCGAGAGCGCCGCCGGCGACTTCACGTGCAGCGTGACGACGGGCCCGCTGAAGGTGCCGAAGTCATAGGACTGGCCGTCCC
The DNA here is from genome assembly GCF_030462475.1 of Variovorax sp. CAN15. Classification (GTDB taxonomy): domain Bacteria; phylum Pseudomonadota; class Gammaproteobacteria; order Burkholderiales; family Burkholderiaceae_C; genus Variovorax. Next base: position 67,703 of record NZ_JASMRZ010000021.1, read on the forward strand.
ACAGGGTGAGCCGCGCCGGCAGGTTGGCGCGTGCGCGGACCGCGGCGCACCACTGCGCCAGCTTCTTTTCCCAAAGCATGCATTTCTCCGTGTTGTTGAGTTCTCCCGCCCGGGCGGGCGTGTTGCTGCAGCGGGCAAAACAATAACGAAGTTCCGCGGAACGTGCATGGTCACGTCAGCGCAAGAAATCGCAGCAAGTGCTAGAAGGCGGCTGGTGCGCGCCGGCGCTTCAGGCCGCTTCCATCGACGCCGCGCCCATCGCGTCGTTGCCCGCCTCGCCCAGCCAGCGGCGCTTGTCGCGCAGCGGCGGCGCGCCGAACATGCGGCCGTACTCGCGTGCGAACTGCGATGTGCTCTCGTAGCCCACGCTGTGCGCCGCGCTCGCCACGTCGGCGCCGGCGATCAGCATCTGGCGGCGCGCCTCCTGCAGGCGCAGCTGCTTCTGGTACTGCAGCGGGCTCATGGCCGTCACGGCCTTGAAATGATGGTGGAACGAAGACACGCTCATGTGCACCGCGCGCGCCATGTCCTCCACCCGCAGCGACTGCGCGTAGTTCATGCGCAGCGCGCTGATGGCCTTGGTGATGCGCTGCGTGTGGCTGTCCTGCAGCGCGATCTGCCGCAGCCGCGCGCCCTCGCCGTTGACCAGCAGGCGGTACATGATCTCGCGCTTGATGAGCGGCGCCACGATGGGCACGTCGTCCGGCGTGTCCAGCAGCCGCAGCAGGCGCAGCACCGGCTCCAGCACCGGCATGGCGATGCGGTTGACGTACATGCCGCGCGAAGCCGGCGCGTTGGCCTTGGCGGGCAGCTTCTCGTCGCCGATCAGGTCGCCGATCTCATCCAGGGCCAGCTCCAGCCGCACGCCCAGGTAGGGCTCCTGCTCGCTCTTCACGCAGACCTGGCCGCACACCGGCAGGTCGACGGATGTGACGAGATAGTGCATCGGGTCGTACACATAGATGTCGTCGCCCACGATGATGCGCTTGGAGCCCTGCGCGATCAGCCCCAGCGCGGGGGACGCGAAGCCGTGCTTGGGCCCTTCGGGCTTGCGGATGCAGAACACCTGCAGGCCGGCTATGGCGGTGACGACCGTGCCTTCCTGTCCCTGCGTGATGTGCTCGATCAGCGCCACCAGTTCCTTGCGGGCTGCGTCGAGTTCGGGTTCCAGCGGCATCGGCTGGGCGATGGCTGCTGCGATTTCGGGTGTTTCGTCGGACATGTTCGGGCACCTTGTCACGATGGAGGAGCCGGCGAGAACCGGCATACAGGGGGCCAGATGGGCGAATCGCCCCCAAAAGCCCCCTGGAGGAATGAGCGGATCGGAGCTTAGCGCTCCTCTCCCCGGTTCGCACGCGCCGGCGGGGAGGTCTGGAGAATCAGGCAAATACTTTGCAGGAACGCGCTCGCCGCGGGCCGGACGGCGGCGGGATACTTTTTTCCGGCAGATCCCGTTCCCCTCCCTCCCCTCCTTTCTCCTGCCTCCCCGCAAAGGAACCTCTCCATGCAATACCGCAAATTCGGCCGCACCGGCCTTTTCGTTTCCGAACTCTGCCTGGGCACCATGACCTTCGGCGGCTCCTCCGGCATCTGGGGCCAGATCGGCAACCTGCAGCAGTCCGAGGCCGAAGGGCTGATCGGCCGCTCGCTGGACGCCGGCATCAACTTCATCGACACGGCCGACGTGTATTCCGAAGGCCAGTCCGAAGTCATCACCGGCCAGGCGCTGAAGAACCTCAAGGTGCCGCGCGACAGCTTCGTGCTGGCCACCAAGGTGCTGGGCGAGACCGGCAGCAAGGGCGTCAACTCGGCCGGCGCCTCGCGCTTCCACATCATGGACGGCGTGAAGGCCAGCCTGCGGCGCCTGCAGCTGGACCACATCGACCTCTACCAGATCCATGGCTTCGACCCGGTCACGCCCATCGAGGAAACCGTGCACGCGCTCGACAACCTGGTGCGCCAGGGCCACGTGCGCTACGTGGGCGTGTCGAATTGGGCCGCCTGGCAGATCGCCAAGGCGCTGGGCATCGCCGAGCGCGACCGGCTGGCGCGCTTCGAGTCGCTGCAGGCCTACTACACCATCGCCGGGCGCGACCTGGAGCGCGAGCTGGCGCCGCTGCTGCGCAGCGAGAACGTCGGCCTGATGGTGTGGAGCCCGCTGGCGGGTGGCCTGCTCAGCGGCAAGTACGGCCGCAACACCGAGGCGGAGAAAGGCGCCCGCCGCACCAGCTTCGACTTTCCGCCGGTGAACGTCGAACGCGCCTACGACTGCATCGACGTGATGCGCCAGCTCGCCGAGGCGCGCGGCGTGTCGGTGGCGCAGATCGCGCTGGCGTGGCTGCTGCACCAGCAGGTGGTGACCAGCGTGATCATCGGCGCCAAGCGCGTGGAGCAGCTGGACGACAACATCGCGGCCACGGCCATCAAGCTCACGGCCGAAGAGCTCGCCACGCTGGACAAGGTGAGCGCCCTGCCGGCCGAGTACCCCGGCTGGATGCTGGAGCGCCAGGGCGGCGTGCGCGGCAAGCGGCTGGAGGAATCAGGCCGCCGCGGCTGAAGCCGCCTGCAGCGATGCGCGGCGACGCGCCGCATGCGCCGCCGTCGCCCGCAGCGCGCGCAGGTCGATGTGGCGGGCCGCGCTGGCCGCATCGGGCTTCTCCAGGTGCGGCACGATGCCCAGCAAGGGCGCGCCGAGCCGCGCGCGCAGCGTCTGCAGATTGGCCTGCGGCGCGAGCATCGACGGATCGACCATGCTCGCCACCCAGCCCGCCAACACCAGGCCGCGCGCGCGGATCGCCTCGGCGCTCAGCAGCGCGTGGTTGAGGCAGCCCAGCCGCAGGCCGACGACGAGGATCACCGGCAGGCCCAGCGCCACGGCCAGGCCGGCGCTGTCGAGGTCGTCGCCGAAGGGCACGCAGAAGCCGCCCACGCCCTCGACCACCACCGCGTCGGCATGCGCCGAGAGCTGTTCGAAGGCCGACAGCAGCGGCTGCAGCGCGATGTTCACGCCCTCCTGCCTTGCCGCGAGGTGCGGCGACATCGGTGCGCGCAGCAGATAGGGGCAGCGCAGTTCCAGCGGTGCGTCGACGTTGCCGGCGGCATGCAGTTGCTCCACGTCCTCGTTGCGCCAGACACCGTCGACCTCTTCGAGGCCCGCCGCCACCGGCTTCATGCCAACCGCGCGCAGGCCCGATCCGGCCAGCAGGCTCAGCATGGCACTGCTCACGAGCGTCTTGCCGATGCCGGTGTCGGTGCCGGTGACGAACCAGCGGCGCTGTTGCGTCATGCCGCCTCCTTCAGCTGCTGGCTTGCAAGGGCCTCGCCCAGCGCATCGACCAGCCGCGCGACGTCGGCTTCGGTGTGGCTGGCCGACAGCGCGATGCGCAGCCGTGCCGTCCCGGCCGGCACCGTGGGCGGACGGATCGCCCCGACGCGCAACCCATGTGCATCGAGCTGCGCCATGGTCAGCATCGCGCGCGCGTTGTCGCCCACGATCAGCGGCTGGATCGCGGTTGGCGACTCCGGCAGCCACGCGCCGCCATCCGGCGGCAGCACTGCCTCCACCCCCAGGCGCAGCTGAGAGATGCGCTCCTTCAGCTGCGCACGGCGTTGCGCGCCCTCCTCGCCCTCGATCAACGCCAGGCTCGCAAGCAACGCATGCGCCACGGCCGGCGGCGCGGCCGTGGTGAAGATGTACGGCCGCGCCCGCTGCACCAGGTAGTCGATGACGGTGCGGTGCGCCGCCACGAAGGCACCCGACACGCCCGCCGCCTTGCCCAGCGTGCCGACCAGCACCAGCCGCTGCGAATTCAGGCCCAACGCTTCTGGTACGCCGCGCCCCGTTTCGCCGAGCACGCCGAAGCCGTGCGCATCGTCGATCACCAGCCAGGCGTCGTGCTTCTCGGCCAGCGCGAGCAGCGCGGCCACGGGCGCGATGTTGCCGTCCATGCTGAACACCGCGTCGCTCACGATGAGCTTCACCGGCGCGTCGCAGGCCGCGAGTTGCATGTCGAGCGCCGCCACGTCGCAATGCGCGTAGCGCTCCACGCGCGCCTTGGCCAGTCGCGCCCCGTCGATCAGCGAGGCGTGGTTGAGCGACTCCGAGAAGATGACCGCGTCCGCCCCGCCGAGCGCCGACAGCACCGCGAGGTTGGCCATGTAGCCGGTGCAGAAGAACAGGCTGCGCGCCTCGGGAATGAAGGGCGACAGCCAGCCGGCCAGTGTTTCCTCGAGCTGCGCGTGCGCGCGGGAGTGCCCGAGGATCAGGTGCGAGCCGCCGCTGCCCGTGCCGTACAGCGCGGCGCCTTCGGCCCATGCCTTCGCCAGCGCGGGATGGGCCGCGAGGCCGAGGTAGTCGTTGCTGCTGAAGCAGAGCATGGTGCGCGGTACGGTGCTGCCGGCCAGCGTCAGCGTCTGCAGCGGGGCGCAGGCGGTTTCGGCGATCTGCCTTCGGCGGCGCAGCGACTGGGCGTCGAGCGCGTCGATCTCGCCCTGCAGGCGGTCAAGCAAGCGCGACATCGCGGGCTCCTTCCTTCTTCGGGTTCCGCGGGTTCTGCGGGTTCGTGGCCATGACGGCATCCAGCGTGGCGAGCGTGCCGTCGACCAGCAGGTCGATCTCGTCGTCGCTGATGGCGTATGGCGGCATCAGGTACACGGTGTTGCCGATGGGCCGCATCAGCAGCCCCTGCGCGCGCGCCGCGAGGTGGAAGCGCTCGGCGAAGCGGGCGCCGGGCTCGCGCACGTCGAAGGCGGTGATCATTCCGCGCTGCCGCAGATGGTCGGCTGCGCGGCCTTCGAGCCCGTCGCCCAGGCGCCGCAGCAGGCGCGCCGCCCTGCCCTGGTTGCGCTGCAGCGCGTCTTCGGCTTCGAACAGATCCAGCGTCGCCAGCGCCGCGCGGCAGGCCAGCGCATTGCCGGTGTACGAGTGCGAATGCAGGAAGCTGCGCGCCGCGTCGTCGTCGATGAAGGCGTCGTGGATGGCATCGCGCGCCATCACCAGCGCCAGCGGCAGGTAGCCGCCGCTGATGCCTTTCGAGAGGCAGAGAAAGTCGGGCCAGATGCCGGCCTGCTCGCAGGCGAAGAAGCTGCCGGTACGCCCGCAGCCCACCGCGATCTCGTCGGCGATGAGGTGCACGCCATGCCGATCGCACAGCGCACGCACTCGGCGCAGGTATTCGGGGTCGTGCATCGCCATGCCGGTGGCGCATTGCACCAGCGGCTCGACGATCACTGCGGCGATGGTGCCGTGCTGCTCGGCCAGCAGCACTTCGAGTTCGGCGGCTGCGCGGCAGGCCACGTCGGCTGCGCTCTCGCCGGGAGCGGCATTTCGCGCATCGGGCGAGGCGACCAGATGCGCGTTCGCGAGCAAGGGCGCATAGGCGTCGCGGAACACCGGCACGTCGGTCACGTGCAGCGCGCCCAGCGTCTCGCCGTGGTAGCCGTGCTTCAGCGCGACGAAGCGCCGCTTGTCGCCGCGGCCGGCGTTGCGCCAGAAATGAAAGCTCATCTTCAGCGCGATCTCCACCGCCGAAGCGCCGTCGGACGCATAGAAGCAATGCCCGAGCGCGCCCCCTGTGAGCGCGGACAGCCGCTGCGCCAGCTCCACCGCGGGCGCATGTGTGCAGCCGGCGAGCATCACGTGCGCGAGCGTGTCGAGCTGGTCCTTCAGCGCCGCGTTGATCGCCGGATGCGCATGACCGAACAGGTTGACCCACCACGAACTGGTGGCGTCCATGTAGCGCCGCCCTTCCTGGTCGAAGAGCCACACGCCCTTGCCGCGCGCGATGGGCAGCGGCGGCACCGCCTCGAGGCGGATGCTCTGCGTGCACGGATGCCACACATGGCGCCGGCTGCGCTGCTGCAGGTCGGCATTGGAAGATGAGGAAGAAGCAGTTGTCGCAGGCACCCGCGCAGTCCTTTCGTGAGGGCAAGGCGCGGGATCGTATCGACGCGTTCAGGGGGCGGCAAACCGCTACTCGGCGCGTGAGATGACGGGCTGTTCAGCGATGTTTGATGGCGTAGCGCTCGCGTTCGGAGCAACGTCGCGGAACACGCCGGCTTCTCGCTCTCGAGGACGTGTGGCCGGAAAACGCAAGTTGTCCGGCTGGCGGCAGAAACAGGCCATGAATGTCCGATTTGCGGGACCCAGCGGCGCAGCGCGCGAATTTCGGACATGCATCGTGGCCTGTTTCAGCAGCCCTCGCGGGCCGCCTCAGCCCGAGTTCCTGTTCACCAGCCCGGCGATGTACTCGCGCAGCGAGATCGCCCCACGCACCGGCTTGCCGGCCGGCTCGTAGTGCTGGTCCATCGTGGCGCGCGTCATCGCGGCGTACGACTTCGCGGCGGCGTCGGAGAAGCCCAGCCGCCCGAACGCCTGCTCCAGCTGCTCGCGCGGCGTCTCCACGACTGCGACCGGCTTTCCGAGCGCCTCGGAGAAAGCCCGCGCCACGTCGCCCGGCGAATAGCGCTCCGGCCCTTCGACATGGTGCGGCCCCGATGATTCGGCCGGGCCCAGCATCAGCTTCGCGGCGTACTGGCCGAGGTCGTGCGGCGCCACCATGGGCAGCGTGAAGTCGGCGGGGAACATGCTGTAGACCTTGCCTTCCTTGCGCGCGGTTTCCAGCGAGGCGTCCCAGTTGCTCATGTAGTAGGCGGCGCGAAGAGCGCTGAATGGCGCCGGGCCGGCGGCGAGCGCCTGTTCCAGGTCGTACAGCACGCTGAGGTCGCCGATGCCTTCGCCGGGCTGCGCGCCGTAGGCCGACTCGGCCACGATCTTCTCGAGCGTGCAGCCTTCGAGCGCCGAAACGATGGCGCGCACGCTCCTGAGCTCCTCGGCCACCGTGTCGGAAGACGGCGGTGCGGGCGGATTCAGCACGAAGACGCGCTTCCCGCCCATGAACACGCGGTGCAGCGCGTGGGTGTCGAATACGTCGACCTGTGCCACGTGCGCGCCCTTGGTGCGCAGGGCCTGGGCCTTGTGCGCGTCGCGCGTGACCACCGTGACCGCCTCGCTGCGTTCGAGCAAGGCTTGCGCCAGCGCCGAGCCGACGTGGCCGGTCGCTCCCAGGATGATGTGCATGGGCCGCTCCCCTGCGCTCATCCGCGCTTCTCGGCGTTGCGCTTGCGCGTAGCAGCGGCCTTCTTCGCCGAGGCCGATCGCTCGGCTGCCGTGCGATGCGCCGCGGCGGCACCGCCCAGCCTTCCGCCCTTGCGCGATGGCCCGTGGTTCTCGGTCTTGCCCCGGCCTGAACCGCTCTTCTTGCCACCCCCGGTCTCGGCGTTCACCGTGGCCCAGGCGCGGCGCTCGGCCTCGCCCTTGCCGACGCCGCGATGCTCGTAGCCTTTCTCGATGTGCTCGGCCTGTCGCTTCTGCTTGTCCGTATAGGACGACTTGTCGCCTCTTGGCATGCCTTGCTCCTGCAGTTGGTTAAGGAGCTTTCATGCTGGGCGCGGCATGTGCGCCGCGAGTAAGAAGACGGTCATGCCGGGCGTCGGCGTTGTCCGTCGTCGCGCTGTAAATTGCTTGTCAGGAGCCCGGCTTCATGCGCCGCAGGTGCGCCAGCATCTCCTCGCGGACCACGCCGGCGATTTGGCTGCGCCGCCCGTTCTCCAGCATGGCGGCTGAGGCCGACCGTCCGGTTCAGGTCGCCGCGCGGCCGGTGACCTTGACGCGTCGTGTGCGCAGGGTGATGGAGTAGCGCAGCGCCCCGGTCGGCGCGATCGCATGCTGCCAGGCCCACCGCGCCGGCCCGCGCAGCAGGTACACGGAGCGCGGCTCGATCAGGAATTCGAGCGCGGCCGGCCCCGAAGCAGGAGCGCCCGGCGCGTAGGGCCTGAACTGCATCACCGCGTCGTTGTTCAGCGAGACACCGATGATCTCTTCGAAATCGGGCACATCGCGGTGCCAGCCCAGCGGGGTGCCGGGCCGGTACTCGGCGATCAGCATGTGCGTCAGTTCTTCGGCAGCAATGCCGGCCCAGGCGGCCGCCTTGTCACGAAGCGGGAGCAGTTCCGCGGGCAGCGCCGCGCCGGGCTTCAGGCGGTTGGTGTCGAAGTCGTAGCTGCCACCGAAGCTGGTGCCCCGGCGGCGCGCGGTGTATTCCTTGTAGCGCATCTCCTTGAGCGGGAGGGCCTGCACGATCTGCAGCAGGCCGGCTTCCTCCTCGGGCGACAGGAACCCGCTTTCGTAGCGCAGTCCTTCAATCGCGGCCACCGGCGTATCGCCGAACAGGTCTGGCTGTGCGGCGTGTTCGAGGCGTCTGGTGGCGCGCGTCATCTCATGCTTCTTGCGTCAGGCTATTGCTGCCAGACGCGAACCCAGTCGACTTCCATGATGCCGTTGGTGCTGGCGCCCAACGGGCCGTAGCCGTCGGGCGGGATGTCGCCTGCCCAGTCCTTGTCTCTGATCTCGCAGGTGAGCTTGATGAATTCGTTGCTCAGCGAAAGGCCCTTGTCGGTCGTCCAGTACGGCTTCGGAGCGCCATCGAGGTAGAACTCATAGCCCTGCGGCGTCCAGAGCAGGCCCAGCGTGTGCCAGTCCTTGAACGACTGGCCTTGCGGCAGCGCCTCCACGTTGCTTTGATCTACCAGATGGACGCCCTTTTGGTAGCCATTCCAATGCACCGCGCTCGAATAGCTGCTGCGAAGGTCCGGCATGTTGCCGCCACCGATCGCACGCTGCTCGATGATGTCGATTTCCACGCCGGCGGCCGGGTTGGGAGGCGTGTATGCCCTGTTCTGGTTGGACATCAACCAGAAGGCTCCCCACTGCCCGGGAGCGCTCGCGAAGCGGACGCGGGCCTCGACGTATCCGAAGCAGAACTCGTAGCGCCCGGCCGTGCGCAGAAAGCCGGTGTGGTGCCGACCGGTAGAAGGATCGGTGTATGTCGTGATCTTCATGACGCTGCCCGAAACGGTCACGGCTTCAGCCGTCTGGAATGCGTCGTCTCGCTGATTGGTGAGCGGGGTCCATTTGGTGCGGTCCAACGCGTTGCCTTCGAATTCGTCGCGCCACACGAGCCGGTAGTTTCTTGCCGCCGCAGGCACCAGCGCCACTTCGAAAGGCTTGCTGGATCTGGTCTCTCCACCAGCCGCCCGGACAAAGATTGGCGCGTCTTTCGCCGAGTCGGGCACGGTCACCGAAATCTGGTTCGCAGAGTCGACGCTGAACTTCGTCGCTACCACCTCTCCGAATCTGACGGTGGAGCCCGAATCGAATTCGGCTCCGGTGATGACGACCACATCGCCTCGCATTGCCAGGCCCGGAGAAAACGAATGGATGACGGGGCTTTTAGCCGGGGACGGCATTGCGGCTGCTGGCGGTGCGGCAGAAGATTCCGGCGAAATTGCACCTGCAGGATTTGCGGAGGAAGGCAGCAGCGCTGCGGAATTGATTTCGCTGCCTGCACCACTGCTTCCTCCGCCTCCGCAAGCGCCGATGGCCGAGGTCCCCAGGAGCGCCGTGGCTGCCTGCGCGCCCTTTTGCAGGAACTGTCTGCGCGATTTTTCAGGAATTGCCGACTGTTCGACCGGGCGATCTGATTGCATGGAATTTCCTCCTTCTTGGATTTGCCATCCAATTTTAAATTCGCCCAAAAGTTTACAATTCAATTCGGCAATTGAATGAGATTCTCCTCTGCAATGTTTTTCAATTGAGAGCGCACCGGGGCTCGATAGTTTGCAATTGCGCCCACCTGAAGGCGGATTTCGGCGGCCGGGCCCCATCGTGTCAGCCCTTCACCAGCCGCACATCCCACCAGCGCGGCAGCAACTCTCGGATCTCGGCACGCGCGAACCGGTCGTCCAGCAGATGCAGCACGCCCCGGTCTTCCTCGGTGCGGATCACGCGGCCGGCCGCCTGCACCACCTTCTGCAGGCCCGGGTAGAGATACGTGTATTCGTATCCCTTCCCGAAACGCGCCTGCATGCGCTCGCGCGTGATTTCGTTGAGTTCGTTGTATTGCGGCAGGCCCAGGCTGGCCACGAAGGCGCCAATCAGGCGGCTGCCCGGCAGGTCGATGCCCTCGCCGAAGGCGCCGCCCAGCACCGCGAAGCCGATGCCCTGCCCGCCCTCCTCGAAGCGCGCGACGAAGCCCTGGCGGTCGGCCTCGCGCATGCCGCGGGTCTGGCTCCACACGGGTACGCGGGGGTGCCGCAGGGAAAAGGTGGCGCAGGCCTTCTCCAGGTAGTCGAAGCTGCTGAAGAAGGCCAGATAGTTGCCGGGCAGGCGCTCGAACTGCGCGCCGATGATGTCCGCCACGTTGCGCAGCGACCCCGCGCGGTCGCGAAAGCGCGTCGACACGTGCATCGCCACTTCGACGCGCAGCTGCGCGCCGTGGAACGGCGAGGCCACGTCGAGCAGCGCGGCGTCCTCGGGCATGCCGAGGGCGTCGCGATAGAACTCGAAGGGCGAGAGCGTGCCCGAGAAGCAGGTGACCGAAGCCGCCTGCGCGAAGCGGCTCTGCAGGAACGGCGCCGGCACGAGGTTGCGGATGGCCAGGCGGCGCGCCTGTTGCGAGGCACCCAGCGTGCGCTCGAACACCGAGTGGTCGCCGAAGGCCTCGGCCAGTCGCGCGAAGTGCAGCGCGTCGAAGAAGAAGCGCTGCAGCGGCCCCTGCGAAGCCTCGGGCGTGGCCGCGAAATGCTCGGCCATTGCCGTATTGGCGGCCTGCAGGGTGCGCAGGAAGCGCTCGGGAATCTCGTCGGCGGTTTCGTAGCCGACCTGTTGCGACTGCTGCACCGTGTCCCATTCGCGGAACACCCGCGCGAGCGGGCCGCGCAGCGCGGCGGGCGCCGCGCGGTGGGCCTCCTCGAGCGCACCGCCGTCGAGCTCGGCCGTGTACATGCCGCGCGCGCGTTCGAGCAGGTTGTGGGCTTCGTCGACCAGCACGGCGGCACGCCAGTCGGCCTCGCGCATGGTGGCGTAAAGAAAGGCGCTGCTGTCGAAGTAGTAGTTGTAGTCGCCGACGACCGCGTCGGCCC
>NZ_JASMRZ010000022.1 GCF_030462475.1 Variovorax sp. CAN15
ACCTTCTCGGCATAGGCCAGCATCGCGTCGAGCGTGGCGTGCACTTCGCGCAGCCTTGAGTTCTCGCGCATTGCGCGTGCCTTGCACACACGCGCAATCCCCTAGAGGTTTTTGCGCCGCGCGGTCTTGCATCACCCCTATGATTTGACCGAATGCGGCGCCTGAGCGTCGGTCGAATCGAAAACCCTTCATGGAGTTGCACGCGATGAAACCCGTCTCCGAACTGCTCAAGCGCCATGATTCCGCGGCATGGCGAACTTCCCCCGACACCAGCGTGTTCGACGCGCTCTCCATCCTGGCGCGCTTCGAGGTGGGCGCGCTGATGGTGATGGACGGCGACAGGCTGGTGGGTTTTCTCTCCGAGCGCGACTACACCCGCAAGGTCGCGCTGCAGGGCAAGAACTCCAAGGAAATGAAGGTGCGCGAGATCATGACGCCCGACGTGATGACCGTCACCCCGCAGACCCGCACCCGCGCCTGCATGGCGCTCATGAGCCAGCGCAAGTTCCGCCACCTGCCGGTGGTCGACGGCGACAAGGTGGTCGGCATGATCTCCATCCAGGACCTGATGGACGACATCATCTCGGACCAGGAAGCCACCATCGAGCAGCTGACCACCTACATCCAGAGCTGACCGCGTCCGCGCCATCGGCGACCCTGCCCGTCGCGCGGGTAGGAACCAGACCTACGGCCCGCCCGGCACCGCACGGTGCACAGTGGGCTTTCGTTCATCCATCCAGCGGGGATATTGCATGCAGATACAGGTCAACACGAGCAACGGCATCAGCAACAAGGACGCGCTGGAGCGCTGGGCCGACGCGGAGATCAAGCAGAACCTGAGCCGTTTCGTCGACGACGTGACGCGCGTCGAGATACACCTGAGCGACGAGAACCACGACAAGGCCGGCGGCGGCGACAAGTGCTGCGTGATGGAGGCGCGCCTGGCGCACCACCAGCCGCTGGCGGTGACGCAGCACGCGGCCAGCCTCGACGAGGCATTCCGGGGCGCGTCCGACAAGCTCAAGCGCCTGATCGAGAACACGCTGGGGCGGCTTCACAACCACCGGGACAGGGGTTCGATCCGCACCGACCCGAATTTCATCGCCGAGTAGCGCCTCTCTTGCGCTTCCCGGGCGAGGCCGAAGCCTCCGCGGCGATGAGCGGCGGGCGATGCCCGCTGGCCATCCACTCGTCGTAGAAGTCGATCTTGCGCTCGACCAGCGACAGCGCCCTCTTCCATTCGGAGATCGTCTCGTTCACGCGCTCGCGGTGCGCGGCGAGCATGTCGCGCCGCTCGCGCAGCGTGGTCTTGCCCTGCAGCGCCAGCGCGGTGTATTCGCGCATCTCGGCAATCGACATGCCGGTGCGGCGCAGCCGCTCCATCAGGTCGAGCCAGCCGACGTGCAACTCGACGTAAAGGCGCCGGCCGCCCTCGTCGCGCACCACACCGGGCACGAGGCCCTGCGTCTCGTACCAGCGGATGGCGTGCACCGTGCGGCCGGTGCGCGCGGCCAGCTCGCCGATGTGGAAGGGTGTTCCTCTTTCAGCCGGCATGGACGACGGCCGGAGGCTGCAGCGCCTCCTGCACCAGCGCGGTGTCGAAGTATTCGGTCAGCTCTTTCACCTTGCCTCCTTCGAGTCGGTAGACGTAGCAATAGCGGTTGTTGTAGCGCTTGCCGGCCTTGGTGGGCACGTCGCCGCTGAAGAGCACCACCACCCGGTCGCCCTCGGCGATGACTCGCTCGGTCTTGCTCCTGTAGGGCGCGGCGAACTGGGCGAAGAGCGGGTCCAGCAGCTCCTCTCGGATCGCCTTCTTGCCCTGGTAGGTGCGCGACCACGCGGTGCTGCCTTCGAGCTTCCAGCTCGCGTCGTCGGCGAGGCTCTCGACGAAGGGCTGGCCGTTGCCCTTGTCGAGCTCGTCGTGGATGTGCTGGACGATGGCCTTGTTCTCGATCGTGTTCATGGCTTGGTTTCCTTTGGTTGAATGCACCGGATGCCCGGTGGATTCATTGGAAATGCTCGAGTGCGCTCCAGGTCAAGCGCGCCATGAACACGTCGGCGGTGATCAGCCCCGCCTGGCGTTCGCCATGCCCTTGGCGACTTCGTTGGCGCCCTGGGCCGCACCGCTTTGCGGCACCGCCTCGCCTTCGCGGTCGGTCACTTCCGACAGGCGCGCCGCCAGCTGCTCGGGCGTGTCGGCCTCGATGCCCAGCCAGGCGCCCTGCGTCAGCGTGATGTGCGCGGCTTCGAAAGTGCCGGCGCCCGCGCAGAGGATGGTGCGGTTGGGCGCATCCTGCGCGGCCAGCACCAGCATCGCGGGCACCACGGCCTCGGGGCGGAAGGCCTCGAGCATTTCCTTGGGAAACAGGTCCTCGGTCATGCGGGTGGCGGCCGTGGGCGCCAGGCAGTTCACGCGAATGTCGTTCTTCGCGCCCTCGATGCTCAGCGTCTGCATCAGGCCCACCAGCGCGAGCTTGGCCGCGCCGTAGTTGCTCTGGCCGAAGTTGCCGTACAGGCCCGACGAAGAAGTGGTCATCACGATGCGGCCGTACTTCTGCTCGTTCATGAGCGCCCAGACGGCCTTGGTGCAGTTCACCGCGCCCATCAGGTGCACGTCGACCACCAGCCTGAAGTCGGCCAGGTCCATCTTGGCGAAGCTCTTGTCGCGCAGGATGCCGGCGTTGTTCACGAGGATGTCGACGCGGCCCCAGGCATCGACCGCCTGCTTGACCATGGCCTGCACTGCCTCGAAGTCGGTGACCGAGGCGCCGTTGGCAATCGCCTCGCCGCCGGCCGCCTTGATCTCGTCGACCACCGCCTGCGCGGCGCTCACCGAGCCGCCGGAGCCGTCGCGCGCGCCGCCCAGGTCGTTGACCACCACCTTCGCACCGCGCGCGGCCAGCGCCAGCGCATGCTGGCGGCCCAGGCCGCCGCCCGCGCCGGTCACGATGGCCACGCGGCCCTTGAAGTCGAGGTTGCTGCTGTTGCTGCTGCCGTTGCTCATGTCTCTGTGTCGCCTTCCATGGGAGTTGCCGTTGTTCGGTGCCGCGCCGGGCTTGCCTTGCCTTGCCCGGGCGGCAGCGTGGCGTTTTACCCCAGAAAGCGGCCGCGGGGCAGCTTCGGCGCGGCGAGCCCAGTCGCCAGCGTGTCAGCGGCGTTCAGGCGGCGACTGCCGTACGGCTGCGCGGCACGCCCAGGCGCGCGGGCGAGACGTACTGCTCGCGGTAGATCTCGAAGGGCATGGTGTCGGCCGCCTCGATGCGCTTCTGTTCCTGGATGGACTCGGCCGTCATCTGCTCGAACTCGGCCTGCTGCGCCGCCGAGAACGGCAGGCCCAGCAGCGTGGCGCGGGTCTGCTCGGAGCGGGCGCGCACGAAGCCGACGAAGGAGTTGGCATGCTCCTGCTCGATGGCCGCCAGCACGCGGGCCGAGGGCAGGCTGTCGGGGTTGCGCAGCGCAGCGCCGGCGGCACGCACCGCGTCGGCATGCGCTGTGCCGCTGCCCTGCGCCGCGTCGAGCGCGGCGGCGATGGGCAGGCACTGCTCGACCAGCTCCAGGCCCCAGTCGGCGAGCGTGACTTCGGCGCCGTTGCGCCGCAGCTTCAGGCCCGGTTCGCGGCCACGCGCGGCGGTGAGGTGCTGGTTCTGAGCAAGGTCGGCGATTTCCTGCGGTGTGTCGTCGGGGCTGTCGCTCAGCAGGCAGTGCAGCAGGAACACGTCGATGAAGCGCATGGTCTGCGCGTTGATGCCGATGGTCTCGAAGGGATCGAGGTCCATCAGGCGCACTTCGACGTATTCCACGCCGCGCTCGCGCAGCGCATGCAGCGGGCGCTCGCCGGGGTTGATGACGCGCTTGGGGCGGATGGTGCCGTAGAACTCGTTCTCGATCTGCAGCAGGCTGGTGCCGAGCTGGTTGTAGTCGCCGCCGAGATTGCGGATGCCGATGGCCTCGTAGGCCGGCCACGGGCGGGTGAGCGCGTCCTGCAGCGAGGCGCCGTAGCCTTCGAGGCTGTTGTAACTCACGGCCAGCGAGGCCTGCGCGTCGCTCTGGTAGCCCAGCCGGCCCATGCGCAGCGAGGTGCCGTGCGGCATGAACATGCTGCCGTCGCCCAGCGGCTGCAGCTCGTGCGGGCGGCCCGCCACGAAGCTCGAACACAGCGCCGGCGAGGCGCCGAACAGGTACAGCAGCAGGAAAGCCTGGCGACGGAAGTTGCGGATGAGCGCGAAATACTGTTCGCTCGAAACGTCGGGCAGCGACCAGTTGTAGTGGATGCCCGAGATGGTCTGCATGCGCCGGCCGTAGCGGTGGCTCAGGCCCATGCGGTAGACGCTCTTGGCGCGGCCCACGTTCGACGAGCCATAGCGGCCGATCGGAATGGTCTCGTCGGTCGGCAGGCCGCAGGGCATGCTCGACACCCACAGGCGCTCGTCGCCCAGTCCGTCGAGCACGCGGTAGGTGAACTGGTGCACCCGCGTGAGTTCTTCGATGGCCGAATCGACGTCCGCGTGCACGCCCGTGATGAGTTCGAGCTGCGATTCGCTGAAGTCGGTCGTGATGTGCGGATGCGTGAGCGCGGAGCCCAGTGCGAGCGGATGCGGCGTCAGCGCAAGCTTGCCGTCCGGCAGCGCACGCAGGCTTTCCTTCTCGATACCGCGTCGCATGCCCTTCAGTCGTGCGGCTGAAAGTGCACCCAACCTCTCCTGCAATCTGTTGCTCATATTGTTATGACCCATCAATCTTCTGAGGGGCTGGAAGGTAGCACGGGCAAGCGGGCACTGCTTGTGCAGGGAATCCCGGGGCTGGCTACCCTGTTGTGCGCTATGTTTTTGATAGCTGCCAGCGTTCCGGGCGCGATTCAGGCCTTGGAACGGCCCGCCGACAGGTCAATCTCTTCCGACCGGTAGACATGGATCTCCGGCGTGCCCTCCGCCATGGCCGAGAGCGCCTTGGCGAAGGCGCGCGATGCGTCCACGCGGAAGTGGGCCTGCAGCGCGTCCATGTCGCTCCAGCGCTCCACGAAGGTCAGGCGCAGCGGCTCCTGCACGTCGGTCGTGACTTCATGCGAGATGCAGCCGGGCTCGGCGCGCGAGCGCAGCACGTGCTCGGTGCTGATGGCGAGCATGGCCTGCAGGGTGTCGGGCTTGGCCAATGCGTGGCCGATGACGAGGATCATTTTTCGGCTCCTTCGTGCGAGCGTTGATCAGATTCAGCCGAGCACCCGCAGCAGGAAGCGGTTCAGGTCGGCGACTTCTTCCATGCACACCGAGTGCGCCATGGCGTATTCGTGCCATTCGACGGCGTAGCCCAGCGCGGAGAGCGCCTCGCGCGTGCGCACGGCTGCCGCGTAGGGCACCACCGGGTCCTGCCGGCCGTGGGCGAGGAACACCGGCGTCTCGTGGTTGGCCGCGTGGCGCTCGGCCGCGGTGGTGGCCGCGATCGGCAGGTAGCCCGAGAGGCCGACGATGCCGGCGAGCCGCTCGGTGTGGCGCAGTCCGGTCATCAGCGCCATCGCGCAGCCTTGGGAGAAGCCGGCCACCACGATGCGATCCGCAGCGATGCCACGGGCCTTCTCGCTGGCGATGATGGCCTCGATGGTCGCCTGCGAGCGGCGCAGGCCCGCTTCGTCCTCTCCCGAGGTCAGATCGGGCTGGGCGATGTCGTACCAGGCCGGCATCTGGTAGCCGCCGTTGATGGTCACCGGCATGACGGGCGCGTTGGGGAACACGAAGCGCACCGGCCCCACGGCCGAGAGGTCGAGTTCGCCGGCAATGGGCACGAAGTCGTTGCCGTCGGCACCGAGGCCGTGCATCAGGACCACCGTGGCGGTGGGGTTGGGGGCGGTTTCGATCTCGATGGGGGGACGGGACATGGTCGGGCGAAGGTATTCAGGAACGCGGATGCCCGGACCTTAGCGCATCCCGGCGCCGCCCGAGCCGCGGAAACGGCCGGTAGACCGACTTGCACAAGGTTTCGATGTAAAGCCCCGCCGTTACTTCCTTCGGCGGAACCTGGACAGGTCCGGCTATTCGGCCCTGATGCCCACGGCCTTCACGATCTGCGCATAGCGCTCCCGTCGACCGCCAGGATGCCGGCCGCGCCCACCGGTTGCGCAACACAGCCGGGCAGGTCATTTCCGCCGCCCTACCCTCGCCGCCCCGGGATGCAACACAATGGCGTTTCGCAAGAAGACCGCATGAAGACCCCGACCTCGCACCCGAAGCCCCCGCGCGCCGCCCCGTTCGACAGCGAAACGCTGCTGCGCGACAGCGGCCTGCGCGTGACGCGCGCCGCCCAGACCGTGCTCGAACTCCTGGAGCACAGCTCGCAGCCCCTGACGCACGAGGAAGTGGCTGCTGCCTACACCGCCGCCACCGGCGAGGCGCCCGACCGGGTCACGGTCTACCGCGTGCTCGACCGGCTGGTCGAGGCCGGCCTGTGCGACCGCCGCGTGGGCGCCGACCGGGTCAACCGCTTCTCGCGCCATGTGGAAGCCGAGTCGGGCAACACCTTCGAATGCGACCAGTGCCACAAGGTGCTGGCCCTGCCCTCCGACCCGGAGCTGCCGAAAGTGATGGGCCGGCTGGGGCGGGCGCTGCGCAAGCAGGGCATCGATACGCGCCACACGGCATTGACCCTCCACGGCACCTGCGGCGATTGCGCAAGATAAAGGCAAACCCCCAGGCTGCGCGCACTTCGTGTCGCTTCGCCAACCCCCTTGCAGGGGGCAATGCCTGCGGCCCGGCAAAGCCGGTTCCGCGGCATTTCCCGCGCAGACATCAGTTCACTGGTTCCAAGAGGGAAATGGGTCCGGGAAGTTCTGCCACCACGAGGCGCCGAAGCGCATCTCGTCCTCCGTGAGCAGGCAGGCGTCGAGCCGGGCGCGCAGCGCGTCTTCGTCCATGCCGATGCCGATCAGCACCAGCTCCTGGCGGGCATCGCCAGTGGCCGGGTCCCAGTTCCTGTGGATGAGTTCCAGCGCATCAGGGTCGGTCGGCCAGTGCTCGCGCGGCACCGCCGCCCACCAGAAACCCGCCGCGCCGTAGCGGCACGCGCCGCCGGCCTGCGACCACGAGCCCGCGCGCGTGGCGCGGCTGGCGAGCCAGAAGAAGCCCTTGGAGCGCACCACGCCCTCCCATTCGCTCTGCACCAGCTTCCAGAAACGCATCGGGTGGAACGGCAGCCGCGAGCGGTAGACGAAGCTGCGGATGCCGTACTCCTCGCTCTCCGGCACATGCTCGCCGCGCAGCTCGGCCAGCCAGCCGGGCGCCTGCTCGGCCTGCTCGAAGTCGAAGAGGCCGGTGTCGAGCACGCGGTCGAGCGCGACGCGGCCGAACTCCGACACCTCGATGCGCGCACGCGGGTTCAGGCTGCGCAATATCGCCATCAGCCGCTCGCGCTCCTCGGGCGTGACGAGGTCGGTCTTGTTGACCACCAGCACGTCGCAGAACTCGATCTGCTCGATCAGCAGGTCGACCACCGTGCGCGTGTCCTCGTCGCCCAGCGACTGCCCGCGCTGGCCCAGGCTGTCGGGCGAGCCGTAGTCGCGCAGGAAGTTGAAGGCGTCGACCACCGTCACCATGGTGTCGAGCCGCGCCACGTCCGAGAGGCTCTTGCCGTCCTCGCCCGCGAAGGTGAAGGTCTCGGCCACCGGCAGGGGCTCGGAGATGCCGGTGGACTCGATCACCAGCTGGTCGAAGCGCTTTTCCTTCGCCAGGCGCCGCACCTCCACCAGCAGGTCCTCGCGCAGGGTGCAGCAGATGCAGCCGTTGCTCATCTCCACCAGCTTCTCGTCGGTGCGCGAGAGCTCAGCGCCGCCGTCGCGCACCAGGGCCGCGTCGATGTTGACTTCGCTCATGTCGTTGACGATGACGGCGACGCGCCGGCCTTCGCGGTTGTGGAGGATGTGGTTCAGCAGCGTGGTCTTGCCGGCGCCGAGGAAGCCGGAGAGCACGGTGACAGGAAGGCGGTCGGCCATGGGAGTTGGCTCCATATATGCAACAGGATTGCATTATATGAATCCAATGCAACTGCGTTGCGTTTTATGCCGTGCCGGAGCCTTCGCCTACCATCGGCGCCATGACCGAAGTTTCCGCCCTGCCCCTGCAACTCGTCTGGCCCTCTCGGGAACATCTCCCCAGCTACATCGCGGCACTGGAGCGCGGCTGGTCGCCCAACAACCTCCGCCCCGAAGCCGGGCAGGAAGAACTGGCGCAGATCCGCATCGACCCCGCGCGCTTTCTCGCCAGCCTCGTCGACCCGCAAGCCAAGGGCCCGCCCGTCGCGCCGCCCGACGGCGGCACCGTGCCGCGCCTGCCGGGCTACCGGCGCTGGATGTGGGACGGCGAGTTCTGCGGCAGCATCCAGCTGCGCTGGCAGCCCGGCACCAACGACCTGCCCGTCTACTGCCTCGGCCACATCGGCTATGGCGTGGTGCCTTGGAAAGGTGGCCGGGGCTACGCCAAGGCCGCACTGCGCGCCCTGCTGCCCGAGGCGCGCGCCAGAGGCCTCGACCACGTGGAGATCACTACCGACCCGGGCAACATCGCCTCGCAACAGGTGATCCGCGCCAACGGCGGCGTGCTGGTGGAGGAGTTCGTCAAGCTGCCCGGGCTCGGCGGCACGCCGGAGCTGCGCTTCCGCATCGACGTGCGGGGTCTCGACGCCCGGTAACGGCTACATCTCGAAGGCCGCGACCTGACGGCCGTCGATGTCGGTGAAGCCGTATTCGCGCGCGAGGTCGGCCACCCGCAGCACCTCGCCGCTCTTGTCCATCACGCGCGCATCGGCAGCGAGCGCCGCTATCGCCCGCCCGAGGTAGCGCGGCGACTCGGTACGCGCAAGCTCGGGACGTTCCCGCCAGTGCGCCTCGTCGGTCTTGTGGCCGGCCAGTACGAACTCGGTGCGCATCCAGCCGGGCGACACCGCCACCGAGGCGACGCCGTGCGGCTTCAGCTCCTGCGCCATGCCGAAGGCCAGCCGCGTCATCGATGCCTTGGCGAGGTCGTAGAAGAGATTGCCGCGCAGATAGTGGCCTCGGTCCCAGAAGGTGGTGGTGGCGACCAGCCCCTTCTTCTGCCGCACCATCAGCGGCGCGGCGCAGCGGCTGGCCAGCAGGTGGTTGCGCACGCCGCGGTCGAACATCGAGTCCCAGTTCGACAGCGGATGCTCCCAGAACGGCGCCTCGAACACGCCGGTGAAGGTCTCGTGGCCGCCCCAGGCGTTGTTCACCAGCAGGTCGATGCGGCCGGCGTCGCGCTCCACGCGGGCGAAGAGCGCGGCCACGTCTTGCTCGCTGGTGTGGTCGCAGCGCACCGCGATGCCGCGCCCGCCCAGGCGCGTGACCTCGTCGGCGGTATCGTCGATGCTGCCCGGCAACGCGGCCAGGTCCGACAGGGCCATCAGCTGGCCGTAGGTGGCGGCAGGCTGCGCGCGCGTGCTGCGGCCGGTGACGTACACGGTGGCGCCGGCCGCGCCCAGCTCCACCGCAATGCCGCGCCCCGCGCCACGGCTCGCGCCGGTCACGACCGCCACGCAACCCTTCAGCGGATGGGCGGTCCTGTTTTCCTCGTTGTTCATCCTGATGGCTCCTTCGATCCGTTCTTTGCCTGAGAGAGCCGGCAAGATAGCCAGCGTTCAGCCCGGCGTCTTGGAAGAAACCGAAACCGCCCGGTCGAGGAATTCGGCGGGCGTGACGCCGCACAGCGCGCGGAACTCGTTGACCAGATGCGACTGGTCGTAGAAGCCCCCCTCCAGCGCCACCTCGGCCCAGGCCGGCGAGGGTTGCTGCCGCAGCGCGCGCAGGCAGCCGTGCATGCGCGCGAGCCGGCTCCAGGCGCGCGGTGAAAGCCCGACATGGACATGGAAGAGCTGCTGCAGCCGCCGTTCGCCGACGCCGACGGCGGCCGCCACCTCGCGCAGCGGGCGCCGCCCGTCCGATCCGGCGATGAGCCTCGCGGCATGTATCGCGATAGCGTTGCCGGCGTTGTCGCTGTCGCGAAGCCTGCGCTGCAGCACGGCCTGCAGCATCGCCACCCGCGCCGCGTCGTCCGGCGCTTCGGTCATTCGCTCGAGCAGCTCCATGCCTTCGCCGCGCCACAGCGCATCGAGGTGCACCGCAGTGCCGCCGATCTCGCCGGCCGGCAGACCCAGCAGCGCGGCTGCGGCACCGGGGCGCAAGGTGACGGACAGCCCCTCCACCTTGCGCCGCATGCGCACCACGACCGGCGCGGTCGATGCGCCGATGGCTTCCAGCGCCTGCCCTTGCTCGTCGCCGACGCAGGGCGCATCGCCGAAGTTGAAGACCAGCCGCACGGCGCCATCGGGCAGCACCCGTTCGCGCATCTCGTGGCCGTCGGCGAAGCTCTCGCGGTACAGCATGATGTGGGAGACATGCCCACGCAGCGCGGCATCGACCGCGAATGCGCTCAGCGTGCCGGCGGGCACGCCCGATTCCGGCCCGTGCAGCGGGTCGTCGTCGAGCCGGAGGAAGAGGCGTTCGCCCATGGGTCCCGATTGTCTGGAAAAAACCGGCCGTGGCATGTCCGAAAATCGGCCGCTTCGCCTGTCCGAATCGAATGCCTTCCGCCCTGCCTGTTCTCTACTCGTTCCGCCGCTGCCCTTACGCGATGCGCGCCCGCCTCGCGCTGGTCGCCAGTGGCCAGCAGTGCGAGCTGCGCGAGGTGGCGCTGAAGAACAAGCCGGCCGACATGCTCACGGCCTCGCCCAAGGGCACGGTGCCGGTGCTGGTCGCGGAAGACGGTACGGTGCTGGAACAGAGCATCGACGTGATGCTGTGGGCGCTGCGCCGCAGCGATCCGCAGGGCTGGCTCCAGCCCTCGACGGGCACGCTGCAGGACATGCTCGGGCTGGTCGCTGCCTGCGACGACGGCTTCAAGCCCCTGCTCGACCGCTACAAGTACCCCGACCGTCATTCGGACGGCGGCGAACCCGCGCGCGAGCGTGGCGCTGCCTTCCTGCGCGATCTGGAGGCCCGGCTGTCGGCCTCGCCGCAACTGGCCGGCAACCACGCGACGCTGGCCGACGCCGCCCTCATGCCCTTCGTGCGCCAGTTCGCCATGGTCGACACGGCATGGTTCGACGCACAGCCCTGGCCGCATCTGCAAGCCTGGCTCCGGAACTGGACCGCCTCTGAGCTCTTCGAGCGCGCCATGCACAAGTACGAGCCATGGAAGCCGGGCGAGGCCGGCGTGGACTTCCCTCCTGCACGCTAGGCAGCCACTGCCGCCGCCGAGGCCCGCTGGATGCATTCGACGAAGTGCTGCGCGGCCGGCGTCAGCAACTGCCCTCGCCGCTTGATGACGCTCACGCTGAGCATCGGCAGCTCTTCCTCGATCTCCACGCGGCGGATGCCGTGGCGCTTGAAGGTCAGCGTGGCCAGCGGCTCGACGAACAGGCCGACCAGGTCCATCTGCCCCACCAGCGCCAGCGCCACGGTGACCGACTGCCCCTGGATCACCCGGGCCGGCGGCGGCAGCCCCAGCGGCAGCAGCGGCGAGACGGCCTCGCGGCCGCTGAAGTGGTCGTCGCCCGGCAGGATCCACTCGGCCTTGTAGAGGTCGCGGATCGAGCGGCTCGCGCGCAGCGGGTGGCGCTCTCGCAGGCCCACCACCAGCTTCACCGGAAAGAGCTCCATCGCCTCGAACTGCGGATCGAGCCGGCCCGGCACCACGTGCGCCACCGCGAAGTCGAGCGAGCCTTCGCGCAGGCGCGCCAGCATCCAGGGCAGCACGGTTTCGCTGAACTGCACGTCGACGGCAGGCAGCCGCGCATGGAAGTCCTTGAAGGCCACCGGCAGCACCGTGAGCGCGAAGGAGGTGCTGACGGCCAGCGAAACCTTGCCGGTGAGCCCGTCGCGGATCTGCGCGATCTCGTCGCGGGCGCGCTGCATGTCGGCCAGCAGCAGCCGGGCGCGCGGCGCGAAGGCCTTGCCGAACTCGGTGAGCTGCACGCCCTTGACGCTGCGCTCCACCAGCGGCGCGCCGACCTCGCGCTCCAGCTCGCGCACGATCTTGGTGACGGCCGGCTGCGAGATGCCCAGCACCCGCGCGGCGGCCCGGATGCTCAACTGCTCGACCACGGCCACGAAGGCATGCAGCTGGTTGGGTTTCATGAAAACCAAAAGTTATCTTCGAAGCCCAATTATTGTCTTTTCATGACAGCGGCGAATCTCTAGCATCCGGCGCGGCCAGGGCGCAGACCTTCGACCGACATTCCTGAAAGCAAAGCCAACACTGGAGACACATGAGCACCCCAAGCACCCGGCCCGCGCCGTCCTCCTCTTCTCCCGGGCGCCGCCGCCAGACCATCGTGGCCACCACCATCGGCAACGGGCTGGAGTTCTTCGACTTCACCGTCTACGGCTTCCTGGCGCTCGTGATCGGCAAGCTGTTCTTCCCGACCTTCAATTCCTACGGCCAGCTGCTGCTGACGGTGGCCAGCTTCGGCGTGGGCTTCATCATGCGGCCGCTGGGCGGCATCGTCATCGGCGCGTATGCCGACCGCGCGGGCCGCAAGAAGGCCATGACGCTCACCATCTTCCTGATGGCGCTGGGCTGCGCCATGATCGCCTTCACGCCCACCTATGCGGCCATCGGCGTGGCGGCCCCCATCGTCATCGTGCTGGCGCGGCTCATCCAGGGCTTCTCGGCCGGCGGCGAGGTCGGCGCATCGACCACGCTGCTGGTGGAGCACGCCACGCCGGCCAACCGCGGCTACATGGCGAGCTGGCAGTTCGCGAGCCAGGGCCTGGGCGTGATGCTCGGCGCCGTCGTGGTGGGCCTGCTGACCTTCACGCTGTCGGCCGAATCGATGCAGAGCTGGGGCTGGCGCATTCCCTTCGTCATCGGCATGCTGATCGCGCCGGTGGGCATGTACATCCGCCGCCATCTGGAGGAGTCGCTGCACATCTCGCCGCAGGAGGCCTCCGCGCCGCGCGAAAGCAGCCTGAAGACCGTCTGCACGCAGCACGGCAAGACGGTGCTGGCGGCCATTCTTTCGCTGGTCGGCGGCACCACGGCCGCATATGTCGTGACCTTCTACATGCCGACGTACGCCGTGCGCGAGCTGGGCTTCACGCCCTCGGTGGCGCTCTTCGGCGCGGCGCTCACCGGCCTGATCTCCTTCGCCTTCGCGCCCTTCGTCGGCAAGCTGTCGGACGTGGTGGGCCGCAAGACGCTGATCGTCTGGAGCCGCGTGGCGCTCGCCCTGCTGATCTACCCCGGCTTTCTGTGGCTCAACGCCTCGCCCACGCCCACGGTGCTGTTCGTGGTGCTCGGCGTGTTCAGCTTCGGCCTGGTCGTCCAGACGGTGCCCGGCATCACGATGCTGCCCGAGATGTTCCCGAAGGCGGTGCGCGCCAGCGGCATGTCGCTGGTGTACAGCGTGGGCGTGGCGCTCTTCGGCGGCTTCGCGCCCTTCATCAGCACCTGGCTGCTCAACGCCACGGGCAGCAAGCTCGCGCCGGCCTGGTACCTGGTGGCGATGACGGTGGTCTCGCTGCTGGGCCTGCTCTGGCTGCGCGACCATACGGGCCGCGACATCGACGCCGCCGGTGCCCACGCGGCATCGGCCTGAGCGACGGCCTTCCTCACCATTCCAAGCACAGGAGTCCCCACCCCATGCAAGCACAACCCACCGCCGCCACGCGCTTCTTCTCCGGGACGTATGTCGAGGCCCGCGCCAAATTCCTGGAGGCCGCCGCGCAGCGCGGTGCCGCCGTCGAATCCTTCGTGATGGAGGCGCACAGGGGCGCGCTCGGCGAAGAGCTGGCCACCGACGTCGCGCTCGTCGGCGCCATCGACGCGAAGAAAGTGCTGCTCGTGAGCTCGGGCACGCACGGCCCCGAAGGCTTCTGCGGCTCGGGCACGCAGATCGCCACGCTCAACGACGCGGACCTGCTCTCGCGGCTGGAGCAGGCCGGCGTCTCGCTGCTGCTGGTGCACGCGGTCAACCCGCACGGCTTTTCGCACCTGCACCGCACGAACGAAGACAACATCGACCTGAACCGCAACCACATCGACTTCAGCGCGCCGCTGCCGGTGAATGCCGAGTACGCCGACGTCGAGCCGCTGGTGCTGCCCGCCACCTGGCCGCCGACGCCCGCCGACGAGGCGGCCGTGGCCGCCTACGTGGCGAAGCACGGCATGCGCGCCTTCCGCGCCGCCGTGACGCGCGGCCAGTACACCTCGCCCGACGGCCTGTTCTACGGCGGCACCGCGCCTTCGTGGAGCAACAAGACCATCCGCAAGATCCTGCGCAAGTACGCCGCCTCGGCCACGCACCTGGGCTGGATCGACGTGCACACCGGCCTGGGCCCCTACGGCCACGGCGAGAAGATCTACCCCGGCCGCAACACGCCCGAAGACCTGGCGCGGGCCCACGAATGGTGGGGCGCCGACGTGTTCGCGCCCTTCGCCGGCGACTCTGCCTCGGCCGACGTGTCGGGCCCGGTGATCTCCACCGCGTACGACGAATGCCCCAACGCGAAGATCGCGCCCATGGGCCTCGAATTCGGCACCCTGCCCGACCTGGAAGTGCTCGACCGCCTGCGCGCCGACACCTGGCTGCGCCGCCACCCCGAAGCGCCGGAAGCGCAGAAGCGCGAGATCCGCACGCGGCTGCGCGACGGCTTCTATTGCGACAACGACGAGTGGAAGGGGATGATCCTCGGGCAGACGCGGGTGGTGCTGCTGCAGACGCTGCAGGGGTTGAAAGCGAGCTGACCCTCAGCCGAAGTTGGGCGCGCGCTTCTCGCGCAGCGACGCGACGCCCTCGCGCACATCGGCTCCCGCGAAGCCCATGAATTCGAGCGCCAAAGAAGCGTCGAAGGTCGGGCCGGCCTGCCGCAGCCAGTTGTTCAGCGCGTACTTGGTGAAGCGGATCGCGCTCTGGCTGCCGGCCGCGAGCCGGTCGGCCACCTCGTAGGCGCGCGGCAGCAGCTCGGCCTCTTCCACCGCGAGCGACACGAGGCCGATGCGTTCGGCCTCCTCGCCGCTCACCGGCTCGCACAGCAGCAGGTGGTACTTGGCCTTGGCCATGCCGCACAGGAGCGGCCAGACGATGGCCGCGTGGTCGCCGGCCGCCACGCCCAGGCGGGTGTGGCCGTCGACGATCTTCGCGTTCTTCGTGGCGATGGAGATGTCGGCCAGCAGTCCGGCCACCAGGCCCGCGCCCACCGCCGGACCGTGCATGGCGCTCACGATGGGCTTGTCGCAGTTGATGATGTTGTAGACGAGGTCGCGCGCCTCGCGCCACACGCGCTGGCGCACCGCGTCGTCGGTGGTCATGTCCTGCACCATGGCCAGGTCGCCTCCGCCCGAGAAGCCCTGCCCTTCGCCTCGCAGCACCGCGCAGCGCACGCTGTCGTCGGCCGATACGTCGCGCCAGATCTCCGCGAGCTCGCGATGCCCGTCATGGCCCGCCGTGGGCAGCTTGCCGTTGGCCGCCAGCATCCGGATGTCGAGCACCGCGCCGTTCGCGCCGCGGCGCTCGATGGCGAGGGTCTTGTAGCGGGCGGCGTAGTCCATCGCGGGTGTCTCCTTCAGCTATTTTTTCGCGGCCAGCTCGCGGCAGCGCTGCACGTTCGCGTCGAAGCGCGAGGCCAGCCCGGGCTCGCACTCGTCGGACGGCGCGAGCCGGCACATGCCGACCACAGCGTAGTCCATCACCGCCGCCGTGCACATCGGGTACGCGGCCAGCTCGGGATTGGCCTTGCTCTTGAAGCCCCAGCGCTCCGCGAACTGAACCGTGCGGACCATCGCGCCGTGGAAAAAACTGCGGTCCTTCGCGGCGATGGCCGCCTCCATGCGAGGCAGCTCCTCGTTCAGGTAGCCGACCGAGTCGAGCGGAAAGCCCGACGGGTCCTGCTGTGCGGTGGCGAAGGAAGCGGCGAGCACGAGGGGCAAGGCCGCCAAGGCGCGCAGAACGGGGGAAGCTGCGCGGCGTCGGGAGGTGCGGTTGAAGGGCATGGGCTCGAATTCTGCAACGTTTTGAAGCATTTCTGAACCCGCCGCGATGCGTGGGCGCTACGCCGTCCGACTTTGCTAGCGGCCCTTCTTCTGCTTGTCGAATTTGCGCCAGTACTGGAACTCGTCCTCGTGCACCTCCAGGTCGATTTCGGAGATGCGCGCCTGCAGCCGCTCCTGCACCTCGGCCACCGCCCGGTTGTAGACCAGCGGCCCGATCTCCTCGAGGAAGAAGCCCAGCAACGCGCCGGCCGCGATGTTGCCGATGGGCTCCTCCATGTTCTCGCGGAAGTAGCGCTCGATGGAGGTGACGGCCTGCTGGCGGGCTTCTTTCGGGATCTCGATGGTCATGGGCTGTTCCGGCGGTTGGATCGACCGGCCGATTGTGCCGGCCGCCCCTTCGCTACCATGCGCGCTCACAACAACACACACCGGAGACACACCATGAAGTTCCGCCTTGCTCCCGTCGCGGCGCTCGCGGCCGCTGCCCTTGCGCTCGTCTCGGGCTGCGCGAACCTCACCCCCACCGTGCCCCAACGCCAGCTGATGCTGGTCGCCAACGACGAAAAACAGTCGTGGAACGATGCCGGCGCGGTGATCCTCGGGCCGATGGGCCGCGACACGGTGCAGGTACTGGACATCGGCACCGATCCGCTGGCGCCCAAGGTGCTCGGCACGCTGCAGCTGGACAACACCATCGCCGGCCCGCCGACCAATCTCGCGATCACGCCCGGCGAAACGCTGGCGCTGGTCGCCAATTCGCTCAACGTGGTCGAGGAGAACGGCGTACGCAAGCAGGTGCCCGACAACCGGCTCTTCGTGATCGACCTGACCACCACGCCGCCCAAGCTGCTCGACACGCTGCAGGTGGGCAAGCAGCCCTCGGGCCTGTCGATCAACCGCACTGGCGACCTCGCGCTGGTGGCCAACCGCGCCGACAACTCGGTGAGCGTGCTGCGCATCTCGGGCAAGAAGGTCACGCTGGTCGACACCGTGGCCATGGGCGACTCGGTGGCGCACGTGCGCTTCACGCCCGACGGCAAGCGCGCGCTGGCGGCCAAGTTCCCGAGCCACAAGATCGCGCTGCTCGAGGTGAACGGCGAGAAAGTCAGCTACAGCAAGGTCGACCTCGCAGCGGGCCTGTGGCCCTACAACGTCGACGTGACGCCCGATGGCAAGCTCGCGCTCACGGCCGACAACGGCAACTCGGGCGCCTCCGACGGCCAGGTCGACACGGTCAGCGTGATCGACATGGAAGCCGCGCCGCCGCGCGTGATCGACAAGGTGGTGGTCGGCGACGGCCCCGAGGGACTGGCCGTGAGCCCGACCGGCAAGCATGCGGTGGCGGTGATCCTGCGTGGCAGCAACGCGGCGAAGAACGCCTACTTCTACAACCGCAACGGCTCGGTGGTGCTGCTGAAGATCGACGGCAAGAAGATCACTCGGGCCAACGAGGTGGTGGTGCGCGGGCTGCCGGAGGGGGCGGTGTGGAGTGCCGATGGGAAGTACCTGTACGTGGGCAACTTCATCGACCGGGACATCACGATCCTGCGGCTCGACGGCGACACGCTGGTGCCAACCGGCAAATCGTTCCAGCTGCAGGGCCATCCGGCCGCGATGCGCGGGAAAATGACGCACTGACAGATCAGCATTTCCCCGAAAGAACGAAGACCCATGGCTCAGCCCAAACGACAACTCCGCACGCTCGAGCGCGGCATCCTCTGCCTCGTGATCGGCGCCGCCGTCCTGCTGGGGCCGCGCTTCCTGCAGGGCACGCGCTGGTTCGAGATGGTGGCGGGGGCCTATCTGGTGGGCTGGTTCGCATTGGTTCTGGGCGTCGTACTGATCGTGGTCGAGCTGGTGAAGCTCGGCAGGAACCGCCAGTAAGTAAGAAACAAAAAACCCGCCTCGCGGCGGGTTTCGTCTGAAGGAGCGGGCCCGGTCAGGCCTTCTTCCCGCGCATCTTGCCGACCAGTTCCACAACGGCCAGCACGATGGCGCCGGCCACGACGCCCACGCCGGCATTCACGCCCATCGAACCCAGCGTGCCGAACACGCCGCCCGTGGCCTTGGCCCAGTCCTCGACCGCATGGCCCAGCGCCGGCACGCCGTGCACCAGGATGCCGCCGCCCACGAGGAACATCGCGGCCGTGCCGGCCACCGACAGTGCCTTCATGAGCCACGGCGCCGCGGCCAGGATGCCCCCGCCCAGGGCCCGTGCGCCAGAGCTTGCGCGCTGGCTCAGGTAGAGACCCGCGTCGTCGAGCTTCACGATGCCGGCCACGAGGCCGTAGACACCGGCGGTCATGATGAGCGCGATGCCCACCAGCACGGTCAATTGCGTGGTGAAGGGCTGGCCCTGCACGGTGCCCAGCGTGATGGCGATGATTTCCGCCGAGAGGATGAAGTCGGTGCGCACCGCGCCCTTGATCTTGTCCTTCTCCATCGCGACCACGTCGACGGAGGCGTCGGCCATGGCCTTCTCGTGGCGTTGCGTGTCGGTGTCGTGTTCGTTCTTGTGCAGGAACTTGTGCGCCAGCTTCTCGGCGCCCTCGAAGCAGAGGAATGCGCCGCCGATCATCAGCAGCGGCGTCACCAGCCAGGGCAGCCAGGTGCCGATGGCCAGCGCCGCCGGCACGAGGATGGCCTTGTTGACGAAGGAGCCCTTGCACACGGCCCACACCACCGGGATCTCGCGGTCGGCCTTCACGCCGGTGACCTGCTGCGCGTTGAGCGCGAGGTCGTCGCCCAGGACGCCGGCCGTCTTCTTGGCGGCTACTTTGGTGAGGACCGAGACGTCGTCGAGAACGGTCGCGATGTCGTCGAGCAGCAGGAGCAGGCTGGAGGCCATGGGCAGGATTCAGGCTGAAAGAAAAAGAAGCGGCGAGCTTATCCGCAGCCGCTATGCGCCCCTGCAATACCCGTACGCAGACGCCCTGAAGAACAAGGAAGGCGTGCTCAGAGCGCGCTCAGCGCAATGGCCAGCACGGCCGCAAGCGAGGCGCCGAACAGCGCCAGGCCCACGCGGCGGCGCCGGTGCGTGAGCATCCACAGCACCACGCCCGAGATCGACAGGAAGATCAGGCTGCCGGCCAGCGTGTCGACCAGCAGGATCCACGGCAGCGGCATGCCGCCGCCCTTGTGCATGCTGGTGAGCGTGGCGACGAAACCGTTGTGCGTGGTGGTCACGCCCACCGAGCGGTTGCCCTGCCAGTACTCGGCCTGCACGATCTCGTCGGGCCCGCCGAAATTGAAGATCCAGTGCGCCGGCTGGGTGAGCGCGGGGGCGCTCTTGTCGCTCTTGTCGGCCCATGCGACGGGCTTGGCGGGCTCGATGCGGCTGGAGTTGGGCGGGCCGCTCATGCGCAGCGACTCCTGCAGCCAGCGGCCCATGGCCTCGGGCGTTTCCGGCACGGGTTCGGGCAGCGCCAGCTGGGCGCGGGTGCGCTCCTGGGCCTGCGGCAGCTTCAGCACGTTGCGGTGGTTGAGCCAGATGCCGCTGAAGCCGAACAGCAGCCCCAGCACCGCGCCCCAGAGGCCGAACCAGCCGTGGGTGCGGCGGATCCACTGCACGGCGGCCGTGCGGCGCTGGTGCGAACGCACGCGCGCGGCGTGGCCGAGGGAAGACGAACTGCCGGTGGCGTCCATGGATGCGCCGTCGGCTCAGGCCACGTTGCGCTTGAGGCGGATCTCCTCGATGCGCACGGTGCCGATGGCGGTGGTCTTGGCGGTCTTCATCTCGCGCTTGAAGCCCGCGAGTTCGTGGAAGCGCATGGCGCGGTCGTTGCGGATCGGCACCCAGATGGTGACCGTGGTGCAGCCCTCTTCCTCGAGACCTTCGCGGGCGGCGTCCCAGAGCGCCACGCCGGCGCCCTTGCCCCAGTGCTCGGGCTTGACGTAGATGGCCCAGATCTCGCCGGTGGTCGGCGGGGTCTTGGGGTCGCGCGAGCGGTCGAAGCCCACGAAGCCGACAACCTCGCTGCCTTGCACCACCACGTGGACCTGGGGTTCGCTGTATTCGATGGCCTCGCGCCACTTGGCTTCGCGCGAGGCCGGGGCCAGGGCGCGCAGTTCTTCCTCGGGAAGGATGCCTTCGTAGGCGGCCTTGACGGAGAGTGCGTGGATTTCTGCGACGGCCTTGGCGTCGCGCAGGGTCGCGGGGCGAACTTCGTAATCTGACATGGATGCGGGAAATCGGATGGAACCGCGTATTGTCGCCGCACCGCTAAACTGCTGGCCGCATCCGCCTCAACTACAGGAGAAACCGACATGGCCAAGGGTCAGCAACGCAGCACCAAGGAAGCGAAGAAACCGAAGAAGGACACCTCGCCGCCCAAGCCTGTGGGCACTGGCAGCATCGAGCCGGTCCGCACGATCACGACGGCAGTCATTCCCCGCGGCAAGCTCAAGAACAAGTGACGAACGAAGCGCCAGCGCCCGCCCCCGGGGCCCCGGATGCCCCAAGGGCCCAGCCGCGCAATCCGCTGCACGGGGTCACGCTGGAAGCGATCGTCACGGCGCTGGCGGACTACTACGGATGGGAACACCTCAGCGAACTCGTGCCCATCCGCTGCTTCACACTCGACCCGAGCGTGAAATCGAGCCTCAAGTTCCTGCGCAAGACGCCGTGGGCACGCGAGAAGGTCGAGAGCCTCTACCTCTTCATGCTGCGCGAGCAACGCCGCGAGCAGCAGCAGCAGCAACAGCAACAGCAGCCATGAAGGTCAGGATCGAGCCTTCGGGCCTCGACTTCGAGACCGACGCCGAAACCACCCTGCTGAAAGCCGCCGAGGCCGCCGGCATCGAGCTGCCGAGTTCGTGCCGCAACGGCACCTGCCGCACCTGCATCTGCCTGCGGCTCGCGGGCGAAACCCGCCACATCATCGAATGGCCCGGCCTGAGCGCCGAGGAAAAGGCCGAGGGCTGGATCCTGCCCTGTGTGGCGCAGGCGCTGGGCGACCTCACGCTCGAAGTGCCCGGCGCACGCCCCCTGTTCGCCGATTGACCGTCAGCCGGGCGGCCTGACCGAAGGCGCCGCCACCACCAGCCGGTCGCGCTGCGCCAGCGACGGGAACAGCTTGAACCAGGTCAGCGCGACCAGCATCGTGCCCACGCCGCCCACCACCACCGAGCCGACCGGCCCCAGCAGCGCCGCCGTGGCGCCCGACTCGAACTCGCCGAGCTGGTTGCTCGCGCCGATGAAGATCGAGTTGACCGCGCTCACCCGCCCGCGCATGGCGTCGGGCGTTTCGAGCTGCACCAGCGTCTGGCGGATCACCACGTTGACCATGTCTGCGCCGCCCGAGACCGCGAGCGCGATCAGCGAGACGACGAAGCTCTTCGATATGCCGAACACCACCATGCACAGCCCGAAAAGCCCGATGGCCAGCAGCAGCGTGCGGCCCACGTGGCGCTCCACCGGCCGCCGCGTGAGCGCGATGGACATCACCAGCGCGCCCACCGCCGGTGCGCTGCGCAGCAGGCCCAGGCCCCAGGGGCCGGTGTGCAGGATGTCCTTGGCATAGATCGGCAGCAGCGCCACCGCGCCGCCCAGCAGCACCGCGAACAGGTCGAGCGAGACGGCGCCGAGCACCGGCTTGCGCTTCCAGATGAAATCGACGCCCGCGAACACCGTGGACAGTGTCACCGGCTCGCGCGCGGCCGGCTTGTAGGCATAGCGAAGCCGCAGCACCAGGGCGCAGGCCAGCGCGAAGAAAGCCACGCTGGCGCCGTAGACCACCGCCATGCCCGCCACGAACAGCAGCCCGCCAAGGGCCGGTCCGCCGATGATCGCGCCCTGCATGCCCGCCGAACTGAAGGCCATCGCGCGCGACAGCATGGTGGGCGGCACCAGCAGCGGCGTCAGCGCCTGCTGCGCCGGCATCTGGAAGGCCCGCACCGCGCCCAGCACCAGGGACAGGCCCAGCAGCAGGCCGCGCGTGTCGTGCTTTTCGACCACCGCCAGCAGCAGTACCAGCGCCACCAGCCCCTGCACCGCGAAGCAGGCCGCCACGATGCGCCCGCGATGGTGGCGGTCGACCACGTGGCCGGCCAGCAGCGCCAGCAGCAGCGCGGGCACGAACTGGTAGAGGCCGACCAGGCCCAGGTCCCAGGCGCTGCCGGTGAGCTCGTACATGTGCCAGCCGATGGCCACCAGCAGCATCTGCGAGGCGGCCGTACCGAAGAGGCGCGCCGTCCACATCTGCATGAAGGGGCGCTCGCGCGTCAGGTCGGAAAAACTGGGAGGAGAAAGCGCCGCGGCCGGCGAAGCAGCCTGGGCGTCGGGGGAAGAGGAAGCGGAGGCTGGGGCGGGGCCGGACATTCGTCCGAGGATAGCCGAGGCCGGATGAGCGGGGCGTGAGGGCCGCCAACGGGCTGCCGAGGCCCTGTCTACACTCGACGGCACCCATGACCGCCCCGCCGCCGCTGCAACCCGTTCACGAAGACCCGTACCTGCTGGTGCTCGACAAGCCCGCCGGACTGCTCTGCGTACCGGGCCGCGGCGAGGACAAGCAGGACTGCCTGAGCGCGCGCGCCATGCGTCAGTGGCCCGACGCGCTGATCGTGCACCGGCTCGACATGGCCACCAGCGGACTGGTGGTGATGGCGCGGGGCATCGAGATGCAGCGCGCGCTGAGCGCGGCCTTTGCCGACCGCGCGGTGCACAAGCGCTACGAAGCCATCGTCGATGGCGCGATGCCGCTGCGGGAGGATTGGTCGCTGATCGACGCGCCCCTGATCGCCGACTGGCCGCGCCGCCCGCTGCAGAAGATCGATCCGCAGGGCAAGCCCAGCCTCACCCGGTGGAAAGCCGTCTCGGTGCTGGCCGGAGAGCCCGCCTCCACGCACGTGCTGCTGGAGCCCCTGACGGGCCGCTCGCATCAGCTGCGGGTGCACCTGATGTCGATCGGCCATCCGATATTGGGCGATGCGCTGTACGGCGATGCCGCGCTGCAGGCACGTGCGCCGCGCCTGATGCTGCATGCCAGCGAGCTGGGGTTCGCGCATCCGGGGACGGGAAAAGAGCTTCGCTTCGAGCGGCCTTCCGGCTTCGCCGCCGCCTGACTTCCCGACCGCCCTTTCGATCGATGCTCGATCGCGCTACGGACGCCGCGATTTGCGTTGTTGCCGCCGCTGCCGCTCAGCCGCCCTTGACGACCAGCACGGGCATGTTCGCGTCCTGCAGCACGCGCTGCGTCACGCTGCCCAGCAGCAGTTTTTCGATGCCGCTGCGGCCGTGCGAACCCATGACGATCAGGTCGGCCGCGATGGCGATGGCCGTGTCGACGATGCCCTCGTGCACCACGTGGCCGTCGATCACGCGCTGGTCGCTGTGCAGGCCTTCCGCAGCGAGCGCCGCCACGCCGCGCGCCAGTGCGGCATTGGCACTGGCGGTGGCCGCCGCGAGGTATTCGTTCTGGCCGAGCGCGTAGTCCGCGCCCACGCCGATGAAGGGATAGTTGTCGATCACGTGAATCAGCGTGATGCGGCTACCGAAGGCCAGCGCGAGGCCGCTGGCCTTGCTGACGGCGAGCATGGAAGTTTCGGAGCCGTCGATCGGAACCAGGATGTGATTGAACATGGCGGGACCTCGCTTTCGTTCGCAGACAGACTCGATCCATATCGGACCGGGGCCCCGAATTTAACCGCTGTTGCGCGCCGCGGGCTGTAGGACTGCCCCGCCGACGCGCCGGTTCAGGCTCCCTGGAAACCCTCGGCCCGGCAGGTGATCACCAGCGTGTCGCGCCAGCCTTCGCCACCCTCTTCGAGCGGCTGGATCGGCGTCGACTCGTGGATCACGCGCGCGTCGTCGAGCAGCAGCAGCGTCCACGGCTCGGTCATCGTGAAGCGCTCGCCGCGCCTGCCGTCGGCCTCGAACACGCGCGTCTCACCGCCCTTGATGCCGTGCCGCCCCACGAGCGCCACCGCCACCAGATCCACACCATCCCGGTGCGCGCCCTCGGGCGTTGGCCGGCCGATTCCGCCGGCGGTGTCGATGCGGAACTGATGCGCCTCCACGTACCAGCGCTGCTGCGCGCCGCGCATCTCGCTGCTGGCCTTGCCGAGCTGCCGCAGCAGCCGATGCCACACCGGCTGCGCAATGGTGGCGTCGAGCATCGGCGCGAACCAGCGCTGCATGCCGCCGTGCAGCGCGTTGTATTCCACCGGCTGCCAGTGCGCGCGATGCGGCACCTGCGCGAGCGTGGCCTGCTCGTCGCCCTCGACCGTGAAACAGGCATGGCGGCGGGTGCGGTAGCGCCCGCCGTCCTTCAGGTAGTCGTCGGGAGGAAGATCGTTCCAGTCGGCATGCAACGCCTCCAGTTGCGAGATCGGAGCGCCCAGCCATTCGCTGACGCCCTGGGGGCTCAGCACCGCATATCCCTGCTCGCGCAGCGCGGCGGGCAGTTCGGCCGGCGAAATGAACGGGGGAGCGAATGCAGCCGTGGTCACTGCGCGCTGACCTTCACGTCCTTCCAGAACGCGACGCGGTCGCGGATCTCTTCGGCTTCGGGCTTCGGATCGGCGTAATACCAGGCGGCGTCGGTGTTGAGTTCGCCGTTGACCAGGAGCGAGTAGTAGCTCGCGGTGCCCTTCCAGGGGCAGGTGGTCTTGTGATTGCTGAAGGTGACGAAGTCTCGGTTGAGCGAACCCATCGGGAAGTAGTGGTTGCCTTCGACGAGGACCGTGTCGTCGCTTTCGGCGATGGTTACGCCGTTCCAGGTTGCTTTCATGGTATTCGGGGCTCCAGGGGCGGCTGGGTGCCGCTTTAGGGGGTTATTGTGCCGCTGCCGCGGGATCGGCTTTTGGGCGCCTGTTATCTACCCTGGTCGAGGGTTTGCTTTTCGAAGCCAGGGTCCTGCCGTGTCCCGCGAGGCAAGAACCCCTCGGCCACTCGCCAGCAAGGCAGAACCGGCGGAATTCTGGAGCACGGCCCGCTGTGCATCCCGCTGGAATCCGCGCAACGTCAACGTGAATCACAGCGTGGGAATGGTCTTGGAGAACCCGCCGGTATCACATGGACATACAGGGCTGCATGCGGCCGGTGATATGGGCCGGCGTTCCTGGACGACCGGGGCCGTCAGGCAGGCACGAGCGCCGTGCGCCGCACGCGGCGCACATTGAACGCACTGGCGATGAGCACGCCCTGCACCAGCGCCAGGCCCACGATCACGCTGGTGTATTGGCCGTGGTCCATCAGCCGGCCGAACACCAGCGGCGCCACGGCCTGTCCGATGTCGAGGCCGGCGTAGACCACGCCGTAGACGCGCCCGGTGGCATTGGGCGGCGTCGACTTCTTCACCAGCAGGTCGCGTGACGGCCCGGCCACGCCGGAGACGAACCCCATCGCCCCGAAGAGCGCCGGCACGACGATCGGCGGAAAGTCGGCAAAGGCCAGCAGCAGGGCCAATGCGGCCGCCAGGCCGAAGCCCACACCCACGATGCGCTCGCAGCGCGACGGATCGGAAGCAAGGAAACCGCCCACCACCATGCCCGCCGCGCTCGCCACCATGTAGACCGTGAGGCACACGGCCACCAGCGCCACCGGCACCGCGTGCAGGTGCCCTGCGGCCACGGGCGCGAAGGTCTGCACCACGCTGATGACGGCGGCATAGAAGAAGAAGAAACCGAAGCACATCCACACGGCCGGAATGCGCAGGAAGTCGAACTCGCCGCCGGAGTGCGAGGCCTCGCCCTGCCCGGTGGCCTTGTGCACGGCCGCCGCGTCGAGCGACAGCGCGCTGCGGTAGATCCACAGCACCAGCAGCACCACGAGGGCCACGACCCCGGCCGACGCCAGCGCCACGCGCCACGAGAAGGCAATGGCGATAGGCACCACGAAGGCCGGTGCCAGCGCCCAGCCCAGGCTGCCGGTGATGCCGTGCACGCTGTAGGCGTGGCCCAGGCGCGTCGGCGCGACCTTGCGGTTGAAGAGCGTGTAGTCCACCGGGTGGAACACGCCGTTGCCGATGCCGCCTACCACCGCGCACAGCAGCAGCATCCAGTAGCTCTGCGCCAGCGCATAGCCGAAAGCCGCCAGCCCCAGCGCCCCGAGTCCCACGAACAGCACCGGCCGGGGGCCGAGCTTGTCGACGATGAAGCCGGAGGCCGCCTGCACGATGCACGAGACCACGAAGAACACCGTGAGCACCGCGCCCAGCTCGACATAGCTCACGTTGAACGCGTCCTTCAGCCACGGAAACAGCGGCGCCAGGATGAGCTGGCTGAAGTGGCTGACCGCGTGGGCCAGGCCGACCAGCCCGATCAGCTTGGCGTCGGTGCGCAGGGTGTTGGAGGAAGGAGGGGAAGCGGAAGAAGTGGCGCTCGTGGGCGAATTGGACGACATGGATTGCTACAAAAAAACGGGGCAGGCACCGATGCTATGCCTCGGGGACGCGGCAGAATGGCGATACAGCGACAACATTTGTCGAAACCATGCCAAGCGCCGCCTCACCCACTTCCAGGAGCGCCGCGTCCGCCGCCAGGCTGCGCGGGCCTACCCCGATCAATAGCGTTGCCTCCCTCACGCCGCACCTCTACGCGCCCGACGCGGTGCGGCCGCTGCGCGCCAAGGAGCACTTCCTGAGCGCCGACACGCTCGTCGAACTGCACGAGCACCCGTGGCCGCAGCTCACTTTCTCCACCCGGGGCGTGATCCGCCTGAGCACGCAGGACGGCAGCTACATCGTGCCGCCCTCGCGCGCGCTCTGGGTGCCGGCCAACATGCCGCACAGCATCACGCTGATCGAAGACGCCGAGCTGCGCACCGTCTACCTGCACGCCTGGATCGCGCCCACATGGGAGAAATGCGAGGTGCTCGAAATCAGCCCCCTGCTGCGCGCGCTGATGCTCGCGCTCGACACCACGCCCGACGGCCTGCCGACGGCCGATGCGCACGCGCCGCAGCGCGAGCGGATGATCGCGCCGCTGCTGGTCGACGAGCTGGAGCGCGCCACGCAGATCCGCATCGACGTGCCGCTGCCCACCGACAAGCGCCTGCGCCAGCTCTGCGAGACGCTGCTGCGCAACCCGGCCGACCGCGCCACGCTGGCCGAGCGCGCCGCAGCCATCGGCGCCAGCGAGCGCACGGTGGCACGCCTTTTCCGCGACCAGCTCGGCATGAGCTGGCAGCAGTGGCGCCAGCAGGCCGTGATGGCGCATGCGCTGCCGCTCTTGGCGCGCGGCATGGCGGTGAGCCAGGTGGCGGCCGCCAGCGGCTACGCCACCGACAGCGCCTTCTGCGCGATGTTCAAGGCCGCCACCGGCCGCTCGCCCACCTCGTTCCAGCACCGCAAGCGGCCCGCGCCCGCCTGATGCGCGAGAGCCGGGTGGGGGGCTTCACGGCGCTCTGGCAAGATCGGCGCCCGACAAGCAACACCATGCACTCACCGATCTCCCTGAACATGGCGCCCGGCGCCCGGCCACCCAGGTGGACCGCCGACATCTGGCTGCGCGTGCGCCGGCACTTCCTGCTGAAGGCGGTCGGCACCACGGTCTTCACATGGCTGTTCTTCATTGGCTACTTCCACCTGCTGCGCAACCCGTCCTTTCCGGTCGAGGTAATGCCGCTGACGCCGCTGGACCGCCTGCTGCCCTTCCAGCCCTACCTGCTGGGGCCGTACCTCTCGCTGTGGGTGTACGTGGGCATCGCGCCGGGGCTGCAGCTCACCTTCCGCGAGCTGGTGGTCTACGGGCTGTGGATCGGCGGGCTGTGCATCACCGGCCTGGGCATCTTCTACTTCTGGCCGACCCAGATCCCCCCCCTGGCCATCGACGTATCCGGCTACCCAGGCTTCGCGATGCTGCAGGGCGTGGACGCGGCGGGCAACGCCTGCCCCTCGATGCATGTGGCGGTGGCGATCTTCACGGCCATCCGCATCGAGGACGTGCTGCGCGAAACGCGCACGCCCGCCGGGTGGCGGGCACTCAACTGGGCCTGGTTCGCCGCCATTGCCTATTCGACACTGGCGGTCAAGCAGCATGTGGCGCTGGACGTGGCAGCCGGGGCGCTGCTGGGCATGGCTTTCGCCCTGCCTTCGATGCGCTGGCGGCCCGGCGCCCGCCAGCGAGAGGATGCCCCTCGGGTGGGAGCGGATATCATCCGTAAACATTGACCACACTCACCATTGGCCGACGAGGAAGGGATCGATTGATTCAAAGGACCGCAGCGGGCGGCGATCGATCGGCGGCACACGAGACGACAGGCATTGCACGATGAGTTCGCTGAAGGAATTGCAGGACCTGATCCACGAGAAGTACGGCATCGAACCGTCGAAGCTCGACCCCCACGCGTCGATGCGTGAAACCGGCGGGCTCGATTCGCTGGCCCTGGCCGAATTTCTGTTCGCCATCGAAGACCACTTCGGCATCGTCATGCCCGACGAGGACGCGAACATCGACACCCTGGCCGAGCTCTCCGTGCTGGTCGACAAGGTCAGGGCCGAGAAGGCCGCGTCGGCGTCGTGAACCACGAAGTCGCCGTCACCGGGCTGGGCGTCGTGGCGCCGCACGGCGACGAGCCCGGCGCGCTGTTCCAGTCCCTGCTGCAGGGCCGGTCGGCCATACAGCCCGTCTTTCCCGAATTGCCCAAGCCGGCAGCGGCCGCCACCGTAGCCTTCGACGAGACCCGCTGGTTCACCAAGCTGCAGCTCGCCGGTGTCGACCGCGTGAGCCAGCTGGCCGTGGCTGCCGCCGACATGGCGATGCGCAATGCCGGCCTTTCCACATCGGACGCCGATCCCGAGCGCGTCGGCGTCTTCTCGGGCTGCGGCATGGGCGGTGCGGCGGCGCTCGAAGCGGCCTATCGCGGCAACGGCCGCGTTTCCCCACTCACCATTCCCGCCTTCATGCCGAACGCACCGGCCGCTCACGTGGCCATGCGCCAGGGCGTGAAGGGCCCGGTGCTCACCTACTCGGTCGCCTGCGCTTCCTCTTCTGCCGCGATCGCCGAGGCGGCCAAGGCCGTGCAGCGCGGCGAGGTCGACATCGCCATCGCCGGCGGCAGCGAAGCGCTGATCGTGCCCGGCGTGGTGGTGGCCTGGCAGGCCATGGCAACGCTGGCCGGCTTCCAGCCCGGCGAGGCGGCCGGCGCGGTGCGGCCTTTCGCCACCGACCGCAGCGGCTTCGCGCTGGGCGAAGGCGCGGCCTTCCTCGTTCTCGAATCCGCCGAACGCGCCCGTGCACGCAGCGCCCGCAGCTACGCCACGCTGGCCGGCTGGGGGCTGAGCAGCGACGCCACCCACCTCACCAAGCCCGATGCACCGGGGCAGGCCCGCGCGCTGCGCGCCGCACTGCGCGAGGCCGGCCTGCAGCCCCGCGACGTGGGCTACTGCAACGCGCACGGCACGGCCACGCGCATCGGCGACGTGGTCGAGCGCAACGCGCTGGCCGAGGTGTGGGGCGATGACCTCGACACGCTGCGCGTGAGTTCGACCAAGGCGCTGCATGGCCACATGCTGGGCGCGGCCGGCGCCATCGAGGCGCTCATCACCGTGATGGCGCTGCAGCAGCGGCAACTGCCGCCCAACGCCAACTGCCGCGAGATCGATCCGGAATGCCGGATGAACCTCGTCATGCAGGACGACACCGCGGCGCCCGCGCTCGAAGCCGCCATCAGCAACTCCTTCGCCTTCGGCGGCACGAACTCGGTGCTGCTCTTCCGCCGGGCCTAGGCGGCCTTCAGTTCCTGCGGCGCGGCCTGCGCGGCTGCCGCGCGCAGCCACTCCACGAAGGCGCCGACCAGAGCATCGTCTGTGCGGCTGGGCGCCACGAACACGCTGTAGCCCCGGCTCGACGGTGCCCGGTGCGGGCAGGCCAGCACCAGCTCGCCCGAACGCAGCTCGCGCTCGACGAAGTAGTCGGGCACCAGCCCCACGCCCAGATCGGCGCGCACGGCCGCGACCAGCGACGAGAACAGGTCGAAGCGGTGCCCCGCCACCAGGTTCTCCGGCGCGCGCAGATGCGGGGCCTGGCCGAACCACTCTTCCCACGCGCCCATCCGCGTGCGCAATTGCAGCAGCGGCGCCGCGCGGAAGTCGCCGCGCGCCATGGCCGGCCGGCCCTTCGCGCCGGGCGAGCAAACGGCAACGCAGGATTCGCCCATCAGCGGCAGCGCGTTCGCGCCGGGCCACACGGCGTCGTCGTACTGCACGCCCACATCGAACGGCTGGTCTTCCATGTAGAGATGCGTAGGAAACACCTGCAGATGCAGGCTGCAGCCCGGGTTCAGCCCGATGAACTCCGGCAGGCGCGGCGTGAGCCAGCCCTCGGCCAGCACCGGCACCGCGCCGACCAGCAGGCGCAGGCCGTCGGTGCGCTGCGCCATGGCTTCCAGCGTGTGGTTCTGCAGGCGCAGCAAGTCGCCTGAAATCTGGCCGTGGTAGCGCTGGCCTGCCTCGGTGAGCCCGGTGCCGCGCGCGGTGCGCTGCACCAGCCGCACGCCGATCTGCGTCTCCAGCTGGCGCAACTGCTGGCTCACCGCGCTGTGCGTGAGGCACAGCTCCTCCGCGGCCTTGCCGACGCCGTGATGGCGGGCCACCGCGTCGAAGATCAGCAGCGCGCGGGTGCTCGGAATATGGCGGCGCATGAGGGCTTCGTTAGAAAAACTGACAACGCGGAAGATTAAACCAGAGCGCGCTCCTAACACAGCCATAAGAATCACTGACGACGGCGTCGCACCGGCGCCGCTCGCCCCGACCTGGTCAGCCTCAACTACAAGGACATCCCGCACCATGCCCCGCCCCGTGTCGCCTCGCCTCGCCCCGATCGCCCTTGCCCTCGCTTTGGCCTTGGCCTCCGCCGCCACAGGCCTCGCGCACGCCCAGAGCGGCAGCGTCGCGGCCACGCCCACGCAGGTGCGCCCGGAAGTGGACAAGGCCTACACCCAGCTGATGGCCTCGCCCGCCATCCAGAAACTGCTGGATTCGGTCAAGGCCGACCACGACCGCTCGGTGGAAGACCTGAAGATGCTCACCGAGATCGAGGCGCCGCCCTTCAAGGAACAGAAGCGCGCCGAAGCCTTTCTCGCCCGCATGAAGGCCCTCGGCCTGACGGACGCGAAGATCGACGCCGAAGGCAACGTGGTCGGCCTGCGCAAGGGCACGGGCAACGGGCCGAAGCTGCTGATCTCTGCCCACCTCGACACGGTGTTTCCGGCCGGCACCGACGTGAAGGTCAAGGAGCGCGACGGCAAGCTCTACGCACCCGGCATCTCAGACGACACGCGCGGCCTGTCGGTGCTGCTGTCGTGGCTCAAGGTGCTCAACGACAACAAGATCCAGACGGTGGGCGACCTGCTCATCGTTGGCAACGTGGGCGAGGAAGAGCTCGGCAACCTGCGCGGCATCAAGGCGATCT
Organism: Variovorax sp. CAN15; assembly: GCF_030462475.1. Lineage (GTDB taxonomy): Bacteria > Pseudomonadota > Gammaproteobacteria > Burkholderiales > Burkholderiaceae_C > Variovorax. The sequence continues at coordinate 31,338 of NZ_JASMRZ010000022.1, forward strand.
TTCGCGACAACCTCGACATCGACGGGATGGTCGGCCTGGAGCCCGCGCCCGATGGCTCGGTGCTGATGCTGGGCACCGGCAGCCACCGCTACGAAGTGACTTTCAAGGGCCCGGGCGGCCACAGCTACGGCGCATTCGGCCAGGTGCCGAGCGCGATCCACGGCATGGGCCGCGCCATCGCGAAGATCGCCGACATCCGCACGCCGAGCTTCCCGAAGACGACGTTCACCGTCGGCACGGTCGGCGGCGGCACTTCTGTCAACACCATCGCGCCGGACGCGCGCATGGCGGTGGACATCCGCTCCGACGAAATGGCGCCGCTGCTCGAGACCGAGAAGAAGATCCTCGCCGCCATCGACGAAGCCGTGGCCGAGGAAAACAAGCGCTGGAACGTCAACACGCTGAGCGTGAGCACCAAGCTCATCGGCGACCGTCCGGGCGGCCGCACGCAGTCGGACACGGTGATCGTCGAGGCCGCCACGCGCTCGAACGCCGCCTTCGGCCACAAGACGCTGCTCACGGGCGCGAGCACCGACGCCAACGTGCCGATGTCGCTGGGCATCCCGGCCATCATCATCGGCGGCGGCGGCAAGACCGGCGGCTTCCACGCGCTCAGCGAGTGGATCGACGTGACCGACGGCTGGAAGGGTGCGCAGAACTCGCTGGTGACGGTGCTCGGCCTCGTCGGCGTGCAGGGCACCAGCGCGCCACTGCTCGAAAAGCGCACTCCCCGTTCGAAGTAAGCACAGGCGCGAGGGCGACTGCAGCGGGGCTTCGCCCCCGGCGTCTCCGTTATGCTGGTGGCCGCTTTCCACCACGCTACCGACAGGAGGACAACATGCACGCCCGCTCCACCCTCATCGCCCTCGCGCTGCTCGCAGCAGGCGCCTCGGCGCAGGCCAACAACCTGCTCGACCAGCTCAAGGAAAAGGCCGGCGAAGCCGCCAGCGCCAACTCGCAAGGCAGCGGCGGCAGCACGGGCGGATCGGCGCTCGGCAACCTGGGCAGCAGCCTCGGCTTCAAGATGCCCGCCATCGGCTCCAGCACCATGGGCAACGCGGCCGGTGTGCTTCAGTACTGCGTGAAGAACAACTACCTGGGCGGCGACGCGGCCTCGGTGAAAGACAAGCTCCTCGCCAAGATCACCGGCCAGAAGAAGCAGGAAACCGGCTTCGCCAGCGGCGCCAAGGGCCTGCTGCAGGGCGGCGACGGCAAGTCGCTGAACTTCAAGGGGCTGTCGTCGAAGGTCAAGGAAAAGGCCTGCGACTACGTGCTCAAGAACGCAGCGTCGCTGATCTGACCCCGCCCCATATTCCGCATCGCTCCCGCGCGGCGCACCGCGCATGTGCCCTGCAGTTTTCCCCGTGCGCCCGCCATCATCCATGACCCCGGCTACCCCCTCCTCCCCCCTGCGCCAGCGGCTTTCGCGCTGGATTCCGTGCCTTGCCTGGCACCGTCCCTCAGCCGCGCTGCTGCGCAACGAGGCGACGGCCGGCATCACCGTGGCGCTGATGGTCATTCCGCAAGGCGTGGCCTATGCGGCGCTGGCGGGCATGCCGCTCGTGACGGGCGTGTACGCGGCACTCTTCCCGGCGCTGATCGCGGTGATGTTCAGCTCGTCGCAGCGGCTGTCGGTCGGTCCGACGGCGCTCACGAGCCTGCTGGTGGGCGCTTCGCTCGCGCCGCTGGCGGTGGCGGGCAGCGACGAGTGGGTGGCGATGGCGGTGTGGCTCACGCTGATGTCGGGCGCCATCCAGATCGTGCTGGGTGCGGGCCGCTTCGGCTGGCTGCTGCGGCTGGTGAATGCGCCGGTGCTCATCGGCTTCACGCAGGGCGCGGCGGTGCTGATCGCCATCTCGCAGCTGCCGGCGCTGCTGGGCTTCACCGGGCGGACCATTCCGCAGGTGCTGCGTGGCGGCGGCCCGCTGCCCGACCTTGTGGCCATCGCCTTCGGCCTGGGCAGCATCGCGGTGCTGTGGCTGGGCAAGCGGCTGCTGCCGCGTTTTCCGACCACGATGGCACTGGTGGCCGGCGCGGCCGCCATCAGCTGGCTGGCCGACTACGCGCTGCGCGGCGGCGCGGTGGTGGGCACTCTGCCCTCGGGCCTGCCTTCGTTCTACTGGCCCGGCCTGCTGCCGCCGGGCACCTTCAGCGCGCTGGTGCTGCCGGCGCTGATGATCACGCTGGTGAGCTTTCTCGAAACCGCTTCGAGCGCCAAGGTCGACAACGCGCGCGCCGGCACGCTCTGGAACGAAAACCAGGACCTGATCGGCCAGGGCCTGGCCAAGCTGGCCTCGGGCTTCACGGGCGCCTTTCCCACGAGTTCTTCCTTTTCGCGCTCGGCTATCACGCTGTATGCGGGCGCGCAGACCGGCTGGGCGACGCTCTTCAGCGTGGTCGTGGTGGCCGGTGCGCTGCTGTGGCTGATGCCGCTGCTGTATCACGTGCCGCAGGCGGTGCTGGCGGCGGTGGTTGTCACGGCCATCCTGGGGCTGGTGAAGCCGGCGAGCTTCACCGCGCTGTGGCGCATCTCGCGCATCGAGGCGGGCATCGCCTTCGGCACCTTCGTGCTGACCATCGCGACCGCGCCGAGCATCTACTGGGGCGTGCTCGGCGGCCTGCTGGCCGCGTTGGCGCACTACATGTACCGGCACCTGCACCCGCGCATCATCGAGGTGGGCCTGCACCCCGACGGCAGCCTGCGCGACCGCAACCTCTGGAAGCTGCCGCCGCTGGCGCCGAACCTCTATGCGCTGCGCATGGACGCCGAGCTCGACTTCGCATCGGCCTCCACGCTCGAACGCGCGCTCACGGTGGCGCTGGCCGAGCGGCCCGACCTCACCGACGTCTGCCTGTTCGCGCAGCCGATCAACCGCATCGACATCACCGGCGCCGAAGTGTTCGGCTCGATCCGCCGGATGATGGAATCCAAGGGCATCCGCCTGCACCTGAGCGGCATGAAGCTGCCCGCGATGCAGGTGCTGGAAAGCGCCGGCCTGCTGGCGCCGGGGCCGATGCTCTTCAGCTACCGCACCGACGGCGAGGCGCTGGCGGCTCTGATGCCGCGCGTCGAAGTGCCGGCGGCCGCAGAGGAAGCCGCCTGAAGAAGACCGAGCCGCGGCCCCCATGAAGACCACCATCGAAGAACTCGTCGCGTTCCGCACGGTGGTGGACACGGGCTCGATCACGGCCGCGTCGGAGCAGCTGTCGCAGACGGTCTCGGGCATCAGCCGCGCCTTGAGCCGGCTCGAGCAGAAGCTCGACACCACCCTGCTTCGCCGCACCACGCGGCGGCTCGAACTCACGGAAGAAGGCGCGGCCTTCCTGCAGCGCACGCGCGCGATCCTCGATGCCATCGACGACGCCGAGGAGCACATGGCCGCGCGCCGCCAGCAGCCCGTGGGCCGCCTGCGCGTGAACGCGGCCTCGCCCTTCATGCTGCACGCCATCGTGCCGCTGGTGCCGGAGTTCCGCAGGCTCTATCCGCAGATCAGCCTGGAGCTGGACACCGACGACCTGCCCATCGACCTGCTGGAGCGCCGCACCGACGTGGCGATCCGCATCGGCCCGCTGCGCGACTCCACACTGCATGCGCGGCCGCTGGGCACGCACCGGCTGCGCGTGCTGGCGAGCCCCGCGTACCTCGAAGTGCACGGCAAGCCGCGCAAGGTGGCCGACCTGGCCGAGCACACGCTGCTGGGCTTCACGCAGCCCGAGTCGCTGAACCGCTGGCCGCTGCGCGGCGTGCATGGCGACGAATGGAACATCGCGCCCACGCTGGTGGCATCGAGCGGCGAGACGCTGCGACAGCTCGCGCTGGCGGGCGTGGGCATCGTCTGCCTGTCGGACTTCATGACGGGCATCGACCGCGCCAACGGCACGCTGGTGCAGGTGCTGGCGAAGGAAACTGCCGACGTGCGCCAGCCGGTGAATGCCGTGTACTACCGCAACACGCAGCTGTCGGCGCGCATAACGTCGTTCCTGGATTTTTTGTCTCAGCGCATGGGCGGCTGAGCGCGGCCCGTCATTGCGGCTGCTTCGGCACGAAGCGCTCGACCGAGGCCGACTTGATCTCGTAGCCGCTCACGCCCATGTCAGCCGACGAATAGCGCGCCGCCTTCAGCGTGCCGCTGACATACACCGTGTCCATCGCGTGCAGGCCTTTCACGACCGAGGACGCGACCACGTGCACGATCTGGTTGGCGGGCGGCGGCGGGGTGTGGATGCAGGCGCCGAAGTACGGCACCAGCAGGAATTCGCGGATGCCCTCCTGCGTGTTGTCCAGCGGAACGACGAAGCCGGCGAGCTTGCCCGGCTTGCCATCGAGCGCCACGTTGACGGGGGCGTTGTCCCACACGGCGCGCATCTCGTCGAGCATCTGGATTGCGCGCGGATCGTTGTCGCGCAGGGCTTCGAGGCTGATGTTGCGGTAGCGCTTCGTCGGGTCCCAGCTCTTGGGGATCAGTTCCTCCCACTTGAGTTCGGGGGCTGCTGCAGCACCTGCGTCCGGTTGCGCTGCGGCTCCCGGGCCGCATCCGCCCAGTAGCGCCGCGGCCGGAGCCAGCAGGAATGCGGACAGCACGGCGCGCGAAAGGGGCCTTCTCATGAGTGCGATTGTCCTGGGGAGATGTTTCAGACCCGTAAAGCAGGGGCTTTGCACTCGATTCGTACCAGATTGCATCGCCCTGCGACAAGGCCCGCGAGCGGCAGGATCGCGGGATCAGTCCCGCACCGGTCCGCGCAAGCTCTTGATCTGCGATCGCTGGCTCTTGCCTTCGAGCCGGCGCTGCTTCGAGCCATAGGTCGGCTTGGTGGCGCGCCGCAAGCGCGGCGCGATGGCCACGCTGTCGACCACCGCCTGCAGCCGCACGAGCGCGTCGGCACGGTTCATCTCCTGCGTGCGGTGCTGCTGCGCCTTCAGCACGAACACGCCTTCCTGCGTGATGCGGCTGTCGCGCAGCGCGAGCAGCCTCTCCTTCACGTCGGCCGGCAGCGAACTGGCGTGGATGTCGTAGCGCAGGTGCACCGCGCTCGACACCTTGTTGACGTTCTGCCCGCCCGCACCCTGCGCCCGGATGGCGCTGAAGTCGACCTCGTCGGGGTCGATCAGGATGGGTCGGCGGAGCATGGCGCTCAGACTCTTTCGAAGACGGCCGCAATGCCTTGCCCGCCGCCGATGCACATCGTCACCAGCGCGTAACGGCCGCCCGTGCGGTGCAGCTCCGCAATCGCCTTCGTCGCGATGATCGCGCCCGTCGCACCCACCGGATGCCCCAGCGAGATGCCAGAACCGTTCGGATTCACCTTGGCCGGATCGAAGCCCAGCTCCTTGATGACCGCGCAGGCCTGTGCCGCAAAGGCTTCGTTCGACTCGATCACGTCGAAGTCGCTCACCTTCAGGCCGGTGCGCTCCAGCACCTTGCGCGTGGCCGGCACCGGGCCGATGCCCATGTACGCGGGCTCCACGCCAGCGTGTGCATAGCCCACCAGCCGCGCCAGAGGCTTCAGGCCCAGTGCTTTCACGCGGCCGCCCTCGGCCAGCACCACGGCGGCGGCGCCGTCGTTGATGCCCGAGGCATTGCCTGCGGTGACGAGGCCGTCCTTCTTGAACGCGGGCTTCATCTTCGACAGCGTCTCGACGGTGGTATCGGCGCGCACGTGCTCGTCGGTGTCGAACAGCACCACGCCCTTGCGCGTCTTCACCTCGACCGGAACGATCTGCTCCTTGAAACGGCCTGCGGCAATGGCGGCCGCCGCGCGCTGCTGGCTCAGCACCGCCAGCTCGTCCTGCTGCTCGCGCGTGATGCCGTAGCGCGCGGCGACGTTCTCGGCGGTGATGCCCATGTGGATCTTCTCCCACGGGTCGTGGAGGATGCCGAGCATGTAGTCGACCAGCACCGCATCGCCCATGCGTGCGCCATAGCGGGCCGATGTGTCGAAGTACGGGCCGCGGCTCATCGACTCCGAACCGCCGCCGATGGCGATGTCGCAGTCGCCCAGCGCGATGGCCTGTGCCGCCGACACGATGGCCTGCAGGCCCGAGCCGCAGAGGCGGTTGACGTTGAAGGCCGGCGTCTCGATGGGGCAGCCCGCGTCGATGGCCGCGACGCGGCTCAGGTAGGCGTCCTTCACGTCGGTGGGAATCACGTTGCCCATGACCACATGGCCGATGGCATCGGCCGCGACGCCGCTGCGTTCGATGGCGGCCTTGACGGCGGTGGTGGCAAGCTGGGTGTTGGGCACGTCCTTCAGCGAGCCGCCGAAGGTGCCGATGGCGGTGCGGGCGGTGCCGACCACGAAGATGTCGCGCGATGTCATGGAATGTCTCTCCTGATGAAAGCGAAAGCCGCAAGAAGCGGCGGCTGCAGGAGGACGATTCTGACGGCGAACCGCGCGACGGGTTGTCGCGCGTGGAATAGCGCAGGCTCAGCCGCGCGAAACCGATTTCGGCGACACGTCGGTCACGTCGCTGGCGCTGCCGCGAATACGCACCGGGCGCTCCACCGATTCGCCGCGTGCCCGCGCATTGGCCACGTCGGCGGCGGTCGGCTCGGCCGGCTGTGCCGCATTACGAAATTTATCGAAGCCCGAGCGCGGGTTGAAACGCATGACCCAAGGCGTCACGGGCTTGCCCGTGAGACGCCCCCAGGCGTAGCGAACACCCCAGACCGCCGCCAGCAGCATGACCGCCACGGCCAGGCTGGCCGCGAAGACCAGCCCCAGGAGCAGAAGAATGACGCGTATTACGAAGTTCATCATCCGACTTTAGGCCGAAGCGGCCGCCGTTGGTTCCCCCGCCTTGCGGAAGGAGAACTGCCCCGGCGACAGGATCGGGTCGGTCGTGACCTCGATCGTGTCCTTCGGCCCGAAGCTTCCGTCGAGCAGCAGCTTCGACAGCGGGTTCTCGATGCGCTGCTGGATCGCGCGCTTCAGCGGACGCGCGCCGAACACCGGGTCGAAGCCGACCTTGGCGATCTCCGCCAGCGCCGCAGGCGACACCTCCAGCCCCAGATCCATCTTCGCGAGCCGCGCCTGCAGCACCTTGAGCTGGATCGCTGCGATCGATTCGATGTTCTTCGCGTCGAGCGCATGGAACACGACCGTCTCGTCGATGCGGTTCAGGAACTCGGGGCGGAAGTAGTTCTTCAGCTCGTCCCAAACCGCTTCCTTGATCTCTTCGGAGGGCTTGCCCACCATGGCCTGGATGATGGGCGAGCCGATGTTGCTCGTCATCACGATCACGGTGTTCTTGAAGTCCACGGTGCGGCCCTGGCCGTCGGTAAGGCGGCCATCGTCCAGCACCTGCAGCAGCACGTTGAACACGTCCGGGTGGGCCTTCTCGACCTCGTCGAGCAGCACCACGCTGTAGGGCTTGCGGCGCACGGCTTCCGTGAGATAGCCGCCCTCTTCATAGCCCACGTAGCCCGGCGGCGCGCCGATCAGGCGGGCGACCGAGTGCTTCTCCATGAACTCGCTCATGTCGATGCGGATCAGGTGGTCTTCGCTGTCGAACAGGAAGCCCGCGAGCGCCTTGCACAGCTCGGTCTTGCCCACGCCCGTGGGGCCGAGGAACAGGAACGAGCCGGTCGGGCGGTTCGGGTCGGAAAGGCCCGAACGCGAGCGGCGGATCGCGTTGGCGACCGCACCGATAGCCTCGTCCTGACCGACCACGCGCTCGTGCAGCTTGTCTTCCATTACCAGCAGCTTGTCGCGCTCGCCCTGCATCAGCTTGGCGACCGGAATGCCGGTGGCACGCGCCACGACCTCTGCGATTTCTTCCGCGCCGACCTGCGTGCGCAGCAGCGTGGGCGCGCTCGACTTGCCCTTGGTGGCCTCATTGGCTTCGGCTTCCTTCAGGCGCTTCTCGAGCGCCGGCAGTTGGCCGTATTGAAGCTCCGCGACCTTGTTGAAGTCGCCCTTGCGCTTCCATTCCTCGATCTGGAACTTGATCTTGTCGACGTCTTCGCGCACCTGCGCGCTGCCCTGGGCCTGGGCCTTCTCGGCCTGCCAGATCTCGTCGTAATCGGCGATTTCCTTCTGCAGCTTCTCGATCTCGCCCTCGATCAGACCCAGGCGCTTCTGCGAGGCCTCGTCCTTCTCGCGGCGCACGGCCTCGCGCTCGATCTGCAGCTGGATCAGGCGGCGGTCGAGCCGGTCCATGACCTCGGGCTTGGAGTCCATCTCGATCTTGATCTTGGCCGCAGCCTCGTCGATCAGGTCGATGGCCTTGTCGGGCAGGAAGCGGTCGGTGATGTAGCGGTCGCTCAATTCGGCCGCGGCCACGATGGCCGGGTCGGTGATCTGCACGCCGTGGTGCACTTCGTATTTTTCCTGCAGGCCGCGCAGGATGGCGATGGTCGCCTCCACGCTGGGCTCGCCCACGATGATCTTCTGGAAGCGGCGCTCCAGGGCTGCATCTTTCTCGATGTATTTGCGGTACTCGTCGAGCGTGGTGGCGCCCACGCAGTGCAGCTCGCCGCGCGCGAGCGCCGGCTTGAGCATGTTGCCGGCGTCCATGGCGCCTTCGGCCTTGCCGGCGCCCACCATGGTGTGCAGCTCGTCGATGAAGACGATGGTCTGGCCCTCGTCCTTCGCGAGCTCGTTGAGCACGGTCTTCAGGCGCTCCTCGAACTCGCCGCGGAACTTGGCGCCGGCCAGCAACGCAGCCATGTCGAGCGACAGCACCCGCTTGCCCTTGAGCGAATCGGGCACCTCACCCGCAACGATGCGCTGTGCGAGGCCTTCGACGATGGCGGTCTTGCCCACGCCGGGTTCGCCGATGAGCACGGGGTTGTTCTTGGTGCGGCGTTGCAGCACCTGGATGGCGCGGCGGATTTCCTCGTCGCGGCCGATGACCGGGTCGAGCTTGCCCAGGCGGGCACGCTCGGTGAGGTCGAGGGTGTATTTCTTGAGGGCTTCGCGCTGGCCTTCGGCGTCGGCGCTGTTCACGCCCTGCCCGCCGCGCACGGCATCGATGGCGGCCTCGAGCGACTTGCGGCTCAGGCCGTTTTCCTTCGCGATCTTGCCGACGTCGGCCTTGCTGTCGGCCAGCGCCAGCAGGAAGAGCTCGCCGGCGATGAACTGGTCATTGCGCTTGAGGGCTTCCTTCTCGGTGGCCTGCAGCAGCTTGCCGAGCTCGGGGCCGACCTGCACGATGTCGTGGCCCTGCACCTGCGGCAGCTTCTTGATGGCGGCCTCGGCCGCCTGCGTCAGGCCAGGGACGTTGACGCCGGCACGCTCCAGCAGGGCGCGCGGGCCGTCGTCCTGGCGCAGCATCGCGAGCAGCAGGTGGGCCGGTTCGATGTAGGCGTTGTCGTTGCCCAGCGCCAGCGACTGTGCGTCGCCCAGCGCTTCCTGAAATTTGGTGGTGAGTTTGTCTTGTCGCATGGTGGTATTCCTGCATCCAAAATAGGGCTGTTCGGGCACGATTCAAGGTTGCCGGTCCTCCCGGCACTTCCCGGTCCCCTGGGCACGGGTATTGCAGAGGATCCCTCATCTTCCGCCCGTAGGCATTTCTCTCTCTCGAATGGAGTCGATCATGGTTTTTTCAATGCGGCGCGTTCAACCGGTGCGCCGGGCGATCAGCGTGGGCCTCTTTCTAGCCGCCATGGGCCTGTCCGGCCTTGCGCAGGCGCAAAGCGGCACCCCCATCCGCCTGCTGGTGGGCTTCCCCGCCGGCGCCGGCAGCGACGCCATTGCACGCACGCTGGGCGAAAAGCTCAAGGACGTGCTGGGCGTGCCGGTGGTGGTCGAGAACCGCGCCGGCGCGGGCGGGCAGATCGCGGCGACGGTGCTGAAGTCTTCGCCGGCCGACGGCCACACGCTGTTCCTGTCGCACGACCACACCATCTCGATCCTGCCGCAGGTGGTGAAGAACCCGGGCTTCAACCCGGCCACCGACTTCGTGCCCGTGGCCGGCTTCGCCACGTTCGCCAACGTGCTGGCGGTGTCGGGCGGCACGCCGGCCAAGAGCATCGACGAGTACGTGAAGTGGGTCCGCACGCAGAAGGGCGGCAAGGAGACCATCGGCATCCCGGCGCCGGCCTCGATCCCCGAGTTCCTCGTGAAAATGATCTCGGACAAGTACAAGATCGACGTGCAGCCCGCCCCCTACCGCGGCAGCGCGCCCATGACGGCCGACATGCTGGGCAACCAGATCACCGCGGGCATCGCTTCGGTGCCGGACTTCATCGAGAACCACAAGGCCGGCAAGCTGCGCATCGTGGCCTCCATCGGCGCCAAGCGCCAGGCCGTGATCCCGAACGTGCCGACCTTCACCGAACTGGGCTTCGCGAACCTGGACGACCTGCCCTACTACGGCATCTTCGCGCCGGTGGGCACGCCGCAGCCCATCATCGACAAGTACGGCGACGCGCTGCAGAAGGTGCTGGCCATGCCCGACGTGAAGCAGAAGCTCACGACGATGGGGCTGACGGTGGGCTACGAGCCGCAGGGCCAATTCGCGGGCCGCGTGCGCACCTATACCCAGACCTGGGAAAAGATCATTCAATCGAGCGGCTTCAAGCCACTCTGAAGTCTTGCTCCCTCTCCCCTCGGGGAGAGGGCTGGGGTGAGGGCCCGCGGCCTTCACAAGAACGTGCGGTCGAACGAGCGCTGCCGCCCTCGCCCCAACCCTCTGCCCGAGGGGAGAGGGAACAAGAGGCAGATCAGGCGTTCGGGGCGCTTATGCCCCAGCGCGCCAGGGCCGCGTCGTCGGCCACGCGCGCATCGACCCAGCGGGCGCCTTCGGGCGTCTGCTCCTTCTTCCAGAAGGGCGCCTGGGTCTTGAGGTAGTCCATCAGGAACTCGCAGGCCTCGAAGCTCTGGCCTCGGTGCGCCGACACCACCGCCACCATCATGATCTGGTCTTCCGGCTGCAGCAGGCCCACGCGGTGGATCACGCGTGCACCGAGGATGTCGAAGCGCCTGTGCGCCTCGTCGATCATGGCCTCGATGGCTTTCTCGGTCATGCCGGGGTAGTGCTCCAGCTCCATCGACGAAACGCTGCTGCCGTCGTTGCGGTCGCGCACCGTGCCTACGAAGCTGCAGACGGCACCCACGCGTTTGTCGCCGACACGCAACGCGGCGACTTCCCGCGAGAGGTCGAAATCGTTCGTCTGGATCGAAACACGGGCAAGGCTCATGTCCGAATTGTGTCATCGCGATAGACTCTGCCGATGCCCTGCCTTGCCACGCCCACGCTCTTCCCGGTGCCTTCGCGCCTCGAAGACCGCCGCGCTGGCCAAAGCAGCAGCAACGACAAAGCCAAAAAACCAAAGCTCGTCTGACCGGAGCCGAGGTTCCGTCGTCGGATGAGCGACGGAACCTGCAGAAGGCTTTTGGCCCCTCACTGGGTTGCGCGCGCATCGGACGATGGTTCTTTCCATAGGTCGATTCCTGAAAGGAAGCCCCGCGTGCCTCAACAACAAGACCCAACCACCCCCGATTTTTCCGGCTTCTGGGTGGCCCTCGTCACCCCGTTGCGCGATGGCGCCGTGGACCACGCCGCGCTTGCCGCGCTGGTCCGCCGGCTCGCGAACGACGGCGTGACAGGCTTCGTGCCCTGCGGCTCCACCGGCGAGGCCGCCGCGCTCGACGAGGCCGAGCAACTGGCCGTGCTGGACACCGTGCTGGAAGCCGCAGGCGGCCTGCCGGTCGTGATGGGCATTTCCGGCTACCACCTCGGCAAGGCCACGGCATGGGCACGCAAGCTCTCCGAACGCCCGCTGGCAGGCCTGCTTGTATCCGCGCCGTACTACGTGCGCCCCTCGCAGGCCGGCCTGCTCGAATGGTTCCGCGCCATCGCCGACGCCAGCTCGGTGCCCGTGCTGGTGTACGACATTCCCTACCGCACCGGCGTCACCATCACCCGCGAGACGCTGCTGGCGCTGGCCGCGCATCCCCGCATACGCGGCATCAAGGACTGCGGCGGCGACATGGCCAAGACGCGCGCGGTGATCGCCGACGGCCGGCTGCAAGTACTGACGGGCGAAGACCACCAGATCTTCGGCACCATGGCCGAAGGCGGCGCGGGCGCCATCGCGGCCAGCGGCAACGTGCAGACGCGCCGCTTCGTGCGCCTGGTACGCCTGCTGTCGGAAAACCGCCTGGCCGAGGCGCGCGCCGAATGGCAGCCGCTGCAACCGTTGGTGGAAATGCTCTTCGCCGAGCCCAACCCCGGCCCGCTGAAGGCGCTGCTGGCCCACAAGGGCGAGATGGCCGACGAACTGCGCTCGCCGATGACCCGGGCCTGCGACAGCCTGCGCGAGCGCCTCGTGGCGCTTGACGCCCGCCTCAACCGCCCGTGACGGGCGGGAAGAAGGCGACCTCGCAGCCTTCCCGCAGGGCCGCGGCTTCGTCGCTCATGGCCTGGTCGAGCGCCATGCGCACCGCCTTGCCGCGCGCGAGCGCGGTGGCGTAGGCGCCGCCCCTGGCGATGAGCTCGTCGCGCAGGGCCGACAGCGTCTCGGCTCGCGTCTCGACGGCTTCGCCGCTGCGGGAAAGCGCCTCGCGCACCGAGGCGAAATAACGGACCTGGACTTTCATGCGGCCCAGCCCAGCAGCGATGCGAAGGGAATGAAGTCGACGAGCTCGCCCGACTTGATCGTCTTGCCCGCCGGGTTGTCGACCACGCCGTCGCCCCAGACCATCGAGGTGAGCACACCCGAGCTCTGGTTGGCGAACAGGTCGAGGCCGCCGGCCGGGCTGCGCCTCACGCGCAGGAACTCGCGTCGCTTGTCGGCGCGCGGCCAGTCGAAATCGGCGCGCATCTTCACCGCCTCGGGCGCCACGCGCGCGGCGCCCTGCAGCGTCAGCAGGAAGGGCCGCACCAGCATCAGGAAGGTGAGGAAGCTCGATACCGGGTTGCCCGGCAGCCCCGTCACATGGCAGGCGCCCTGCCCGCTGCTGCGCGCGATGGAGCCGTAGGCGAAGGGCTTGCCGGGCTTCATGGAAAGCGACCACAGCTGCAGCTCGCCCAGCGACTGCAGCGCCGCGCGGATGTGGTCTTCCTCGCCGACGGAAACGCCGCCGGTCGTGATGATCAGGTCGCTCGCCTCGGCCGCGTCGCGCAGCGCGACGATGGTGGCTTCGCGGTTGTCGGGCACGATGCCCAGGTCGTTCACCTCGCAGCCCAGCCGGTGCAGCAAGGCTCGCATGAAGAAACGGTTGGAGTTGTAGATGGCGCCGGGCTTCATCGCGTCGGGTGCGACCTCGCCGGGCATCACCAGTTCGTCGCCGGTGGAGAGCATCGCCACGCGCGGCTTGCGCGCGACCTGCAGGCGGTCGAAGCCGACGCTGGCGGCAAGGCCCAGCGCGGCGGGCGTCAGGCGTTCGCCCTTGCGGAGCACGACGTCGCCGGAGGCCACGTCCTCGCCCGCGCGGCGGATCCACTGGCCGGCCACCGGCACGATGGCGATGCGCACCGAGCCGAGGCAGCCTTCCTGCGGCATGGCTGCTGTGTCTTCCTGCATCACGACGGCGTCGGCGCCCTCGGGAATCTGGGCGCCCGTAAAGATGCGTGCGGCAGTACCTGGCACGAGCGGCGTGCCGACGGTGCCTGCGGGAATGCGCTGCGCCACCTTCAGTTCGGCGCCCGGCGTGGCGCAGTCGGCCACGCGCACGGCGTAGCCGTCCATCGCGCTGTTGTCGCGCGGCGGCACCGTGAGGCCGGAGACGAGGTCCTGCGCCAGCACGCGGCCGTCGGCGTCGAACGTGGCGACGCTTTCGGTAGGCAGCACCGGCTGTGCCTTCGCGAGCAGCACCGCGATCGCCTCGTCCAGCGGCATCAGCGGCGGTCGCGAGGAAGAGGCGGCGAAGGGAACGGGTGAATCAGCCATGGTGATCGGGGTTGTATTCGAAGCGCTCACCACTGTCGACCAACCACTTCGCAATGGCCTCGGCGTCGTTGAGGTCGAAGAGCGGCCGCTCGGTGGGCTGCGGCAGGACGGCCGGCGCATCGGTGGCCACGGCGACGACGAAGGGATCGTCGGGGTACAGCACGGGCCGCACGGGCTCGTCCGCCGCGGGCTCGCGCCAGATCTCGATCTTGAGCACGTCGCTGTGCCGGAATCCCTCGACCAGCACCCAGTCGGCCACCGGGTGGACCTCGGCCAGCAGCTGGTGCACGCTGAGCTCGACCGGGGTCTCGAATTCGCGCATCACGGCCAGGCGCTTGTCGGAGGCGACAACCACCTCGAAGGCGCCTGCCTCGCGGTGGCGGTACGTGTCCTTGCCAGGATGGTCGATGTCGAACTTGTGGTGCGCGTGCTTGACCACCGACACGCGCTGGCCGAGCCGCTTGAGCGCGGGAATGAGCCGCTCGAGCAGCGTGGTCTTGCCCGCGCCCGAATAGCCGGCGAAACCGACGACCTTCATGCGCAGCCCTCGCCTTGGTCAGTCACAGTTTTCTGCGATGTAGGCCTTGACCGCTTCCGCGTCGGCCGGCAGCTTGACGACGCGCTTGGGCAGCGCCTCGATGCCTTCGAACTTCTTCGGCCGCGCGGGCTCTTCGCCAAGCGCCTCGACCAGCGTGGCGGCGAACTTGATGGGCAGCGCGGTTTCGAGCACCACCATCGGCACGCCCGGGGTGAGCTGCTCGCGCGCGGCCTTGAGGCCGTCGGCGGTGTGCGGATCGACCAGCGTGGCGAAGCGCTTTTCAGTGTCGCGAATGGTGGCCAGGCGGTCGGCGTGCGTGCTGCGGCCGCTGCGGAAGCCGAAGCGTCCGGCAGCCTGCGCGAATGCCGGGTCGGCGCTCAGGTCGAAGCTGCCATTCAGGCCCAGGTCGTCCACGAACAGCTTGCGCAGCCTGGCGGGGTCACGCCCTACCAGATCGAACACGAAGCGCTCGAAGTTGCTGGCCTTGCTGATGTCCATCGACGGGCTGGAGGTCTCGTGCGTGTCGACGGCTGCGCGCACGCGGTACACGCCGGTGCGGAAGAACTCGTCGAGCACGTCGTTCTCGTTGGTGGCGACCACCAGCGTGTGGATCGGCAGGCCCATCATGCGCGCCACGTGGCCCGCGCAGACGTTGCCGAAGTTGCCCGAGGGCACGGTGAAGCTCACCGGCTTGTCGTCGCCCGCGGTGGCCTGGAAGTAGCCCGCGAAGTAGTAGACGACTTGCGCCAGCAGGCGCGCCCAGTTGATCGAGTTGACCGTGCCGATGCGGTACTTGCGCTTGAAGCCCAGGTCGTTCGACACCGCCTTGACGATGTCTTGGCAGTCGTCGAACACGCCGGTGATGGCGATGTTGTGGATGTTCTCGTCCTGCAGGCTGAACATCTGCGCCTGCTGGAACGGACTCATGCGGCCGTCGGGCGAGGTCATGAAGACACGCACGCCCTTCTTGCCGCGCATGGCGTACTCGGCCGCGCTGCCGGTGTCGCCGCTGGTGGCGCCCAGGATGTTGAGCTCCGAACCGCGGCGGGCCAGCTCGTACTCGAACAGGTTGCCCAGCAGCTGCATCGCCATGTCCTTGAAGGCCAGCGTGGGGCCGTTGGACAGGGCTTCGAGGTACACGCCGTCTTCCAGCTCGCGCAGCGGCACGATCTCGTCGGTGCCGAATACTTCGGCCGTATAGGTCTTCGCGCAGATCGCCTTCAGGTCGGCCGGCGGAATGTCGTCGATGTAGAGCGAGAGGATCTCGAAGGCCAGCTCGGCGTACGGCAGCTTGCGCCACTTGGCGAGCGTGGCGGCGTCAACCTGCGGGTATTGCTCGGGCAGGTAGAGGCCGCCATCGGGCGCGAGGCCCTCGAGCAGGATTTCGCAGAAGCGCTTGCGGTCGGGGTGGCCGCGGGTGCTCAGGTAGTTCACGTTATTCCTCTTGCGCCGTCCTCAGGACAGCTCTTCCTTGCGGATGCGCACGATCGGTTCCAGCACGGTCGGCAGCGCCTGCAGTTCGGCCAGCACGTCGTTGACGGTGCCTTCGCGCGCGTCGTGCGTGAGGATGATCAGGTCGGTCTGCGTGGAACCTTCGCCGCCCACTTCGTCGGCTTCGCGCTGCAGCACGGCGTCGATGCTGATGCCGGCGGTGGCCAGCAGGCCCGTCACCTTGGCGAGCACGCCGGCCTGGTCGGCCACGCGCAGGCGCAGGTAGTAGCTGGTGACGACTTCCGACATCGGCAGCACCTGCAGGTCGCTCATCGCGTCGGGGTGGAAGGCCAGGTGCGGCACGCGGTGCGCGGCGTCAGCGGTGTGCAGGCGGGTGATGTCGACCAGGTCGGCGATCACCGCGCTGGCGGTCGGCTCGCTGCCGGCGCCCTTGCCGTAGTAGAGCGTGGTGCCCACGGCGTCGCCGTGCACTACCACCGCGTTCATCGCGCCTTCGACGTTCGCCAGCAGGCGCTTCGACGGCACCAGCGAGGGATGCACGCGCAGCTCGATGCCCTTGGCGGTGCGCTTGGTCACGCCCAGCAGCTTGATTCGGTAGCCCAGCTGTTCGGCGTACTTGATGTCCTGCGCGGCCAGCCTGGTGATGCCCTCGATGTGGGCCTTGTCGAACTGCACCGGAATGCCGAAGGCGATGGCGCTCATCAGCGTGACCTTGTGGCCGGCATCCACGCCCTCGATGTCGAAGGTCGGATCGGCTTCTGCATAGCCCAGGCGCTGCGCTTCCTTGAGCACGGTCGCGAAGTCCAGGCCCTTGTCGCGCATCTCCGAGAGGATGAAGTTGGTGGTGCCGTTGATGATGCCGGCCAGCCACTGGATGCTGTTGGCCGTGAGGCCTTCGCGCAGCGCCTTGATGATCGGGATGCCGCCGGCCACCGCGGCTTCGAAGGCCACCATCACGCCCTTGGCGTGCGCGGCCGCGAAGATCTCGGTGCCATGCACCGCGAGCAGCGCCTTGTTGGCCGTGACCACGTGCTTGCCGGCCGCGATGGCTTCGAGCACCAGTTGCTTCGCAACGCCGTAGCCGCCGATGAGCTCGATGACGATGTCGATCTCGGGGTTGGCGATGACTTCGCGCGCATCGCTGACCACCTTGACGCCCTCGCCGGCCACTTCGCGGGCGCGGGCGGTATCGAGGTCGGCCACCATGGTGATCTCGATGCCGCGGCCGGCGCGGCGCTTGATTTCTTCCTGGTTGCGCTGGAGCACCTTGAAGGTGCCGCTGCCGACCGTGCCTGCCCCGAGCAGGCCTACTTGGATGGGTTTCATTGGGAGAGTCGCACTCATGGCGTTCATGGTTTGGATGGGATGGCGGACGGCTCGGAAAGCTCCACGCGGGTGACATAGCGCGGCAGGCTCCAGGCACCGCCCGCAAAACCGCGGCACATGCCGTCGCCCGCGGCGGCGGTGCGCACGAAGTCCTTGCCGTCGAAGCTCCAGGTCTCGCTCGACCAGCAATCGCCGACGCCGCGGCCCTTCATGGAGGAAGTGACGCTGGCGTCCTTCTCGTCGAAATCGCCATTCGCTTCGATGGCGATGGGCGCGTAGGGCGGCTTGTCGTTGGCGATCCAGAGCAGGCTGGAGTAGTTGTAGGCGCCCATGCCACAGCCGAAGGACAGCAGCACCTTGCGATCGCTCAGGCGCGTGACGCTCAGCGACTTGGCGTTGAAGTCGTCGTGGTTGTTGCACTCGTCCTTGACCTCGTCCTGCTTCAGCGACGGGAAGATGCGCCCGGCCAGCGCGTCGTCGCCTGGCCTGGCCTTCGGCGGCACGACCACCTTCACGACCGGTGCCGGCACGGGGGGCGGCACCGAGGACTCGGGCTTGCCGCCGCGGCGCACCAGCGCGCCCGGCGTGCCGACGCGGCCCTGGACCTCGTCCATCTTCAGCAGCACGGCATTGAGGCCGGAGAGCGAAAGAACCCACTTCTGCCCGCCGCGGTCCGAGAGCGTGGCGTCGTCGTTCCTCAGCAGCTCCGGGAGCACGACGCGGACCTGCTCCTGGTCGAGGCTGGCGGAGCCGTCCTTGAGGCCGGACAAGGCGGCCTTGCCGACCTTGAAGCGCAGCGGCCCCTTGGCGGGGGCCTCGCCGCTGGTCTGGAGCTCGATCTCGATGGATGTGCCCGGGCCAGCCTTGCGCGTGATGAGCATCGACACCGGCTCCGTGATGTCCGCACCTTCGGACTGGTAGCCGGCGGCACGGCAGGTGCGGGTGTTGTCGCAGGCCAGCTCCCAGTCGTTGTGCGAGAACGAGACGCCCTCCCTGCCGGCCGCACCTGCGGCACCAGCGAAGAACGCGGCGAACGACAGCGCCGCGGCGGCAGCGATGCGGACAGAGTTCATTGGCGCGACTTGCGGCGCAGTCGGTACTGCTCCAGGAACCTGGCGATGCGGTTGATGGCTTCGCGCAGGTCGTCCTCGTGGGGCAGGAACACGATGCGGAAGTGGTCGGGCGTGGCCCAGTTGAAGCCGGTACCCTGCACCAGCATCACGCGGGTTTCCTTCAGCAGCTCGAGGAAGAACTGGCGGTCGTCCTCGATCGGATAGACCTCCGGATCGAGCTTGGGGAACATGTAGAGCGCGGCGCTCGGCTTGACGCAGCTCACGCCCGGGATGGCGGTGATCAGTTCGTAGGCCAGGTCGCGCTGGCGGCGCAGGCGCCCGCCCTCGCACACGAGGTCGTTGATGCTCTGGTAGCCGCCCAGCGCTGTCTGGATGGCCCACTGGCCCGGCACGTTGGCGCACAGGCGCATGTTCGAGAGCATGTTCAGGCCCTCGATGTAGTCCTGCGCGCTGCGCTTGTCGCCCGAAACCACCAGCCAGCCGGCGCGGTAGCCGCACGAGCGGTAGCTCTTGGACAGCGAGTTGAAGGTCAGCGTGAGCACGTCGGTCGACAGGCTGGCGATGGCGGTGTGCTTCACGCCGTCGTACAGCACCTTGTCGTAGACCTCGTCGGCGAAGATCACGAGGCCGTGCTCACGCGCGATGGCCACGATGCTCCTGAGCAGGTCGTCGGAATACAGCGCGCCGGTCGGGTTGTTCGGGTTGATGACCACGATGCCCTTGGTGCGCGGCGTGATCTTGGCGCGGATGTCGTCGAGGTTGGGCATCCAGCCGTTGGCCTCGTCGCACAGGTAGTGCACCGGCGTGCCGCCCGACAGGCTCGTGGAAGCGGTCCACAGCGGGTAGTCAGGGGCCGGCAGCAGCAGCTCGTCGCCGTCGTTGAGCAGTGCGTTGGTGGACATGGCGATCAGCTCGCTGGCGCCGTTGCCGAGGTAGATGTCGTCGAGGGTGACGCCGGCAATGCCCTGCTTCTGCGTCTCGTGCATCACCGCCTTGCGTGCCGCGAAGACGCCCTTGCTGTCCGAATAGCCGGCTGAGGTGGGCAGGTTGCGGATCATGTCCTGCTGGATTTCCTCGGGAGCATCGAAACCGAACACGGCCAGGTTGCCGATGTTGAGCTTGATGATCTTCTGGCCGTCCTCTTCCATCTGCTTGGCGGCGTCCATGATGGGACCGCGGATGTCATAGAGGACGTTGGCCAGCTTGGCCGATTTCTTGAGCTGCTTCAAAGGGCCCTCCCGGGCGCGGGTTAGAGTTTGCTTACGCGGAATCAAAGGCCCTTGCGAGCCCCGTGGCACTAGGGAAAACCTATAATTTGACCACAGTTCCCAGTGCCCAGATGAAGCTCCAGCCCGACAAATCAGACGCTCAGTCTCTCACCGCGCACGGTCCCGGCTGGGTGGCGATCAACAACGAAAAAGTCGAGGGCAGCGTAGTGGTCGGCTCGCGCGGCGAGCGCTTCGAATGGAATTGTTCGAGCTTCGACCAGATCGGCCCCGAACATTTCGCGCAATTGGCCTCGCTGGGCGCCGAATTGATCATCTTCGGCAGCGGAAACCGAATCCGCTTCCCCCAACCAGCCTGGCTGAAGCCGCTGATGGCCCAGCGCACCGGCGTCGAGACCATGGACACCGCGGCAGCCTGCCGGACCTACAACATCCTGGCCGGCGAAGGCCGGCACGTGATCGCCGCCCTCCTTGTGGAGAGTCCCGTGGGTGGCTGATGGGGGTGTTTTCGGGGTAAAATGCCGGGTTGCGAACAGGCCGGCTACCCCAAAGTTAGCAACGACCAATCCTCCACTCTTTGAGCAAGCCCGGTGCGAAACGGGGCGAGAGGGCTCAGGAGCGGAATCTAACGGAGAAAACAAGTTTCATGGCGATCGTTGTCAACAAACCCATTCCTGAATTCGACGCCAACGCCACGGGCGGCATCAAGGTCTCGAACACCTCGCATCTCGGCCACGTGCTGGTCATGTATTTTTACCCGAAAGATAACACTCCGGGCTGCACCACCGAAGCGATGCAGTTCCGCGATCGTTACAAGGATTTCGAAAAAGCCGGCGCCACGGTCTTCGGCGTATCCCGCGACAACATGAAGTCGCACGACGAATTCAAGGCTAAGCTCGAGCTGCCCTTCGAACTCATCGCCGACACCGAAGAAAAGATGTGCCACATGTTCGGCGTGGTCAAGAACAAGATCATGTACGGCAAGAAGGTCAAGGGCATCGAGCGCAGCACCTTCCTGATCGGCGCCGACGGCATCCTGAAGGCGGAGTGGCGCGGGCTCAAGGTTCCCGGCCATGTCGACGACGTGCTCAAGGCCGTCAAGGCGCTCAAGAAGGCGGCCTGAAAGCCTCCCTGCGAGCCGCCAAGCGCTTTTTCTGCCTGGCGTGGGAAATGCCCAACGTGGTGCGTAAAGAGCTCCTGGCGCATCCTCCGCGGTGTGCATAATGGCCTCATGCCGTTGAGCTCCACGACCGCATCCTCCGAACAAAGCCGCCTTGGTCTTCAGGCGGCTTTTTCGTTTTCTGGTTCCCACTTCCTGCGAGCGATCTGACACATGCCTCTGCCCCCCGCCCCCACGAAACGCGCCGCACTGCTCTCACCGGACGCACTCGATGCGCCCGCCCGGTCCTCGCACCGGGGCTCGCGCCGTTCCGGCGATTCGCGTGCCGACGAAGCTGCAGCGCGCAGCCCGCAACCGCTTGAATTGTTCGACAGCCTCGGCACCGAAGGCGCTGGCGGTGGTGCCGCCGCGCGTCCGGCACGCCGGACCAAATCCAAAGCCGCGCCTGCCCCCGTGAGCACACCTCAGCCGCAGGCACTCATCCAGGTCGAAACCAGGGTGCCGGCGGCGGAGCCCGCCGCGGCTCAGGTTGCAGCGCCACAGCCGCCCGCGCGCGCCAAGCGCAGCAAGTCCACAGGCCCGGCCAAGCTGTTCGTGCTCGACACGAACGTGCTGCTGCACGACCCGATGTGCCTGTTCCGCTTCGAGGAGCACGACATCTTCCTGCCGATGATCGTGCTGGAGGAGCTCGATGGCCACAAGAAGGGCACGACCGAAGTCGCCCGCAACGGCCGCCAGACCAGCCGCACGCTCGACGCGCTGGCCGCCGCCCAGGATGCCGACATCGACAAGGGCCTGAAGCTCGACACCACCGGCCACCGCGAGGCCGGCGGCCGGCTGTTCTTCCAGACCGCCCCGCTCGACTACTCGCTGCCGATCAGCCTGCCCCAGGGCAAGGCCGACAACCAGATCCTCGGCGTGGTGCACGCGCTGCGCGACGAATACGCCAAGGACCGCCCGGGCCGCCCCAGGCAGGAAGTCGTGCTGGTGTCCAAGGACATCAACATGCGCGTCAAGGCGCGCGCGCTCGGCCTGGCCGCAGACGACTACCAGAACGACAAGACGCTGGAAGACGGCGACCTGCTCTACGCCGGCTCGCTCGCCCTGCCCGCCGACTTCTGGACGCGTCAAAGCAAGACCGTCGAAAGCTGGCAAAGCGGCAGCAACACCTTCTACCGGATCAGCGGTCCGCTGGTGCCCAACCTGTACATCAACCAGTTCGTCTTCTTCGAGGCGCCCGGCGAACCTAGCATGTACGCCCGCGTCACCGAGATCCGCGACAAGACCGCGGTGCTCAAGACGCTCAAGGACTACAGCTCGGGCAAGAACGCGGTCTGGGGCGTCAACACGCGCAACCGCGAGCAGAACTTCGCGATGAACCTGCTGATGGACCCGGAGATCGACTTCGTCACGCTGACCGGCACCGCCGGCACCGGCAAGACCCTGATGGCACTGGCCTCCGGCCTCACGCAGGTACTCGACGACCGCCGCTACACCGAGATCATCATGACCCGCGCCACCGTGAGCGTCGGTGAAGACATCGGCTTCCTGCCCGGCACCGAAGAGGAAAAGATGGGCCCCTGGATGGGCGCACTCGACGACAACCTCGAGTTCCTGGCCAAGGGCGACGGCGGCGGCGCCGGCGAGTGGGGCCGCGCGGCTACCAACGAGCTGATCCGCAGCCGCATCAAGGTCAAGAGCATGAATTTCATGCGCGGGCGCACCTTCCTCAACAAGTACGTGATCATCGACGAGGCCCAGAACCTCACACCCAAGCAGATGAAGACGCTGATCACCCGCGCCGGCCCCGGCACGAAGATCATCTGCATGGGCAACCTCGCTCAGATCGACACGCCGTACCTGACTGAAGGCTCCTCGGGCCTGACCTTCGCGGTCGACAAGTTCAAGGGCTGGCCGCACGGCGGACACATCACGCTGGCGCGCGGAGAACGCTCGCGCCTGGCCGATTTCGCCAGCGACGTGCTCTGAATCCCCGGGGCGGCGCCCCGACAAGCCCGCGCATGCTCCCAGAGCAGCGCGGGCTTTTTTTCGTCCGTGGTGACAGGCTCCTGACAAGACGCTGTCAGTAGGCCGCCAGCACCATCCGGGCTCCTTCCAACGCAACGAAAGAAAGAGAGCCCCGTATGCAAAACGCCATCACATGGTTCGAGATCCCGGTCGCCGACATCGATCGCGCTCAAGCCTTCTACGAAACCGTGCTCGCCCGCAAGCTGCGCCGCGAGGACTTCGGCGGCGAGACGCTGGCCATCTTCCCGCACGACAAGCCCGGCACCGGCGGCGCCCTGCAGGCCGGCGCC
Source organism: Variovorax sp. CAN15 (assembly GCF_030462475.1). Classification (GTDB taxonomy): domain Bacteria; phylum Pseudomonadota; class Gammaproteobacteria; order Burkholderiales; family Burkholderiaceae_C; genus Variovorax. The sequence goes on from NZ_JASMRZ010000022.1 coordinate 54,229, forward strand.
AATGGCAGCGCGCGCGCCGGCACGGGCATCCGCATCTACCTCGACTGCGGCCCCGGCATCGACGCCGTGCTCGCCCGAATCGAAGCCGCCGGCGGGCAGATCGCCTCGCCCAAGGCGGCGCTGCCGCCGGGCATGGGTTTCATCGCCCATCTGCGCGACACCGAGGGCAACGAAGTCGGCCTGCACTCGCTGGAGTGATTTGTCATGACGCAGCGCAACTGGATCGCCGTGGCCAGCGCCGAACATGCGCGGCGCGGGCGCGACAACCGGCCCCTTGGCTTCATGCAGGTCGGCCACGACAAGCACGCGCCGCTCAAGCGGCTTTCAGCGGGCGACCGCGTGGCCTACTATTCGCCGGCCACGGTGTTCGGCGGCACGGACAAGCTGCAGAGCTTCGTGTCGATCGGCGTCGTGCAGCCGGGCGAGCCCTACGAATTCGACATGGGCAACGGTTTCGTGCCATGGCGGCGCGACGTGGTCTACGCTGCCGGGCACGAGGCGCCGATCGCCCCGCTGATCGAACGGCTGGCCTTCATCGAGAACCCCAAGCAGTGGGGCTACAAGTTCCGCTTCGGCATGTTCGACGTCAGCGATGCCGACATGCAACTGATCGCCCTGGCCATGAAGGCCGACCTGAAAACACTATCGTTCTGAGGAGAAATCACGTGGAACCAGTTCGCCAGCACCAGGATGCATTCCGCGTCTCGGGCCTCACGATCCGTACCACCAACCGCGAGGAGAGCGATCCGGCCACGGCCCGCATCGGCAAGCTGTGGGACCGCTTCTTCGGCGAGGAAACCTATGCGTCGACGCCGGAACGCACCAGTGATGCCCGCATCTTCAGCCTCTATTCGGCCTACGAGTCGGACGCGCATGGCGCCTTCGACGTGACGGCGGGCGTCGCCGTCTCGGGCGGCGAAGGCAGCCTTGCGGTGGAGGCCGGCGATTACCTGGTCTTCAACGGCCAGGGCCAGATGCCGCAGATGGTGATCGCCACCTGGGAACGCATCTGGCAGTATTTCGAAGCGCATCCCGGGATTGCGCGCCGCTATCGCAGCGACTTCGAAGCCTACGAAGGACCGGACAAGGTGGCGATCCACATCGGAGTTTCATGAGCACCACGAAGAAGAGCTGGCGCGATCGCCTGGCCAGCTACCCTCACCTGCCGAGCGTCAAGGAGATTCCCGCCGCCATGCGCCCCCGGCATGGCGAGGGAACCATCGCCACGCCCTCGCCGCAGGAGGTGGAAGCCGCGATGCGCAGCATTCCCGAGGGACGCCTGGCAACGGTGATGGGCATTGGCGAGGACATCGCGCTGCGCCATGAGGCCACCATCGGCTGCACGGTGACGACGGCGATCTTCGCGCACATGGTCGCGCACGCCGCCGAGGAAGGGCCGAAGACGCAGGACGCGGCGCCGTGGTGGCGCACCCTCAAGGTCGACGGCGAACTCAACGCCAAGTACCCCGGCGGCATCGAGGCCCAGATGTCGAAGCTCGAAGCCGAAGGCCACACGGTCGTGCAGCGCGGCAAGCGCTATTTCGTCGAAGACTTCGCGAAGAAGCTCACCGGAACCCGCTGATGCGCCGCGCCGACCGCCTCTTCCAACTCGTGCAGCTCATCCGCGGACGCCGGCTGACCACGGCCGCGTTCCTGGCGCAACGCCTCGAGGTGTCGGAGCGCACGGTGTACCGGGACATCGCCGACCTGCAGCACCAGGGCGTCCCCATCGAGGGCGAAGCCGGCGTGGGCTACCGGCTGGGCGCGGGCTTCGAACTGCCGCCGCTGATGTTCACGCAGGACGAGGCCGCGGCGCTGGTGGCCGCGGCGCGGCTCGCGCAGAGCTGGGTCGATCCGGCACTGGCGCGCGACATCGAGACCGGGCTGGGCAAGATCCTCTCGGTGCTTCCGCCCGCGGCGCGCGTCTCGGCCGAGGCGCTGGCGCTATATGCGCCCGGCTTGGGCCTGGACGACACCCTGCGCGCGCGGCTGCAGACGCTGCGCGAAGCCACGCAGTCGCACAACAAGCTGCGGCTGCACTACCGCGACGTCTCGGGCGACGCCAGCGAGCGCACGGTGCGGCCGCTGGGCTGCTTCTATTGGGGCAAGGTCTGGACGCTCTCGACATGGTGCGAACTGCGAGACGACTTCCGGGGCTTCCGGCTGGATCGCATGGACGCGATCGAGGTGCTGCCCGATCGCTTCCGCGACGAAGCGGGCAAGACGCTGGCCGACCTGCTGCGGCAGGTCAACGCCGAGACGGCGCAAGGCAAGGTGGTGCCGCACAAGCCGGGTGGCCAGCCGTCGTGGTCCGGCAGAAATGGCAACGACTGCAGCAACGCGGGCTGACCAACGCCCTTCTTCGGCGCCGCCGGATCAGTACTCGTCGTTGTTGCTGTAGCCGACCAGGTTCTCGAACTTGGTGAGCGGCTTCAGGAAGGCCAGCTTGACGGTGCCTGTCGGGCCGTTACGGTGCTTGCTGATGATTACCTCGGCCACGCCCGGCTCCTTCGACTCCTTGTTGTAGTAGTCGTCGCGGTAGATGAACATGATGATGTCCGCGTCCTGCTCGATGGCGCCGGATTCGCGCAAGTCGCTCATCATGGGACGCTTGTCGGTACGGCTTTCCACGCCCCGGCTTAGCTGCGAGAGCGCGATCACCGGGCACTTCAGCTCCTTGGCCAGCATCTTCAGGCCACGCGAGATTTCACCCACGGCCGTGGCGCGGTTCTCGTCGCCCGAGGTGCTGGTCGACATGAGCTGCAGGTAGTCGACCACGATCAGGCCGAGCCGTCCGTATTGCCGCGCCAAACGGCGGGCATTGGCGCGCAGTTCGCTCGAGGAAAGGCCCGGCGTCTCGTCGATGTGCAGCGACACCGTGCGCAGCTTCTCGATGGCTTCGGTAAGCCGCGGCCACTCCTCGTCGGTGAGCTTGCCGGTGCGCAGGTGACCCTGGTCGATGCGGCCGATGGAGCCCACGATACGCACCGCCAACTGGGCGGCGCCCATTTCCATGGAGAACACGGCCACCGGCAGGCCTTCGTCGAGCGCCACGTGCTCGGCGATGTTGATCGCGAGCGAGGTCTTGCCCATCGAGGGGCGCGCGGCCAGCACGATCATGTCGCCCGGCTGCAGGCCCGAGGTCATCTTGTCGAAGTCGTTGAAGCCGGTGCGAACGCCCGTGATGTCGTTCGGGTTCTCGGCCATCTCGGTCACGCGGTCGAGCAGGTCGACCACCAGGGCATCCATGCTCTGGAAGCCCTGCTTCATCCGCGTGCCTTCTTCGCCGATGTTGAAGATCTTCTGCTCGGCCTCGTCGAGGATCTTGTCGACCGGCTTGCCCTGCGGGTTGAAGGCGTTGGTCGCGATCTCGTCGCTGGCGGAAACCAGTTTGCGCAGGATGGAGCGCTCGCGCACGATCTCGGCGTAGCGGCGGATGTTGCTCGCACTGGGCACGTACTGCGCCAGCGAGTTCAGGTACACCAGCCCGCCGATCTCGTCGGCCTTGCCGAGGTGCTGCAACTGCTCATAGACGGTGATCACGTCCGCCGGCTTGCTCGCGTTGATCAGCCCGCCGATGGCCGCGTAGATCAGTTTGTGTTCGTGGCGATAGAAGTCGCCATCGACCAGCAGGTCACCCATGCGGTCCCAGGCCCCGTTGTCGAGCAGCAGGCCGCCGAGCACGCTGGATTCGGCCTCGATGGAGTGAGGCGGAATGCGCAGTTGGGCGACTTGGCGGTCGGCCGACGGATCGTTGTCGGCATAGGAGAAAACGGCGGACATGGGAGCTTAAAAGTTAACGAGGCATGCTACGCGCGCCGCGACCATGGCGCCACGCATAACACTGTGCATGTGCTGTGCAAAACCCTGTGGACAGTCGCTGAACAAACCTGGGGAACTGGGAAACAAAAAAGCCGCCCGAAGGCGGCTTGTTTCAACGCACGAGGCGCTGTGAACGATCAGGCGGTTTCGCCGTAGACCGTCACGGTGATGTCGACCACCACGTCGGTGTGCAGGGCCACGCTCACGGTGCTGTCGCCGACGATCTTGATCGGACCGTTGGGCAGGCGCACTTGCGACTTGGCAACCTTGTAGCCTTGCTTGCCCAGTTCTTCAGCGATGTCGCCGTTGGTGACCGAGCCGAACAGACGGCCGTCGACGCCAGCCTTCTGCGTCAACTTGATGGTCGTGCCACCGAGCTTTTCGCCTTGAGCTTGCGATTCGGCCAGCTTGGCGGCAGCAGCCTTTTCGAGTTCGGCGCGCTTGGCTTCGAATTCGGCCTTGTTGGCGGCGGTGGCGCGGCGTGCGCGGCCCGTCGGGATCAGGAAGTTGCGTGCGTAGCCGTCCTTGACCTTGACGATGTCGCCCAGGGCGCCGACGTTGACAACCTTGTCCAGAAGAATGATTTGCATGTTCTCGACTCCTTAGACGCGGTGCTGGTCGCTGTACGGCACCATGGCCAGGAAGCGTGCGCGCTTGATGGCGGTGTTCAGCTGGCGCTGGTAGATCGCGCGGGTGCCGGTCAGGCGGGCGGGGATGATCTTGCCGTTTTCGCTGATGAAGTCACGCAGCGTGTCGATGTCCTTGTAGTCGATTTCCTCGACGCCAGCGACGGTGAAGCGGCAGAAGCGCTTGCGCTTGAACAGCAGCGACTGGGTGTTGCGCTTCGGGCGCTTGTCTTTGTTGAATTTCTTGAACGTGGCCATTTGAGGACCTCTTGTCGAAAATTAATCTTGCTGAAAATCCTGGATGTGCAGGACCGGATGCTTGCCGTTGCCCGGTGTCGCGAGGAAGCCCTGAAAACGCCAGAGACTTCCCATCGACTGTCTTGCGAGCCGCTCGGCGATGGCGCCGAAGGCAACGGCCTTGAGGGCCGTCTTCACCTGCCTGGGCTTTCCTGCCTCCTGGAGCGTCGACTCGTGTTCGAGCTTCAGGTCGATGGCGGGCAAGCCGGCTGGCGTGAATCGCAGGGTTCCGAGTTCGGCAACGGAGGCGGTCAGCAGAAGCTGGTTGACGCCGGTTGCCGCAGCGGCGGCAGTCACGCCATCAGTTGTTGTTGGCGGCGTATTCGGCCTGCTGGGCCTTGCGAGCTTCTTCGCGCTCGACCGTCTTCATCATCGACGAAGGACCGGTTTCGGCCTTCTTCTTCTGGACGGTCAGGTGACGCAGAACGGCGTCGTTGAACTTGAACGCGTGTTCGAGTTCGCCCATCACGGTCTGCTCAGCTTCGATGTTGACGCACAGGTAGTGGGCCTTGTTGAGCTTGTTGATCTGGTAGGCCAGCTGACGGCGGCCCCAGTCTTCGACGCGGTGGACCTTGCCGCCGCCGGCCGTGATCAGGCCCTTGTAGCGCTCCAGCATGGCCGGAACTTGTTCGCTCTGATCCGGGTGGATCAGCAAAATGATTTCGTAGTGACGCATGGCACTCCTTGTGGATTCTTCCGAGGAAGAGGAAAAGCCACCTGCAGCGTCGGGCGCAGTGTGGCAAGGCAAAGCCGGCGATTATAGCCCTCCCCGCCGCGATCCGGCAAGACTCTCAGTCGTTGAGCGCCTTGTCGAGCGCGGCGGCCTTCTCGTCGCCGACGGCGGCGCGGATCTTCGGGGCCAGCGCCAGCAGGTCTTCGTAGCTCGTCGTGCCCTCGACCTGCAAGTTGAGCCGGAAGCCTTTCAGGCCGAGGCTGCCGGTCAGTTGGGTCGCGATGGGATAGGCGTCCTTGTAGCGCTGCTGCCTGCTGCGCCCGGAAGAGCCCTGGGCAGGCGCGGCGGCAGCCGGCGCTTCAGCGGGAGGTGCCGCGCTGCCCGCCGCAGGCTCCAGCACGCCCAGCGCGACCATCTGGTCGATGTCTTGGCGCACGATCCCCATGCCGGCGGCCAGCACGTCATCGACCGAACGCTTGCCGTCGAACAGGATGAAGGCCGAGCGCTGGCGTGGCGACAGCGGGATCGAGCGGTCTTTCAGGGCCTGGTGGCCTGCTTCTGTCTTGACGAGGATCATGGTGGTCTTCCCTTCCGGGATACGCCCGTGAGTCCCGCGAGTCTGGCATCAAATACGCAATTTGTTTCAATCACACTCCCGGGTCGCGGGAATCCCCCCATGGGGATTTCCGCAATTCAGGAGCCTCGCCCGGCCTCAGCGCCTGGCGAGCTGCTGCCAGGTGTCGATCACGCTGTCGGGGTTCAGCGAGATCGATTCGATGCCCTGCTCCGCCAGCCACAGCGCGAAATCAGGATGGTCGCTGGGGCCCTGGCCGCAGATGCCGACGTACTTGCCCTGCGCCTTGCAGGCCTTGATGGCGCGGCTCAGCAGCGCCTTGACGGCCGGGTCGCGCTCGTCGAAGTCGGCGGCCAGCAGCTCGAGGCCCGAGTCGCGGTCCAGGCCCAGGGTGAGCTGGGTCAGGTCGTTCGAGCCGATCGAGAAGCCGTCGAAATACTCGAGGAACTCGTCGGCCAGCACGGCGTTGCTCGGCACCTCGCACATCATGATCAGCTTGAGCTCGTTCTCGCCGCGCTTCAGGCCGTGCTCGGCCAGCAGGCCGGTCACGCGCTCGGCCTGGCCCAGGGTGCGCACGAAGGGCACCATGATCTGCACGTTGGTCAGGCCCATGTCGTTGCGCACGCGCTTGAGCGCCTCGCATTCCATGGCGAAGGCCTCGCCGAAGTCGGCGCTCAGGTAGCGCGCGGCGCCGCGGAAGCCCAGCATCGGGTTCTCTTCCTCGGGCTCGTAGCGGCTGCCGCCGATCAGCTTGCGGTACTCGTTCGACTTGAAGTCCGACAGTCGCACGATGACCTTCTTGGGCCAGAAAGCCGCCGCGATGGTCGCGATGCCCTCGGCCACCTTGTCGACGTAGAAGGCGCGCGGCGATGCATGGCCGCGCGCCACCGACTCGACGGCCTTCTTCAGGTCGTTGTCGACGTTCGGGTAGTCGAGGATCGCCTTCGGGTGCACGCCGATGTTGTTGTTGATGATGAACTCGAGGCGAGCCAGGCCCACGCCGTGGTTCGGCAGCTGCGCGAAGTCGAAGGCGAGCTGGGGGTTGCCCACGTTCATCATCAGCTGGATATCGATCTCGGGCATCACGCCGCGCTGCACCTCGGTCACCTCGGTTTCGAGCAGGCCGTCGTAGATGAAGCCGGTGTCGCCCTCGGCGCAGCTCACCGTGACCAGCGTGCCGTCCTTCAGCAGGTCGGTGGCGTCGCCGCAGCCGACGACGGCCGGAATGCCCAGTTCGCGCGCAATGATGGCCGCGTGGCAGGTGCGCCCGCCGCGGTTGGTGACGATGGCCGAAGCGCGCTTCATCACCGGTTCCCAGTTGGGGTCGGTCATGTCGGTGACGAGCACATCGCCGGCCTGCACCTGGTCCATCTCGCTGATGCTGTGCACCAGCCGCACGGGGCCGGTGCCGATCTTCTGGCCGATGGCGCGGCCTTCGGCCAGCACCGCGCCCTTGCCCAGCAGCTTGTAGCGCTGCTCGGCCTTGCCCTGCTGCTGGCTCTTCACCGTCTCGGGGCGGGCCTGCAGGATGTAGAGCTGGCCGTCGGTGCCGTCCTTGCCCCACTCGATGTCCATCGGGCGGCCGTAGTGCTCTTCGATCACCAGCGCGTACCTGGCGAGCTGCTCGACCTCGGTATCGGTCAGCGAGTAGCGGTTGCGCTGCTCGGCCTTGACGTCGGTGGTCTTCACCAGCTTGCCGCTCGCCTTCTTCTCCTCGGGCGTGGCGAACTCCATCTGGATCAGCTTGGAGCCGAGGTTGCGGCGGATCACGGCCTTCTTGCCGGCCTTCAGGGTCGGCTTGTGCACGTAGAACTCGTCGGGGTTCACGGCGCCCTGCACCACCGTCTCGCCCAGGCCGTAGCTGGAGGTGATGAAGACCACGTCCTCGAAGCCCGATTCGGTGTCGATGGTGAACATCACGCCGGCGGCGCCGAGGTCGGAGCGCACCATGCGCTGCACGCCGGCCGACAGCGCGACCACGTCGTGCTCGAAGCCCTTGTGCACGCGGTAGCTGATGGCGCGGTCGTTGTAGAGGGAGGCGAACACCTCCTTCATCTTGTGCAGCACGTCGTCGATGCCGACCACGTTCAGGAAAGTTTCCTGCTGGCCCGCGAAGGAAGCGTCGGGCAGGTCTTCCGCGGTGGCGGAAGAACGCACGGCGAACGATGCGGACGGGTTGCCGGCGCTCAGCGTGGCGAAGGCTTCGGTGATGGCCTTCTGCAGGTCGGCCGGGAACGGCTGGGCCTCGACCATGCCGCGGATCTCGGCACCGGCGGCGGCCAGCGCGCGCACGTCGTCGACGTTCAGGGCGGCCAGGCGCTTGCTGATCTTGTCGGCCAGGCCGTCGTGGGCCAGGAACTGGCGGAATGCATGCGCCGTGGTCGCGAAACCGGTGGGCACCCGCACGCCCTGCGGCAGCTGCGAGATCATTTCGCCGAGGCTGGCGTTCTTGCCGCCAACCGCCTCGACGTCGGTCATTCTCAGGTTTTCAAACGGTACGACCAGGGCGGTCGCGTCGAAAAGTGCAGACATGGGAAAGCTCCAGAAGTTGAAACCGGTGCCGCATGCAGACGGCGCGGCACGATCGTTGTCGTTGCTTTGGGTGCGGGCGCGGTGTGCATGGAGAGAATTGGGCTGGGAAGGCAGATTCCCGATAATGGCCCGGATTGTAGGCGGGGCAAGGTTGCCCGCGCCGCAGGACAAGGCCGCATGACTATTCCTTCACGCACCGTTTTCTTCATTTCCGACGGCACCGGCATCACCGCCGAGACCTTCGGCAATGCCGTTCTGGCCCAGTTCGAGATGAAGCCGCGCCACGTGCGGCTGCCCTTCACCGACACGGTCGACAAGGCGCACCAGGCGGTGCGGCAGATAAACCACACCGCCGAGATAGAAGGCGCCCGGCCCATCGTTTTCACCACGCTGGCCAACATGGACGTGCTGGAAGTGATCGAAACCGGCTGCAAGGGCATGCTGCTGGACATGTTCGGCACCTTCGTGCGCCCCCTGGAAATCGAACTGGCCGTGAAGTCGAACCACCGCATCGGCCGCTTCAGCGACGTCAGCAAGAGCAAGGAATACAACGACCGCATCGCCGCGATCGACTTCAGCCTGCAGCACGACGACGGCCAGAGCAACCGCGACCTCGAGGGCGCCGACGTGATCCTGGTGGGCGTGAGCCGCAGCGGCAAGACGCCGACTTCGCTCTACCTGGCGATGCAGCACGGCCTGAAGGCAGCCAACTACCCGCTGATTCCGGAAGATTTCGACCGCCGCCAGCTCCCGCCGGCCCTGATTCCGCATCGCAAGAAGATCTTCGGCCTGACCATCCAGCCCGAGCGGCTCAGCGAGATCCGCAACGAGCGCCGGCCCAATTCGCGCTATGCCAGCATCGAGAACTGCCGCCACGAGGTGGCCGAGGCCGAGGCGATGATGCGGCGCGCGGGCATCCGATGGCTCTCGACCACCACCAAGTCGATCGAGGAGATAGCCACCACGATCCTGCAGGAGCTGCGGCCGGAGCGGCTGATCTACTGAGCGCTATCTTTTTTGCGTTTTGCTCGGCCGACGGCGGCTTACGCGGGAGCCGATGTGCGGATCAGGTGATCGAACGCACCCAGCGCAGCCTTCGCGCCATCGCCGGCCGCGATGATGATCTGCTTGAACGGCACGGTGGTCGCATCGCCCGCCGCGAACACGCCCGGCACGGAGGTCTGGCCGCGGGCGTCGACGATGATCTCGCCGTGCTTCGACAGCTCGACCGTGCCCTTGAGCCAGTCGGTGTTGGGCACCAGTCCGATCTGGATGAACACGCCTTCGAGCTCGACCTTCTTCAGCTCGCCCGTCGCGCGATCCTTGAAGACGAGGCCGTTGACCTTCTGGTCGCCGGTGATCTCGGTGGTCTGCGCGTTGGTGAAGATGTCGACGTTCTTCAGGCTCTTGAGCTTGCGCTGCAGCACGGCGTCGGCGCGCAGTTGCGTGTCGAACTCGATCAGCGTGACGTGCCCCACGATGCCGGCCAGATCGATCGCCGCTTCGACGCCCGAGTTGCCGCCACCGATGACAGCAACGCGCTTGCCCTTGAACAGCGGGCCGTCGCAGTGCGGGCAGTAAGCCACGCCCTTGTTCTTGAACTCGTGCTCGCCCGGCACGTTGATGTTGCGCCAGCGCGCGCCGGTCGAAATGATGACCGTCTTGCTCTTGAGCGAGGCGCCGCTTTCGAGTTGCACCTCGATCAGGTCGCTGCCCGGCACCAGTGCCTTGGCGCGCTGCAGGTTCATGATGTCGACGTCGTAGTCGCGCACATGCTCCTCGAGGGCATGGGCGAACTTCGGTCCTTCGGTTTCCTTGATCGAGATAAAGTTCTCGATGCCCATGGTGTCGAGCACTTGGCCGCCGAAACGCTCGGAGGCCACGCCGGTGCGGATGCCCTTGCGCGCTGCGTACACGGCGGCTGCGGCGCCAGCTGGGCCGCCGCCGACGATCAGCACGTCGAATGCTTCCTTGCCGGCAATCTTCTTCGCTTCGCGCTCGACGCCGCTGTTGTCGATCTTGGCGAGAATTTCTTCCAGGCTCATGCGGCCCTGGCCGAACTCGGTCCCGTTCAGGAACACGGTGGGCACGGCCATGATCTGGCGTTCCTTGACTTCGTCCTGGAAGGTGCCGCCTTCGATCATGGTGGCGCGGATGCGCGGGTTCTGCACCGCCATCAGGTTCAGCGCCTGGACCACATCGGGGCAGTTGTGGCAAGTGAGCGAGACATAGATTTCGAACTCGAAATCGCCGTCGAGCGCCTTGATCTGGTCGAGCACGGCCTGCTCGACCTTCGGGGGATAGCCGCCGATCTGCAGCAGCGCAAGGATCAGCGAAGTGAATTCATGACCCATGGGCAGGCCGGCAAAGCGCGGGCCGTGGTTCTCGCTCGGACGATTGATCGAGAACGAGGGCTTGCGGTGGTTGTCGTCGCGGCTTTCGGTCAGCTTGACCAGCGGGGACGATTCAGCCACGTCCTTCAGCAGCGACAACACTTCGCCCGAGGCCTTGCTGTCGTCGAGCGAGGCGACGATCTCGATCGGCTGCGTGGCACGTTCGAGGTAACTCTTCAATTGGGCTTTGGTGTTTGCGTCGAGCATGAGGGACTCTCTTTCGATAACTGGAAACTATCAACTGGGGACAAAAAAACCCGGGGCCTCTTGAGCGCCCGGGCTTTCGCGCGGGGCGCTTAGATCTTGCCGACGAGGTCGAACGACGGAGCGATCGTCTTGTCGCCTTCGTTCCACTTGGCCGGGCACACTTCGTTCGGGTGAGCGGCGGTGTAGACGGCTGCCTTGAGCTTGCGCAGGGTTTCCTTGACGTCGCGAGCGATTTCGTTGGAGTGCACTTCGGCGGTCTTGATGATGCCTTCAGGGTTGATCACGAAGGTGCCGCGCAGTGCCAAGCCTTCTTCGGGAATGTGCACGCCGAAAGCGTTGGTCAGCGTGTGGGTCGGGTCGCCCACCAGCGGGAACTTGGCCTTGCCGACGGCCGGCGAAGTGTCGTGCCAGACCTTGTGCGAGAAGTGCGTGTCGGTGGTCACGATGTAGACCTCGGCGCCCAGCTTCTGGAACTCGGGGTAGTTGTCGGCCGCGTCTTCGACTTCGGTCGGGCAGTTGAAGGTGAATGCCGCCGGCATGAAGATCAGCACGGACCACTTGCCCTTGAGCGTCTCGTCGGACACATCGATGAACTTGCCGTTGAGGTAGGCCTGGGTCTTGAAGGGCTGGACTTGGGTGTTGATCAGGGACATGTTGATTCCTTGGGTGCTGCGAGTGAACAAAGATAAGGGCGAGCCATGAGTATAACTACCAATCGACCAATATTCATAGCCATCATCTATTAAAAGTATTGGGACTCGCTATGTTTTCGATGGCTGCGAAATACGTTTGACACATCATCAATACGAACGTGTATCACCATCACACGCATGCAGACCGGCACAGCATGGGATTGCTTGCAAGCACTCCTTTTCGCCTCTGACAATCGCGGCTTTCAGAACAAGGAAAAAACCATGAAGGGCGACGCAAAAGTCATCGAACACCTGCAGGCTCAGCTCAAGAACGAGCTGACCGCGATCAACCAGTACTTCCTGCACTACCGGATGCTCAAGCACTGGGGCCTGGACAAGCTGGCGAAGAAGGAATACGAAGAATCGATCGGCGAGATGAAGCATGCCGACAAGCTCATGGACCGCATCTTCATGCTCGACGGCCTGCCGAACCTGCAGGACCTGGGCAAGCTGAACATCGGTGAAGACGTGCCCGAACTGCTGCGCTGCGACCTCGGCGCCGAGACCGGCGCGCAGGCCACCATCAAGGACGGCATCGCGCATTGCGAATCGGTGCGCGACTATGTCTCGCGCGACCTGCTCCAGGAGATCCTGGACGACACCGAGGAGCACATCGACTTCCTCGAGACGCAGATCGACCTGATCGACAAGGTCGGCCTGCAGAACTACCTGCAGTCGCAGATGGGCGAGCTGGAATAAGGCCGGCTTCGCGACCAACAGCCAAACGGGACTTCGGTCCCGTTTTTTATTGCTTTACGTAACTTAACCCGCCACGAATAACAGTCATTCTCATTCGCGCGGATAGAATCCGCGCCTTCGATGACTGCGATCCGCTCCGACAACCGCCGCCGTGCCTACTGGCTCAAGACCCTGCACGAATGGCATTGGGTGAGCTCGGCCATCTGCCTCATCGGGATGATCCTGTTCAGCGTGACGGGCTTCACTCTCAACCACGCCAGCCAGATCGAAGCCAAGCCGGTCGTCACCAAGCTGAACGGCTCCATCGACGACGCCCTGCGCGCGCAGCTCGAAAAGCAGTTGCCCGCCGCCAAGGCCCTCAAGGGCAAGGCTCCCCCGCCCCCTGAGCTTCAGGCCTGGGTGCAGAAGCACTGGGACATCTCCACCGCCGGCCGCGAGGCCGAATGGTCCGACGACGAAATCTACCTGTCGCTGCCCCGCCCCGGCGGCGACGCCTGGCTGCGCCTGAGCCTGACCGACGGCGAGATCGAATACGAGCGCACCGACCGCGGCTGGCTCTCCTATCTCAACGACCTCCACAAGGGCCGCAACACTGGCGCCGCGTGGAGCTGGTTCATCGACATCTTCGCGGGCGCGGCCTTGGTGTTCTCGATCACCGGGCTCTTCATTCTCAAGATGCATGCGGGCAACCGGCCGTTCACCTGGCCGATGGTCGGCATGGGGCTTGTGGTGCCGGTGCTGCTCGCGCTGCTGTTCATTCACTGATTTCGTTCATCAACCAATCAATCGATCCGTACAGATCCAGGAAAGAGGTTCCACGTGCACGTTCGCTACTCACTCGCACCGCTGGCCATGTCGGCGCTGTTCGCGGCTCCGGCCTTCGCGTCGGGGCTGGCGGTCAACATCGAGATTCCCCGGCTGAACGTCTCCGAGTACCACCGACCGTACGTGGCAACCTGGATCGAGCGCGCCGACAACACCGTCGCCGGCACGCTCGCCGTCTGGTACGACGTGCGCACCAAGACCAACAACCCCGAGGGCGAAGGCACCAAGTGGCTGAAGGACATGCGCCAGTGGTGGCGCCGCGGCGGCCGCGAGCTCTCCGTGCCGGTCGACGGCGTGACGGGCGCGACCAAGCCCGCCGGCAAGCACCAGCTGAGCTTCACCGAAGGCACGGCTCCCATGCCCAAGCTCGCTCCTGGCGCCTACAAGCTCGTGGTGGAGGCCGCGCGCGAAGTCGGTGGCCGCGAGGTCGTGAGCATTCCCTTCCAGTGGCCCCCGACGGCAGCGGCGCAGCCGACCGCCACGGGCAAGGAAGAACTCGGCGAGATCAGGCTCGAACTCAAGCCCTGATCTTCTTCCTTCAACGACCAGCCCGCCACATCACAAAGGAACCGCCATGACCCGCTTCAATCTGCGCTTCGCTTCCATCGCCATCGCCCTGTCGGCCGCCGCATCGCTCGCCCAGGCGCACAACGCCTGGCTGCTGCCCTCGTCCACCGTGTTCTCCAAGGCCGATACCGTGACGGTCGACGCCGCGGTGTCGAACGACCTGTTCGTCGCCAACCACGCGCCGCTGCGCCTGGACGGCCTGCAGATCACCGCGCCCGACGGCAGCACCGTCAAGCCCGAGACCGAAGCCAGGCTCAAGCTGCGCAACGTGTTCGACGTGAGCGTGGCGCAGGCCGGCACCTATCGCATCGCCGTGATCAACGCCGGCGCCTTCGCGAGCTGGAAGGACAAGGCCACCGGCCAGACCAAGCGCGCACGCGGCACGGCCGAGACCATCGGCAAGGAAATCCCGGCCGACGCGCAGGACGTGACCGTCACCCAGTCTTCGGGCCGCATCGAGACCTTCGTGACGGTCGGCAAGCCCTCCGCGCTCAGGCCGGTCGGCCAGGGCCTGGAGCTGATCGCCACTGGCAGCCCGACCGACCTGGTCAAGGGCGAAAAGGCCACCTTCACGCTGAACCTCGACGGCCAGCCTGCCAAGGGGCTCGAAGTGACGGTGACGGCGGGCAACACGCAGTACCGCGACAAGCTCGAGGAAATCAAGCTCCAGACCGACGACAAGGGCCAGTTCAGCGTGACTTGGCCGAGCGCCGGCATGTACTGGCTCGACGCCAGCACCAAGGACAACAAGACCACGGTGCCGCAGGCCAAGGAGCGCCGCCTGAGCTACGCGGCGACGCTCGAAGTGATGCCCTGAGGCGGCAACGGAAATAGACCGGACTTCCTCCTTGGGCCTTTCGTTCAGCACCTGGCGCGCTGGCGGCTATGCCAACGCGGCCGTCCCGCGCCCCGCCGATCCCGCGACGCTTCAGCAGCTGGGCGGCGAGACCATGGGCACCACCTGGTCGCTGCGCTTCGACAATCCGCGGATGCTGCCGCTGGAGGAGGTCCGGGCGGCCGTCGAATCGGCGCTCGACCGCGTGATCGCGCAGATGAGCCACTGGAAGCAGGACTCCGGCATCAGCCGCTTCAACCGGGCGCAGGCCGGGTCGCGCCATGTGCTGCCGGCGGAGTTCGCCACGGTGATGCGATGCGCCTTCCGCTGGGCAGCGGCAAGCGACGGCGCGATCGACCCGAGCGTGGGTCCGCTGGTCGCGTGCTGGGGCTTCGGGCCGGAAGCGGCGGAAGCGGCTCTGCCTGACGCGGCCGCGCAGGCCGTGGCGCGCGGGCGCGTCGGCTGGTCCCGGCTGGCGTTCGATGAAGCAGAAGGCTCGCTCCTGCAGCCCGGGGGCGCAGCGCTCGATCTCTCGGGCATCGCGAAGGGATTCGCGGTGGACCACGGCATCGACGCGCTGCGCGCACTGGGCATCGCCGATGCGCTTCTCGAAGTCGGCGGAGAACTGCGGGGCATCGGGAAGCGCCCTGGAGGCCAGCCCTGGCAAGTACTCGTCGACGGCGATCCGTCCGTCGCACGCCGCGTGGCGCTCTGGAACATGGCCATCGCCACCTCGGGCGACCGGTGGCATCGGCGCTCGCATGAGGGACGCCACTGGTCGCACACCATCGATCCGCGAACGGGAGAGCCGGTGGCGCACGCGCTGGCCAGCGTCACCGTGCTGCACGCGGAATGCATGCAGGCCGACGCGCTCGCCACCGTGCTGACGGTGCTCGGGCCGCAAGAAGGATTCGACTTCGCGCAGCAGCACGGGATCGCGGCGCTGTTCGTGAGTCCCGGCGATCCGSCGCCAGAGGCGAAGACCACGCGCGCCTGGCCCGCAGCGGCCGAAACATGAACGACTTCGCCTGGCGCGCACTGGGCGCGGGTTCCACCGTGGCCGCGTATGCAGCGCTCTGTGCGTCGATCTATCTGCGCGAGCGCAGTCGCAAGGCCGAAGCCGCGCGCGATTCGGCGGCGCTATCTGCGGGCAGCGGCAACGCTCCGGTTCTGGTGCTGTTCGCCAGCCAGACGGGCCAGGCCGAGGCCGTCGCATGGCAGACCGCTCGGCAGCTGAGTGCGGCGAATACGCCGGCGCGCGTGATGGAACTGAACGCGCTCGATCGGTCGACTCTTGCAGCCGCCCCTCGCGCGCTCTTCATCGCCAGCACCTATGGCGAAGGCGATGGACCGGACGGCGCCAGTGCGTTCGCCGAACGGGTGATGAATTCATCGCCGGCACTGCCTTCGCTGAACTACGCCGTACTGGCGCTCGGCGACCGCCAATACGCCAACTTCTGCGGCTTCGGCCGTGCGCTCGATGAGTGGCTGCAGGCTGCGGGAGCCAGGCGCGAATTCGATCGCATCGAGGTCGACAACAGCGATCCGGCGGCGCTTGCCGCATGGCATGCGCATTGGGGGGACTCGCCCGCATCCGAAGGCGAGGGTTTCGCTCCATGGCGGCTCGTCTCGCGCGAGCATCTCAATCCGGGCAGCGCGGGCTGGCCCGTCTTCCATCTCGGGCTGGTGCCTCAAGCCGGCGGGCCGCTGCCGTACTGGGCGTCGGGCGATCTTGCACAGGTGGCGGTCGCGAGCGATCCGAAGCGCCCGCGCGAGTACTCCATCGCCTCGGTGCATGCCGACGGCGAACTGCAGCTGCTCGTGCGGCAGGAACGGCATCCGGACGGCATGCTCGGCGCGGCTTCGGGATTGCTCACATCCACCCTCGGCATCGGCGATACGGTGGGGCTGCGCGTGCGGGAGCACCGGGGCTTCCGCCTGGACGGCAACGAAGCGCGTCCGCTGATCCTCGTCGGCAACGGCACTGGCATTGCCGGGCTGCGCGCGCACCTGCGCGCGCGCGCGGCCATGGGCAGGCACGACAACTGGCTGGTGTTCGGCGAGCGCCAGGCGGCGCACGACTTCCTCTATCGCAAGGAGATCGAGGCATGGCAGGCCGGCGGAACGCTGAAGCGCCTGGACATGGTGTTCTCGCGCGATCAGGCCGACCGGCTCTACGTGCAGCACCAGCTGCTGCAATCGGCAGACACCCTCCTGCAGTGGCTGCACGATGGCGCCGCCATCTATGTCTGCGGCAGCCTTCAAGGAATGGCTTCGGGCGTGGACGCGGCGTTGCGCCAGATCGCGGGTGAGGCGCAGCTCATCGAGCTTGCGGCCAGCGGCCGCTACCGGCGAGACGTTTACTAAGAGGCCGGCCACTTCGATCGCGTTGCTGTGCCGCAACGAAACCGACACGACTTTCGGGTTAGTTTCGTTCGGGTGTTAATTTTAGTATTGAGAACCAATATCATTTGCTCCGATCTGCGCAAATCCGCAAATCGACTCACCCAGCCAGTCCTCCCTCGTGTTTCTCCAAGGAATCCAGGTCGTCCGGACATCGCCAGTCGAGTCCTGACGCCCGCCCTTTCGGAGAAAACTTCATGGCCTACATCAAGAGCCGCAAACACCCCGTTTCGCGTGCAGTTCCACATCTTTCAGGCGCCGCCGCCGCAACCCTGATGGCCATTGCGGCACCGGGCGCTCTTGCCCAGACAGGCGGCACGCTGCCCGAGGTCCGCGTGCAGGACACCGCCGTGAGCGACTACAAGGCCGACAACTCGGCCAACCCCAAATTCACCGCGCCGCTGGTGAACACGCCCCAGACGATCCAGGTCATCAAGGAACAGATCATTCGCGACCAGGGCGCAACCACGCTGACCGAGGCGCTGCGCAACACTCCCGGCGTGGGCACCTTCTTTCTCGGGGAGAACGGCAACACCAACACGGGCGACGCCGTCTTTATGCGCGGCTTCGACAGCTCCAGCGCCATCTTCGTCGACGGCATCCGCGACCTGGGTTCGGTTTCGCGCGACATGTTCAACATCGAGCAGGTCGAGGTCGTGAAGGGCCCGTCGGGCACCGACGTGGGCCGCACCTCGCCGACCGGCTACATCAACCTCGTGACCAAGAAGCCCAAGCTCGAGGACAGCTTCCTCGGCTCGCTGAGCTTCGGCAGCGCCGACTTCAAGCGCGGCAGCGTCGACTGGAACAAGTCGCTGAGCGGCGCCAACGGCATCGGCGCGGCCTTCCGCCTCAATGCGGTGGTCGAAGATGCCGGTGTGGCCGGCCGCGACTTCGTCAAGAACAAGCGCGAAGCGATCGCACCCTCGATCGCCCTTGGCCTGAACAGCCCGACGCGCATCTTCCTCGACTACCTGCACGTCAAGCAGAACAACATTCCCGACGGCGGCGTGCCCACCATCGGCCTGCCGGGCTACACCACGCCCGACGCCACCGCGATCAACCGCGGCCTGGCCCGCCGCACCTACCTGAACTACGCGCCTCGCGTGGATTCGAGCAACTTCTACGGAACCAGCTCGGACTTCGACAACGTGACGGCCGACATGTTCACCGCACGCATCGAGCACGACCTCACGCCCGACATCACCATCCGCAACACCACGCGCTACAGCAAGACCTCGCAGGACTACATGCTGACGTCGTTCATGGGCGGCGGCCTGACAGCGACTCGCGTCGGCAACACCAATGTCTACAACGGCACGCTGCCCGCCGTGAACTCGGGTTTCATCAACACGGTCATACCGACGATCCCCTCAAGCTGGACGATCACGCGCAACCTGCCCACCAACAAGGACCAGGAAAACACGATCTTCACCAACCAGACGAGCGTGTCGGCCAAGTTCAACACGGGCAGCATCAGCCACTCGTTCAACGGCGGCCTCGAGTTCATCCGCGAAAAGCAGACAGCCAACAACTACTACGCCGCCGGTTACCCGACCGTAGGCACCACGCTGGCCGCGGCCGGTTCGTGGCCTGCCGCCAACCTGTACAACCCGAACCCGTACGTCAGCGGCTACAACCGCATCGCCAACGGCACCGGCTCGGACGGAAGCACCGACACCATCGGCCTGTACGCATTCGACACGCTGAAATTCAACGAGCAATGGCAGCTGACCGCCGGCCTGCGCTACGACCACTACTCGACCACCTACAACGCCACCGCCCTGACGCTGGCGCGCGCCGGCAATGGCCCGCAGACGTCGACGATCACGCCGACCAACCTGAAGCTGTCGGACAACCTGCTGTCTGGCAAGATCGGTCTGGTCTACAAGCCGACCGAGAACAGCAGCGTCTACGCCGCCTACGGCACCGCCGCGCAGCCCCCTGGCGGCGCCAACTTCCAGCTGGCCGCCGGCGGCACCGGCAACAGCGCCGGACGCACCGATTTCCTCCCGCAGAAGGCCAAGACCTACGAACTCGGCACCAAGTGGGACGTGATGAACAAGCGCGTGGCCCTGACGGCGGCGCTGTACCGCACCGACGTGAGCAACGAGGTCGTGCAGGACTCGGTCACGCAGCAGTACTTCCAGACCGGCAAGAAGCGCGTGCAGGGCATCGAGCTCGGCGTGTCGGGTGCGCTGACCGACAACTGGGGCGTGAGCTCGGGCTTCACCACGATGAACACCCGCGTGCTCAGCGGTCCGTCGGTGCTGGCGGACGGCTCGACCGCCCTCGCCTACACGCCGAAGAAGGCCTTCACGCTCTGGACCACCTACCAGTTCCCGTTCGGCCTCACGCTCGGCGGCGGTGCGCGCTACAACGGCAAGCTGCAGCGCGGCACCGACGGTGCCGTGGGCACGCCGGCTTACGTTGACTCGTACTGGGTGTTCGATGCGATGGCCTCCTACCGCATCAACAAGAACATCGACATCCAGCTGAACGTGTACAACCTGTTCAACAAGGACTACGTGGCGGCCATCAACAAGAGCGGCTACCGCTACACGCCAGGCATTCCCCGGTCGGCCAAGATCACTGCGAACTTCGCGTTCTGACGGCCTTCTTGCGCGCGCCGGCTTCGCCCGGTGCGGTGCGACACTCGAGCCCCGGCCTGCGCCGGGGCGTTTCTCATGGCGGAGTTCCTGAAAAATGATGCTTCATGTGCCCGAAGTTCTGAGCCCCGAGAAGGTGCGCGAGATGCGTGCCGCGCTCGACGCCGCGCAATGGACCGACGGACGCGAGACGGTCGGCGCCCAGGGAGCGCAGGTCAAGCGCAACCGCCAGCTGCCGGAACATTCGCCGGTCGGCAAGGAGCTGGGCGGCATCGTGCTGGCGGCACTGGCGAGGAATCCGCTTTTCTTCTCGGCAGCGCTTCCGTCGCGCTTCGTGCCGCCGCTTTTCAACCGCTACGAGGGAGGCGAGCACTACGGTGTTCATGTCGACGGCGCGGTGCGTGCCTTGCCCGGCGGCGGGCAGCAATTGCGCACCGACCTGTCGTGCACCCTCTTCCTGAGCGATCCGGAGGACTATGAGGGAGGCGAGCTGGAGGTGATCGACACCTACGGCTCCCATGAAGTGAAGCTGCCGGCGGGGGATCTCATTCTTTATCCCGCGAGCAGCCTGCATCGCGTCCACCCGGTGACGCGGGGAGCGCGTGTCTGCTCTTTCTTCTGGCTGCAGAGCATGGTCCGCAACGATCAGCAGCGCGGCATGCTTTTCGAGCTGGACCAGAACATCCAGAAACTGCGTGCCCGCGTTGGCGAATGCGAGGAAACCGTGGCGCTGACAGGGCACTACCACAACCTGCTGCGGCTCTGGTCCGAAGTCTGACTCAGGCAACCGGGTGTTGCATGAATCGGTAACACATAGTTATTGTGAATGCGATGGATTCTTATTTATAATCGCTCCATCCAACAGCCAGCCAACTGCCGCTTTCACCGCCATGATCGTTTGTGTCTGCCGCCGAGTCTCCGACCGCGAAATCGCACGTCATGTGCGCGCGGGCATGACTTTCGACGAAGTCCAGTTCGAACTCGGCGTCGCCACCCAGTGTGGCCAATGTGAAGGTTGTGCGCGCGATATCGTCGCGCAGTGCAGTGCTTCGCACCCGGTCGCCGCATTGAGCTGCGAATCGGGTCCGAGGGCGATCCAGCTTGCCAACTCCATCAAGGAAAGCAAAGCATGGAACTCGTCTCGGCAATCGGCGGCAGCCTGATCCTCGTCGCTGGTTCGGCCTGGTGGATCTTTCGCAAGTAGCGCCCGTGGCGTCTTCGTAGCGGTTTTGCTGCAATCGGGGCACCTTTGGCGGTGCCCGCATTCGAATGGTTGATCGTGTCTGACCGCTTCGCCCCCCCTCCTTCCGTCTTCGGCCTTTCGCGCAATGTCCTCATTGCCGGGGGAGTCGTCCTGTTTCACGCGGCTGCGCTCTGGGCGCTTCAAAGCGGGTTGCTTCGGCGTGCGGCCGAAGTGGTGATCCCGGTGGAGATCATCAGCCAGTTGGTGGAGCCCCCCAAGCCGGCTCCTCCCCCGCCGCCTCCGCCCCCGCCGCCGGAAAAGAAGGTGGTCAGGCCGCCGCCGCCTCCGCGGCCCCAGGCGATCCGGGAACCCAAGCCGACCCCGGCGCCCAACGCGCCGACAGGCAGTGTCGAGCCCCCGCCTCCTCCGGCCCCCATTCCGCCGCCCGCTCCTGAACCGCCGCCGGCGCCGCCTCCCGCACCGCCGGCGCCCAAGCTGGTGGAGGTCAGCGAAGGCCAGACGCAGTACGTGCGTGAGCCCCGCGTCGTCTTCCCTGCAATGAGCAGGCGCCTGGGCGAATCCGGCGTCGTGGTCGTTGCCGTGTACTTCAACAGCGCAGGCATTCCCAAGCGGGCCGAAATCTTCAAGTCCAGCGGCTACGAGCGGCTCGACCAGGCCGCGCGCGAAGCGCTGATGTCCTCGCAAGTGACGCCATTCAAGCAGCCCGGAGCCAACGAGGCCACGGTCTACATGCTGAAGGCACCCATCCGGTTCAATCTTTCCCAGTAATTTTTTGGAGTAGTACGCATGGATTCTCAATTCGGCTTGATGAACGTCTGGAATCAGGGCGACTTCGTCACCAAGGCCGTGGCGGTGCTGCTGATCGGCATGTCGCTCGCGTCGTGGATCGTCATCATCGTCAAGGCGCTCGACGTCATCCGCTACAAGCGCCTCGCGAAGCACTCGCAGGACTTCTGGCACAGCGAAGACTTCGCCACCGCGCTGAACAAGCTCGGCAAGGACGACAGCAATCCCTTCCGCGCACTGGCCCTGGAAGGCCGCGAGGCAGCTGCCCACCACCGCAACACCAAGGCCCACCTGCACGATGCGCTGGACGTGAGCGACTGGATCACCCGCGCCCTGCGCAACGGCATCGACGCCTTCACCGCCCGCCTGCAGACCGGCCTGGCGATCCTGGCTTCGGTCGGCTCGACGGCCCCTTTCATCGGCCTGTTCGGCACGGTCTGGGGCATCTACCACGCGCTCATGAGCATCGGCTCGGCAGGCCAGGCGACCATCGACAAGGTGGCGGGCCCGATCGGCGAAGCGCTGATCATGACGGCGCTGGGTCTCGCGGTGGCGATTCCTGCCGTGCTGGGCTACAACGCACTGGTGCGCGGCAACAAGTTCGTGCTGACCAAGCTCAACGCCTTCGCCCACGACCTGCACGCCTACTTCGTGACCGGCGCACGAGTACAAAGCGGCAGCAGCGACGCCATCGTGGTCCCGCTCAAGAAGGGCTGAGCATCATGGCCTTCGGAACACAAGACGAACCCGATGAGGTGATGAACGAGATCAACATGACGCCGCTGGTCGACGTCATGCTGGTGCTGCTCATCATCTTCATCATCACCGTGCCGGTGATGAAGCACGCAGTCAACATCGACCTGCCGCGCGCCACCAGCGAGCCGGAACAGCCCAAGCCACAGAACATCATGTTCAGCGTGACGGCCGACGGGACCTACTACTGGAACGAGCAGAAGATCGACGACAGCGAACTGCCCGGCCGTCTTGCAGCAGAGGCCGCCAAGGAGCCCCAGCCCGAGTTGCACATCCGCGGCGACAAGGCCGTGCGCTACGAGCGCGTGGCGAAGGCAATGTCGGAAGCCCGTGAAGCCGGCGTGCGCAAGATCGGTTTCGTCACGGAACCGGACGCGAAGTGACGCGAAGGAAGACAGCAAGCAAAAAAAGTTGATCGCGGCGATTGACTTCTATTTGCGAATCATTATCATTCACTCATCGCTTCGATAAGGGAACTCCAGATGCCAGCCACACCGAATGCCTTTTCTGTTCTGAACCATCCTTCGCTCGACCAGTCGGGTGGCGGTCATGCGTCCATCCAGGCAACGCGTCCGGTGCCGATGCTCGAAAGCACGGAGCTTCTGAAAGGAAGCAAGACCGTGGGCATCATGCACAACGGCTCCCTCTATCGGCTGCAAGCCACCAAACTCGGCAAGCTGATCCTGACCAAGTAAGTCATCCAGCCCGCCCTTCGCGCAAGTTTCATCGTGGGGCGACTCAAGGAGATTCATCTCCGAAGGGTCGTTTTTTGCTAGCCAACGGTTCGCCGACTAGCCAAGCTTTTTTTCCGCGCTGAAGCAGCCCAAACTAAAACGCCGACCTCGAAGTCGGCGTTTTGCTTTGTGCGGAGAAAACTCAGAGGCCGAGTGCCGCGATGCCAGCCTTGGCGATCTGCGCGTCTTCATTCGACTTCACACCGCTCACGCCGACCGCGCCGATCACATGGCCGTCCTTGACGATCGGCACGCCGCCTTCGAGCAGGCCCTGCACTTCCGGCGCCGTCAGGAACGCCGTGCGGCCGCCGTTGATGATGTCCTCGTAGACCTTGCTTTCACGGCGGCCCATGGCTGCCGTATGAGCCTTTGCGGGAGCGATATGCGAAGACAGCGCCGCGGCACCGTCCAGGCGCTGCAGCCAGAGCAGGTTGCCGGCGTCGTCCGAGATCGCGATGGTCACCGCCCAGTTGTTCTTGAGAGCCTCGGCCTCGGCGGCTGCGGCAATGGCCTTGACGTCGGCGAGTTCGAGGAATGACTTGGTCTTCATGGGATGAGCTCAGTTTGCGTGAAAACCCAAGAGCATAACGGCCATGCCACCTGGAGTGCCTTCAGGGGTTGGGAACACCCCGCATACGGTTTTTCCGGTACCCCCTCTTGCGGCCACCTAGAATGCGCCCAACTGCGTCATTGCAGCAACCACAGGAGCTCCGGCCATGAA
>NZ_JASMRZ010000023.1 GCF_030462475.1 Variovorax sp. CAN15
GCGAGGTTTCGCGAGGTTTCGCTGGCGCTGCCGTGCACCAGCACCGGCAGGCCCTCGCGCGCCAGCAGCAGCGCCAGCAGCGGCGTGAGCACCGGCAGCTTGCGCGCGCCGTTGTAGCTGGGCAGCACGACCAGCGGGCGCTCGCCGGCGGGGATCATCTGGAGCCGCGCATGGGTCGCATCGAGGAAACCGGCCATCTCCTCGGGCGTCTCGCCCTTGATGCGCGAGGCGCCAGGCCGCTCACGCGCGAACAGGCCGCCGACCTCTTCGGCCAGGTGCTGGACGGCACCGTGACCGACCTGGAGATCGGCGGCTTCTGCCTGGCCATGCGCATCAAGGGCGAGACGCCCGAGGAGATGGCCGGTTTCCTCGATGCGACCCATGCGCGGCTCCAGATGATCCCCGCCGGCGAGCGCCCGCTGGTCGTGCTGCCCAGCTACAACGGCGCGCGCAAGCTGCCGGTGCTCACGCCGCTGCTGGCGCTGCTGCTGGCGCGCGAGGGCCTGCCGGTGCTGGTGCACGGCAGCGCCAGCGAAACCTCGCGCGTGCTGGCCTCGAACGTGCTCGCGGCCCTGGGCCAAGCGCCGATGACGGCCATCCGCCCCGTCGCCAACGGCGAGGCGGCCTTTGCCTCCACCGAGCTGCTGAACCCCGCGCTCAAACGCCTGCTCGACGTGCGCCGCGTGGTCGGCCTGCGCAACCCCGGCCACAGCGTGGTGAAGCTGATGCAGCCCACCGCCGGCCCGAGCGTGGTGGTGGCCAGCTACACGCACCCCGAATACGCCCGCGTCATGGCCGAGACCTTCGAGCTCATGGGCATGACCGCCCTGCTCTCGCGCGGCCTCGAAGGCGAGGTGGTGTCGGACCCGCGCCGCACCGCGCAGATCGACGGCTTCGTGCGCGGCGCGCGCACCGAGCTGCAGTCGCAGCAGGCCGGCACCGCCTCGGAGGTGCCGGGGCTGCCGAAGGAAATCGACGTCGCCACCACCGCCGACTACACGCGCCGCGTGCTGGCCGGCGAGCTTCCCGTGCCGGAGGCCATCGCGACGCAGGTCAGGCACATCACGCAACTGGCATTGGCATCCCACGCATGAACAACGACAACCCCACCTCCCTCATCGCCGGCCGCTGCACGCTGGTGGGCGCAGGCCCCGGAGACCCGGAGCTGCTGACCATCAAGGCCGTGAAGGCGATCCAGGCGGCCACGGTGCTGCTGGTCGACGACCTCGTGAACGACCAGATCGTGCAGGCCTACGCCCGCCCCGGCGCGCGCATCGTGCACGTGGGCAAGCGCGGCGGCTGCAAGAGCACGCCGCAGGCCTTCATCGAGCGGCTGATGATCACCGCCGTGCGCGAGGGCGAGACGGTGGTGCGCCTGAAGGGCGGCGACCCGTTCATCTTCGGCCGCGGCGGCGAGGAGGTGGAGCATCTGCGCGAAGCCGGCATCGAATGCGCGGTGGTCAACGGCATCACCGCCGGCCTCGCGGCCGTGACGACGCTGGGCGTGCCCCTCACGCACCGCGACCATGCGCAGGGCGTGGTGTTCGTCACCGGCCATGCCAAGACCGGCGCCGGCGCGGCCGAAGACCCGACCGACTGGTGCGCGCTGGCCGCGACCGCGTACAACGCACGGCTCACGCTGGTGATCTACATGGGCGTGTCGGGCGCGGCGCACATCGAGCGCGAGCTCCTGCAGGGCCTGCCGGCCGACACGCCGGTGGCGGTCATCCAGCATGCGAGCCTGCCGCAACAAAAGCACATCGCGACCACGCTGGGCAGGCTGCAGCACGGCATCGCCGAAGCGGGCATCGCCAGCCCGGCGGTGATCGTGGTGGGCGACGTGCTGCGCGGGCTGGCGGCGGCGGCCATGCCGGTGGGCGCGGACAAGTTCGGCACCTGAACCGCACCTGACCAGGGCGACCCAGGTGCAAGCGGCACGGGCGCCGCGCACCACAACGTGGCATGGATCGTGCTCAGCGATGGGCAATGAATGCCGTCGCCACGCCTGAATCCGCCGCCGTCGAGATCGTCGCCCTCACCAAGCGATACGCGCCGGACACGCCGGCCGCCGTCGACCGGATCGACCTGCGCATCGCCAGCGGCAGCTACTGCTGCCTGCTCGGCCCCTCGGGCTGCGGCAAGAGCACCACCCTGCGCATGATCGCGGGGCACGAGTCGGTCAGCAGCGGCGACATCCTGCTGGACAACCGCAACATCACGAACCTGGCCGCCGCCGCGCGCGGCACGGCGATGATGTTCCAGAGCTTCGCGCTCTTCCCGCACCTTTCGGCGACCGACAACGTGGCCTTCAGCCTCAAGATGAAAGGCGTGGGCAAGGCCGAGCGCCAGCGCCGCGCCAACGATCTGCTGGAGCGCGTCGCGATGGGCCACCTCGCCGCGCGCAAGCCGGGCGAACTGTCGGGCGGCCAGCAGCAGCGCGTGGCGCTGGCGCGCGCGCTCATCACCGAGCCGCGCGTGCTGCTGCTCGACGAACCACTGTCGGCGCTCGACCCCTTCCTGCGCATCCAGATGCGCGCCGAACTGCGGCGCTGGCAGAAGGAACTGGGCCTGACCTTCATCCACGTCACGCACTCGCAGGAAGAGGCGATGGCGCTGGCCGACACCATGGTGGTCATGAACCATGGCGTGATTGAGCAGGTCGGCTCGCCGCATGCGGTCTACAACCACCCGGCGAGCGAGTTCGTCGCGCGCTTCATGGGCGGGCACAACGTGTTCCATACACCCGCCGGGCCGATAGCGGTGCGCAACGACCGCATGCGGATCGCAGCCGCCACGCAGGCGGCGACGGATGGTGCTCTGGCAGCCACCGTCACCGACGTCGAATACCAGGGCACCTACGTCCTGCTCGGGCTGGCGCTCGGCGGCACCGCCACCGGAGCGGCCGCGCCCCAGGGCGTCTCGGTGCTGCTGAGCGAAGCCGCTTTCCTCGCGCGCCCCTATGCGCACGGCGAGGCGGTGCACCTCTCGTGGGCCGAAGCCGACGCGCGCGTGCTCGGTCCCGGCGTCAAGCCGCCGGGCGAGCGACCGCCGGTGCCCAGCAGTGCCGAAGCAAGCCGGAAAGACGACACGGCCGTGCTCGCCGTTCCCTTCTGAGCACCCACGCCGTCCAGCTTTTTTCTCCGCGTTCGTTCCCTTCACTTTCCTTTTTCTTCAATGGAGACCCAGCCCATGACCGATTCCATCGACAACAAAGGCGTCAAGCGCCGCACCCTGCTGCAAGGCACCGCCGGCATCCTGGCCACGGGCATCGCACCCTTCGTGCATGCGCAGGAGAAGATCGTGCTGCGCTACCTCGGCACGGCAGTGAACCAGGACAAGGCGATCGCCGAGAAATTCAAGGCCGACACCGGCATCGAGATCCAGTACGTGGCAGTGACCACCGACGACGTGACCAAGCGCGCCGTCACCGCGCCCAACAGCTTCGACCTGATCGACACCGAGTTCTTCTCTCTCAAGAAGATCGTGCCCACGGGCAACCTCAAGGGCATCGACAGCAAGCGCGTGAAGAACGCGGACAAGATCACGTCGCTTTTCACCAAGGGCGAAGTGGCGGGCAAGAAGGTCGGCAGCCAGGGCACGGCGCCGGTGAAGGTGATCTACCTCGAAGGCGAGAAGAGCAAGGCCTTCGCCAAGTCGGCCACGCAGTACATGTCGCTCATTCCGACCACCTACAACGCCGACACGCTGGGTATCCGCCCCGACCTCATCAAGCGCCCCATCGGCTCGTGGGCCGAGCTGCTGAACCCCGAGTTCAAGGGCAAGGCCGCGATCCTGAACATTCCCTCGATCGGCATCATGGACGCCGCGATGGTGGTGGAGGCCAAGGGCCTGCACAAGTACGCCGACAAGGGCAACATGACCAAGGCCGAGATCGACCTGACGATCAAGACCCTGATCGAAGCCAAGAAGGCCGGCCAGTTCCGCGCGCTGTGGAAGGACTTCAACGAGTCGGTGAACCTCATGGCCTCGGGCGAGGTGGTGATCCAGTCGATGTGGTCGCCCGCCGTGACGGCCGTGCGCAGCAAGGGCATCGACTGCACCTTCCAGCCGCTCAAGGAGGGCTATCGCGCTTGGGCCTCGGGCTTCGGCCTGCCGGCCACGCTCTCGGGCAAAAAGCTCGACGGCGCTTATGAGTTCATCAACTGGTTCCTCGACGGCTGGGCAGGCGCCTACCTCAACCGCCAGGGCTACTACAGCGCCGTGCTCGACACCGCCAAGACCAAGATGGAAGCCTACGAGTGGGCCTACTGGATGGAAGGCAAGCCTGCCGCCCAGGACATCAAGAGCCCGCAGGGCGACGTGATCGCCAAAGCCGGCTCGGTGCGCGACGGCGGCAGCTACGAGCAGCGCATGGGCGGCATCGCGTGCTGGAACGCCGTGATGGACGAGAACGAGTACATGGTGAGGAAGTGGAACGAGTTCGTGGCCGCCTGACGGCAGTCCACGAACTCGACCCCCAGGCTGCGCTTCGCTTCGCCAACCCCCTGTAAGGGGGCGACACCTGCGGCCCGGCAAAGCCGGTTCCGCGGCGTCCCACGAACGGGCTTCGCCTTGCTCGCCCTTGGACACAGTTTTTCGCTTCCATCCATGAGTACACCCGTCGCGTCCAGCCATGCCGCCACCGCCCCCGTTCATGCCGTGAAAGCCTGGTGGCAGGCGGCGCCGTTCGCGCTGGTGTTCCTGCTGTTCTTCCTGATTCCGCTGGCGCTGGTCGCGATGGTCAGCCTGTGGAATTTCAACGAGTACGAGCTGATACCGGCCGTCACGCTGCGCAACTACCTGAGCCTGTTCGAGGGCTGCTCGCGGCTCACCGACAACGGCGACCTCTGCGTCACGCTCAACACCTACCTGAGCACCTTCAAGTTCTGCCTGCTGGTGTGGGGCATCACGCTGGTGATCGGCTTTTCGGTCGCGTACTTCCTGGCCTTCCACGTGCGCTCTTCGACGATGCAGACGGTGCTGTTCGTGCTGTGCACGGTGCCCTTCTGGACTTCCAACGTGATCCGCATGATCTCGTGGGTGCCGCTGCTGGGCCGCAACGGGCTGGTCAACCAGGCGCTGATGGGCATGGGCCTCGTGAACCAGCCGGTCGAGTGGCTGCTGTTCTCCGACTTCTCGGTGGTGCTGGCCTTCGTGCACCTGTACACGATGTTCATGATCGTGCCGATCTTCAACAGCATGATGCGCATCGACCGCTCGCTGCTCGAAGCGGCCAGCGACGCCGGCGCCTCGGACTGGCAGACGCTGTGGAACGTGGTGGTGCCGCTGTCGCGCACCGGCATCCTGATCGGGTCGATCTTCGTCATCACCATCGTGATGGGCGACTTCGTCACCATCGGCGTGATGGGCGGCCAGCAGATCGCGTCCATCGGCAAGATCATCCAGGTGCAGACCTCGTACCTGCAGTTCCCGCTGGCGGCGGCCAACGCGATGATCCTTCTGGCCGTGGTGCTCATGATCATCTGGGGCCTGACCCGGATGGTCGACATCCGCAAGGAGCTCTGAGATGCAGACACCCATCGGCGCCCAGCGCGCCCCCGGCTTCTGGCCGCTGGCCACCGTGTTCGGGCTCTTCGTGCTGTTCCTTTACGGCCCGATGATCACGATCTTCGTGCTGAGCTTCCAGGGGCCCGAGGGCGGGCTGACCTTTCCGCTGCGCGGGCTGTCGCTGCACTGGTTCCACAAGCTGGCCGAAGGGCTGGGCACGGTCGACATCGGCGCGGCCTTCAGGCGCTCGCTGGCGCTGGGCGCGGTGGTGATGGCTTTCACCGTGGTGCTGTCGGTGCTGGCCGGGCTCGCGTTCCGCAAGAAGCTCGCGGGCAGCAACGCCCTGTTCTTCGTGACTGTCGCCAGCCTCATCATGCCGTCGATCATCATCTCGCTGGGCATCGGCCTGCAGTTCCGGCTGATCGACACCGGCATCAAGAGCGTGCTGACGGCCATGGACGCCACCACGCTGCTCGAAGGCTACGGCACAGCACTGGGCCTCTTCAGCTCCGCGCTAGGCGCGCACCTGACGTGGACGCTGCCCTTCGGGCTGCTCATCATGTTCGCGGTGTTCAACCGCTTCAACCCTGCCTACGAGGAAGCCGCTCGCGACCTCGGCGCCACGCCCTGGCAGACCTTCCGCTTCGTGGTGCTGCCGCTGATCGGCCCGTCGATCGTGGGCATCGGCATGTTCGGCTTCACGCTGTCGTGGGACGAGATCGCCCGCACCTCACAGGCCATCGGCGACGTGAACACGCTGCCGCTCGAACTGCAGGGGCTGACCTCGACGGTGACCACGCCGTCGATCTATGCGCTGGGGACGGTGACGACGGTGGTGTCGCTGCTGGTGATGGCGGCGGCGCTGGGCGCGGGAGCGCTGCTGCGCCGGCGTTCCGTGCGCAGGGGGTGAGCATTTCCCGCCGCCCCTCTAAAATCGCGCACCCACAAAAGCGCAAGAAGAGAGAGGCGGGGCATGCTGGACATCGACAAACTCAACGAATTCACCCACAACCACGGCGAGCTGCGCCGTGGTCAGGGCCTGGTCACCGGCACCATCGCGCTGAGCCTGGCCATCCTGTGCTTCCTCGGCGTGCTGGCCTTCCACTTCCCGCAGTACCTCACCACGCCCGAGCTGCGCAAGAGCTACAACGTCGACGTGATGCGCATGATCCTGCTGGTGGCGCTGGTCGTCTCGGGCGGGCTCTCGCTGGTCAACATCATCTTCAACCGCTCGCGCTGGCTGTCTTCGGCCGCGTTCCTGCTGGTGGCGGCTTCGGCGCTGCTGGGCGGGCACAAGGTGCCGGTGCACGACTTCGCGGACAACACGCCCTACATCGGGCTCGACTGGTTCATCCTCGACCTGCTGGGCTCATCGCTGATCTTCATCTTCATCGAGAAGCTGTTCGCGCTGCGCAAGGACCAGCCGGTGTTCCGCGAGGAGTGGCAGACCGACTTCCACCATTTCGTGGTGAACCACATGATCGTGGGCTTCGTGCTGCTGGCCACCAACCTGATGGTGCACAAGCTCTTCGGCTGGGCCGCCAACGACGGCATCCGGGGCTGGGTGAGCAACCTGCCCTTCTGGGCGGGGCTGCTGCTGATCATCCTGGTGGCCGACCTGGTGCAGTACTGGACGCACCGCGCGTACCACGAGGTGCCCGTGCTGTGGCGCCTGCACGCGGTGCACCACAGCGTGAAGAGCATGGACTGGATGGCCGGCTCGCGCCAGCACATCCTGGAACTGCTGATCACCCGCACGCTGGTGCTGGCGCCGATCTACGTGCTGGGTTTCAGCAAGGAAGTGATCGACGCCTACATCGTGGTGGTGGGCTTCCAGGCGGTGTTCAACCACTGCAACGTGAGCGTGCGGCTGGGCCCGCTGCGCTACCTGATCGTGACGCCCAACTTCCACCACTGGCACCACAGCCAGGACCAGGAAGCGCTGGACAAGAACTACGCGGCGCACTACGCCTTCCTCGACTACATCTTCGGCACCGCCGTGAAGAGCACCAAGCTCTGGCCCGAGAAGTACGGCGTGCTGGGCGACTACGTGCCCAACGGCTTCTTCAGGCAGCTGAAGTTCCCGTTCGTCTGGAAGGGCTGATGCGCATCGCTTTCCGTACCGCCGCGGCCATCGTTGCGGCGAGTGCCGCCCTGCTGCTCTCGGCGTGCGCCACGCGGCTAGACCTGCCGACCAAGGACAACGGGCTGCGCCTGCGCGTGCAGAGTTCGGTCATCGCGCCGGGCAACGGCGGCGAGCTCATCGCCGCGGACGCGCTGGCGCCGGGCGACATCCTGCTGACTTCCATCGCCACGGTGAACTCCTTCGGCATCCGGCTGGGCACCTTCTCGCCGGTGAGCCACGCGGTGCTGTACCTGGGCGACGGCCAGATCGCCGAAGCCGTGGGCACGGGCGTGCGCGCACGGCCGCTCGCGGAAGTGGTCGACGAGGAACAGATGGTGGTGGCCTTCCGCGTGCCGGGCGTGGACGACGCCGGCGCCGCGCGCATGCGCGAATGGGCGCTGTCGCGGGTGGGCACGCGCTACAACACCGTCGGCGTGCTGCTGAACGCGCCCTTCGTGCTGAACCGGCGCCTGTGCGAGCTGCCGCTGGTGCCGACCGCCGTGAGCCACTACTGCATGAGCGGCATGGCCATGGTGCAGCTGGGCGCGAGCCGCGACGACCAGTTCTTCTGCTCCCAGTTCGTGCTGGAGGCCTACCGCCAGACAGGCATGCCGATCACCAACGCCGACCCGCGCTGGGTGAGCCCGGCCGACCTGCTGCACATGCGCGAGGGCGACGTGCCCTCCATCGCCGCCACGCAGCCGCTGCGCTACGTGGGGCACCTGAAATACAACCCGCCGCCGCTGCTCGCGGCCGATGGCCCTTGAGCGCGGCGGAGTTCGACGTCGTCGTGATCGGCGCCGGGGCCGCGGGGCTCTTCTGCGCCGGCGTGGCCGGCCAGCGCGGGCTCAAGGTGCTGCTGGTGGACCACAGCGAGAAGGTGGGCGAAAAGATCCGCATCTCGGGTGGCGGACGCGCCAACTTCACCAACCGCGACCTCGACGTGCGCGCGCCGCAGCGCCACTTCATCGGCGACAACCCGAGTTTCTGCCGCTCGGCGCTGTCGCGCTATGCGCCGCAGCAGTTCATCGAGCTGGTGCGCAAGCACGGGATCGCCTTCCACGAGAAGCACAAGGGGCAGCTTTTCTGCGATGGCTCCTCGCAGCAGATCGTCGACATGCTGCTGGCCGAGTGTGCGGAAGGCGGGGTCGAGCGGTGGCAGCCGTGCAGGATCGGTGAGATCAAATTTTCCGACGGCAATGCAGACGGGACGGGCATCGGCAGCTATCGAATCGAGAGCAATCGGGGGCCGGTCGAGACGCCGAAGATCGTGGTCGCCACCGGCGGCCTGTCGATCCCCCAGATCGGCGCCAGCGACTTCGGCTACCGCATCGCAGAGCAGTTCGGCCTGCGCATGGTCGCGCCCCGACCCGCGCTGGTGCCGCTGACCTTCGGCGGCGACGCCTGGGCGCCATATGCCGAACTGGCCGGGCTGGCGCTGCCGGTGCGCATCGAGACCGGCGTAAAGAAGGAAAAGACGGCCTTCCTCGAAGACCTGCTCTTCACCCACCGGGGCCTGTCGGGCCCGGCGGTGTTGCAGATTTCGAGCTACTGGAAGCCCGGCGCGCCGCTGACGCTCGATTTCGCGCCCGGCGTGAACGTGGCCGAGGCGCTGGGCGAGGCGAAGCTGCGGTCGAAGAAGCGCATCGCCAACGAGCTGGCCGCGCTGGTGCCCTCCCGACTCGCCGACGCCTGGGTCGGGCAGGACCCTGCCCTGCAGCGGCCGGTGAACGAGGCGGCCGACAAGGCGCTGGCTGCTCTGTCGGAGCGCATCGCCCGCTGGCAGATCGTCCCCAGCGGCACAGAAGGCTACAAGAAAGCCGAAGTCACGGCCGGCGGCGTCGACACCCGCGACCTGTCGTCCCAGACCATGGAATCGAAGCAGCCGGGCCTGTATTTCATCGGCGAGGTGGTCGACGTGACGGGCTGGCTCGGCGGTTACAACTTCCAGTGGGCCTGGGCGAGCGCCCATGCGTGCGCCCAGGCCCTCTGACCTTCCCCGCCCAATTCCAGGGACACCGAAGAACCGGCTTTGCCGGGCTTCAGGTGTCGCCCCCGGCGAGGGGGTTGGAGAAGCGACACGAAGTGCGCGGAGCCTGGGGGCGTGCTATACTCGCGGGCTAACTCTGGCCTCCCCTCAACGGCCGCAAAAGTTTTCAGTTGAGGAACCCCGGCTTGGGGCCTCGATCTCCCCAGGCCAAATTCATTTCAACGATTCATCAATGACCACCATCCGCGTTAAAGAAAACGAGCCCTTCGACGTCGCACTGCGCCGTTTCAAGCGCACCATCGAAAAGCTCGGCCTGCTGACCGACCTGCGTGCCCGCGAGTTCTACGAAAAGCCGACCGCCGAGCGCAAGCGCAAGAAGGCAGCCGCGGTCAAGCGCCACTACAAGCGCGTGCGCAGCATGCAGCTGCCCAAGAAGCTGTACTAAGCGACACCCGGGTGATGGGCCCAGACGAAAGTCGGCGCCGTCGCCCCGTTGCCTCAGCCGCGCCAGGGAAACCTGCCGCGGCTTTTGTTTTTCCGAAAGTAGGTAGCCGAATGACTCTCAAAGAACAAATCACCGAAGACATGAAGACGGCGATGCGCGCCAAGGACTCCGAGCGCCTGGCCACCATCCGCCTGCTGCTGGCCGCGATGAAGCAGAAGGAAGTCGACGAGCGCGTGGAGCTCGACGACGCCATGGTCGTCGCCATCGTCGACAAGATGGTCAAGCAGCGCAAGGACTCCATCGCCGCCTTCACCACCGGTGGCCGCACCGACCTCGCAGACAAGGAAGCCGCCGAGATCAAGGTGCTGGAGGTCTACCTGCCCCAGCGCATGGGCGCCGATGAAGTCGCCGCCGAAGTGAAGGCCATCGTGGCCGAGCTGGGCGCCAAGGGCCCGGGCGACATGGGCAAGGTGATGGGCGTGGTCAAGACCCGCCTGGCAGGCAAGGCCGACATGGGCCAGGTCAGCGCAGCGGTCAAGGCCGCTCTGACGGGCGCCTGATGCCGATGAACGCCGGCAGTTCCTCCGTCGCCATTCCCAAGGCCTGCGCCTGCCTGATCGACGCACGGGGCCGGCTGCTGGTGTTCCGCCATCCCGAGGATGGCAACATGCAGCTCCCCAAGGGCACCATCGAGCCCGGCGAGTCGCCCGAGGTGGCGGTTCGCCGCGAGCTGCTCGAGGAGTCGGGCATCGACTACGCCGGCGAACTGCAATCGCTGGGCACGCTGGACCGCGAATGCGAAGCCGGCGTCGAAGGCAACACGCACCGCCATCCGCAGTTGTGGCACCTGTTCCTGATGCGCGCCGATGGCACGCTGCCCGAGAGCTTCACGCACACCGCCACCGGCAGCCCCGAGGAAGAAGGGCTGGTGTTCCTCTTCAGCTGGCTCGAAGCCGGCGATTCGCTCGACAACTTCGCCCTGCCCTACCGCCAGACCATCGAACGCGTGCGCGCCGCCTTGCTGCTCGCGGCCTGACCGAATCAGATCGCGGCCCGCATGGCCATGTAGAGCCCCAGCAGCGCCAGCCCGATCAGGAAGCAGCGCCGGAACACCGCCACCGACAGCCGCTTGCGCAGCCAGGTCCCGAGCACCATGCCGCCGATGGCAGGCGCCAGCATCGCGATCGAGCCTGCGATCGCCGACACCGGATATCCCCCGTTCCCGGCCAGCCCGATGGCCAGCACCACCGTCGAGGTGGTGAACGAGATCCCCATCGCCTGGATCAGCGAATCGCGCTGAAAACCCAGCGCCTGCAGGTAAGGCACCGCCGGCACCGCGAACACCCCCGTCACCGCCGTCACCAGCCCGGTGACCACGCCCACGAGCGGCCCGATCCAGCGCGCCTGCGCATCGCTCACATGCAGTTGCCTCCCGGACAGCCCCCAGAGCGCATAGACGACCAGCGCCACCCCGAGCGCGAACGAGGCCCACGCCCCCGCCGGCACGCCCAGCCACAGCGCCCCGGCCAGCGTGCCGATCACCACGCCCACCTGCATGCCGCCGATGCGCCGCAGCACCGCCATGAAGCTCGCGCGCGGCCCGGTCTGCCAGATGTTGGTGACCAGCGAAGGCACGATCAGCAGCGCGGCCGCCTGGGCCGGCGACATCCACAGCGCGAGCAGCGCCATCGACACCGTGGGCAGGCCGAGGCCGACCACGCCCTTGATCAGTCCGGCCAGCAGGTACACCGCCGTGGCGGCGGCCCAGAAAGTGGTTGCGTCTGTCGGATGCGTCATCGGACGCCGACTCTGCCAACGAAGCCGGTCGCCGCAAATGCGGGATTCGCGAAGCGGGCCTCAGTCTCAGGCTGAGGCTCCTGGTGCACACTCCGCCCAACCATGCGATTCGACCTCACCGACCTGCGGCTCTTCATCCACGTCGTCGAGGCCGGCAGCCTCACCGCCGGCGCCGGCCGCTCGCACATGACGCTGGCTTCCGCCAGCCAGCGGGTGCGGGGCATGGAAGACGCGCTCGGCAGCCCCCTGCTCACCCGCCACGCCCAGGGCATCCGCCCAACCGAGGCCGGACGCACGCTGCTGCACCATGCGCGCGTCGTGCTGCAGCAGATGGAGCGGCTGCGCGGCGAGCTCGGCGAGTACGGCCAGGGCCTCAAGGGCCATGTGCGCTTCATGTGCGGCACCTCGGCGCTCACCGAGCACCTGCCCGAGGTGCTGAGCCGCTTCCTCGCCGAGCATCCGCGCATCTCGGTCGACCTGGAGGAGCGCCCCAGCCCCGACACGGTGGAAGCCCTGCGCGGCGGCCTGTGCGACATCGGCATCGTCTCGGACGCCATCGACAGCGAGGGCCTCGAATGCCATCCCTTCCGCCGCGACGACCTCGTGCTGGTCATGCCGCGCGGCCACGCGCTGGCCGGCCGCCGGAGGCTGCGGCTGGCCGAGGTGGTAGACAGCGAATTCGTCGGCCTGCCCGCCGACAGCGCGCTGCAGCAGCTCATCACCCAGCACGTCCGCGCCCTCGGCAGGCACCTGGCCTACCGGGTGCGCGTGCGCAACTTCGAGGCGGTGTGCCGCATGGTGGAGTACGGCATCGGCGTCGGCATCGTTCCGCAGACCGCCGCCGAGCGCTGCGCCCGTTCGATGAAGATCGCGCGCGCCTCGCTTGCCGACGCCTGGGCCGAGCGCACGCTGATGGCCTGCGTGCGCTCATCGGAAGACCTGCCGCTCAACGCCCGGCGCATGCTCGAATACCTCGTCGCGCCGCCGGCCGAAGAAGTCAGGAAGCAGCAGTGACCGGCCGCCCCAGCCGCGCCCGCGCCGCCACGAAGGCATCGAAGGCCTCGCTGCTCGTCTTGCGCGGCACGTAGCCGAAGCGCTCCTTCAGCGCGGTGTTGAGCAGCACCGGCCTGTAGCGCAGGAAGTCGAGCTGCTCCGGCCCGTATCGGCTAACCCGCAGCGCCGAGCCCACCGCCAGTGCTGTCTTCAGCACGCCGGCCGGCCAGTCGACCGCGCTCTTGCCGAGGCGCGAAGCGATCTCGTGGATGCCCAGCGCGCCGTCGCCCGCGAGGTTGTAGCAACCGGGCGGCGCGCCGCCGAGCGCATGCGCGATGGCGCCTGTCACGTCCTCGTCCCAGATGAAGACGAAGGGGCTGGCGCTGCCCCGGATGGCGATGAGCCGCTTCTTCTCGAACAGCGCCGTGATCTGGTTGTCCACCCGCTCGCCGAGGATGGTGCCGATGCGCAGCACCGTTTGCGCCAGCGCCGGATGCCGGGCACGGTAGTCGGCCAGCATCTCCTCCACCTGCCGCTTGTGGTCGGCGTACGCGAACACCGCGTTGCCGCGCAGCGGCTGCGACTCGGTGATCCACGCCGGGTTGTCCGAGTGGTAGCCGTAGGCCGCGCCGCTGGACGACACCACGATGTGCCGCACGCCCTTCGCCACGCAGGCGTCGAGCACGTTGCGCGTGCCGCCCACGTCCACCGAATGCTCGAAGGCGCGGTTCGAATCCTTGCCCGGCGTGACGATGGAAGCGAGGTGCACGACGGTGTCGATGGCATGGTCGGCGATGGTCTCCGCGATGAGCGAATCGCGAACGTCCAGCTGCCGGTAGGTCACGCCCATGAGCCGCCGGTCCGGCGGTACCTCGCGCACGTCGACCGCGACCAGCGCCTCCAGCGTGCCCTGCCGCGCCAGTGCGGCGAGCAGGCTTCGCCCCAGGAAGCCGTCGGCCCCGGTCACCAGCACGCGACGCGCAACAAGCCCTTCGCCGCCGCTCATGGCTTCGCGGGCTTGCGGCCCCACAAGCTCGCCAGCGCGAGGCCCGCGATGATGTCCCAGAAGCCCCACACGCCCGCCACCACGGCCATGCCGCCGAGCCCACCGAAGAAGCTGAAGATCAGCACCAGCCCGAGCCCCGAGTTGCGGATGCCCACCTCGATGGACACCGCTCGCCGGTCGTAGTCGCCCAGCCCCGAGAGCCGCGCGCAGAGGTAACCGGTGCCGAAGGCCAGCGCGTCGTGGATCACTACCGCCATCAGCACCAGCCCCACGTAGTCGAGGAAGAAACGCCAGTTGCCCGCGATGGCGCCGATGATGAACACGATCAGCGCGACGAAGCTCAGCACGCCCACCGGCTTCTTGATGCGCGCCGTGAGCGCCGGCAGCCGGTGCGCGCAGGCCACGCCCAGCACGAAGGGAATGCCGATGATCGCCACGATGTGCCCCAGCATGTCCAGCGGATCGAGCGCGATGGTCTTCAGGAGCGCCGAGGCCGTCGGATGCAGCCCGCCCCAGAACGCGAAGTTCAGCGGCATCACCACGATGGAGATGGCGTTCGAAATCGCCGTCATCGACACCGACAGCGCCACGTTGCCGCCCGCGCGGTGCGTGAGGATCTGCGAGATGTTCCCCGGCGGGCAGCAGGCCACCAGGATCATGCCCAGCGCGATGCTCGGCCCCGGCTTGAGGATCAGCGTGAGCACGTAAGTCACGGCCGGAAGCACGATGAACTGCGCGCCTATGCCCACCGCCATCGCGCCGGGCATGCGCGCCACGCGCCTGAAGTCCTCGATGCGCGTGTCCAGCGCGATGCCGAACATCAGGAAGCCCAGCACGACGTTGAGCAGCACCAGCGAGGCCGGGTTGAAATGCAGGCGTATCTCGTCGACAGGCAGCATGCGGTGGGCCTCGTTGGTTCAGGTGGGATCGACCAGCGCCGCGGCAGCGTTGCGCACGGCCGCACGGTAGGTGTCCTTGTGCACGTAGTACGCCATGCGCTCCAGCTGCAGGTACTTGAAGCCGCCCGACAGATCGGGCGACGGCCCCTGCGCCGCCGTGCGCAGCGCGGCCGCCCTGGAAGAACCAGCCGCCTGCGCGCGGAAGTAGCGCGCCACCAGCTCGGCCTGCTCGTAGCGGCCCTGCCAGCCGATGCCGCTGGCCTCGATCATCCCGAGCACCGCGATGTTCTCGAAGCGCGGCGAGAAGATGTTCAGGTACAGCCTCGGCGCCATGCCCTGCCAGTTGAGCAGCTCGCGGTCGATGAAGGGATAGTGCAGCGCGTAGCCGGTGGCCGCGAGGATCAGGTCGTAGTCGCGCGCGCTGCCGTCCTTGAAATGCACCGTGCGCCCATCGAGCCGCGCGATGTCGCCGCGCACGCCGATGTCGCCGTGGCCCACGTGGTGCAGCACCAGCGAGTTCACGATGGGGTGCGACTCGTACATCCTGTAGTCGGGCTTCGGAAAGCCGAATCGCACCGGGTCGCCGGTGAACCACTTGAGCACCGTCGAGTCGATGCGCTGCTTGAGCCATGGCGGCAGTGGCCGCTTGCCGCCCAGCGTGTCGGCCGGCTTGCCGAACACGTACTTGGGCACGAAGTAATAGCCGCGACGCACCGAGATGTCGACGCTCTTCGCGTAGTGCACCGCATCGACCGCGATGTCGCAGCCCGAATTGCCCGCGCCGACGATCAGCACGCGCTTGTCCTTGAAGAGCTCCGGGTGCTTGTAGTCGCTGGTGTGCAGCAGCTCGCCGTCGAAGTGGCCGTCGAAGCTGGGCCGCTTGGGCTCGGCGAGCGTGCCGTTGGCGATGACCACGCCCCTGTACTCGGCCGTCTCGATGGTGCCTTCGCCGTCCTCCGTGGTCACCAGCCAGCGCGTGCCGGGCTCGTTGCTCACCGGCTCGACGCGCAGCACGCGCGTGTTGAAGCGGAAGTGCTCGCGCAGGCCAAAGCGGTCGGCAAAGTCGCTGAAATAGCGGCGCAGTTCGCGGTGGCTCGGGTAGTCGGCCACCGTGTCGGCCATCGGGAACTCGCTGAACTCGGTGGTGCGCTTGCTCGATATCAGGTGCGCCGAGTGGTAGACGGTGGAGCGCGGATTGGCGATGTCCCACAGCCCGCCCACGTCGGCATGCGCCTCGAAGCCCTGGAACGGCACGCCGTGCTTCTGCAGGTTGCGCGCGCCGGCGAGGCCGGAGGGGCCGGCGCCGATCAGCGCGATCTGTTCGTGGGTGGGTACGGCGGCGTTGGGCGTCGTCATCGGGCTGGTGGCTCCTTGGGAAGACCCGGGATTGCAGTGGCACCCGCCTCGCCCACGCGCGGCTTGCGCGGCTGGCCGCGCAGCAGGCGGTCGTGCAGCGACTCGGGCAGCAGGTCGAGCGCCTTCGAGAGCCAGCCGATGCGGCGCGGCAGCACGATCTTCTCGCGCCCAGCCGCCACCGCAGCGAGCAGCCGGTGCGCGGCATCGTCGGCTTCGAGCAGCCCCGGCATCGCGAAGCGGTTGCCGGCGGTGAGCGCGGTGCGGATGTAGCCTGGGCTGACCGTGTGCACCGTGAGCCCCGTCTCTCGCAACTCGGCGCGCAGGCTTTCCAGATAGCGGATCAGCCCGGCCTTGCTCGCGCAGTACGCGCCGTTGCCCGGCATGCCGCGCCAGCCGGCGATGCTGGCCATGCCGACGAGTGCGCCGCGCCACTGCCCGCGCATTGCGGCGACGAAAGGCTGGAAGGTGGTGGCCGCGCCCAGCAGATTGATTTCGAGCATGCGGCGGAACACGGCCAGGTCGTCGGCCTGGGCGGTGTCGTAGCCGCCCGCGACGCCGGCATTGGCGATCACCAGGTCGGGCACGCCGGCCTTGGCCATCCAGTCGGCGGCCAGGGCCTGCATCTGCGGCCCGTTCGACACGTCGGGCGTGTAGACCGCGCAGCGCCCGGGTGCCAGCGCGGCCAGTGCTTCCAGTTTTCCGGCATCGAGCCCCGCCAGCGCGACCTGCGCTCCCTCTTCGATCAGCTCGCGTGCAAGCGCCTGGCCCAGGCCGCCGCAGGCGCCTGTGAGGACTACGTTGCGAAACTGCAGGGGCATCGGCTCGCGGTCTCCGG
The DNA here is from genome assembly GCF_030462475.1 of Variovorax sp. CAN15. Lineage (GTDB taxonomy): Bacteria > Pseudomonadota > Gammaproteobacteria > Burkholderiales > Burkholderiaceae_C > Variovorax. The sequence goes on from NZ_JASMRZ010000023.1 coordinate 16,955, forward strand.
GTGGCAAAACCCGGCCACTGTAGCCGCGCATGCGCGCCGCGCCCCCCGGCATTTCCCCTTGCCCCGGCGGCTTCCGAAACGGGGCTTCAGGTATGCGTCAGGCTTCGGCGCCCTGCGGAAACTCGATCTGGATCTTCACGTCGCCCGCGCGCCCCGCCGCGGCTTCCTCGAAAGCCCGCACGCCGTCGGTGAAGGCGAAGGTGCGCGAGATGAAGGGCTTGACGTCGACCTGCCCCGAGGCGATCAGCGCCAGCGCGCGCGGAAAAATGTTGGCGTAGCGGAACACCGACTCGATGCGAACTTCCTTCGACTGGATCGCGACGATGTCCATCGGCACCTTGCCGCCGGGCATGCCCACCAGCACCAGGCAGCCGCCGGGGCAAAGCAGGTCGACGATGCCCTCGAAGGCGCGCGCGCTGCCGCTGGCCTCGAAGACCACGTTGGCGCCCCAGCCGTCGGTGAGCGACTTCACGGCCTCGGCGAGGTTGGTGCGGCGCACGTCGACGGTCGTCACCGCCGGGTTGCCGTCGAAGAGCGCCAGCTTCTCGGGCACGAGGTCCGCGAGGATCACGCGCGCCGCGCCGCCCGCGAGCGCCGCCAGCGCCGTCATCGCGCCGATGGTGCCGGCACCGACGACCACCGCCACGTCGCCCGGCTTCAGCGCCGCCTTCTTCGCGGCCTGCAGGCCGATCGACAGCGGCTCGACGATGGCGCMCTCGCCGAAGCTCACGTTGTCGGGCAGCCGGAAGGTGAAGGCCGCCGGGTGCACCACGTAGGGCGTGAGGCAGCCATGAATGGGCGGCGTGGCCCAGAAGCGCACCGCCGGGTCGAGGTTGTAGATGCCTTCCAGCGTGGCGCGCGAGTCAGCGGCGGGAATGCCGGGTTCCATGCACACGCGGTCGCCGGGCTTGAGGTTCGTGACCTCGGCGCCCACCTCTACCACCGTGCCCGAGGCCTCGTGGCCGAGGACCATCGGATCTTCCACCACGTAAGGGCCGATGCCGCCATGCTGGTAGTAGTGCACGTCGCTGCCGCACACGCCTACGGTGTGCATGCGGATCTTCACGTCGCGCGGCCCCATGTCCAGGGGCAATTCGACGTCGCGCAGCCTGAGCTCGTGCGCTTTTTCCAGAACCAGTGCTTTCATGTATTCGAGTCCTTGAATGGGTGTTGTCGGTATGTCGTCAGTGCAACGAGGTGCCGGCGCGCAGCAGCGAGGCACCGGAGTCGATGTCGAACAGATGCACCTGCGCCGGGTCGGCCACGAAGCGCACGCGCTCGCGCAGCCTCGGGCACTGCGCGGAAGGCATGAGCGCGGCGATCTCGCCGTCGCCTTGGCCGAAGCTCACCAGCACCTCGTTACCGAGGTATTCGATGAGCTGCACCTCGCCATGGAAGCCGCCGCCCTGCCTGCCGTCGGCGTCCGGATGCAGGTGCGCGGGACGCACGCCGAGCGTGACGCGCTTGCGGCCTTCGAGCGCGAAGCGGTGCGGGTCCACCAGCACCGTGCCTTCGCGGCCGACGAGCTCGATGGTTCCGCTGGCCTGCCCGTCGTCGCGCACCTCCATCTCCACCAGGTTCATCGGCGGCGTGCCGATGAAACCGGCCACGAAGGCCGAGCGCGGCCGCTCGAAGATCTCGCGCGGCGAGCCGACCTGCTCGATGCGCCCGTCGCGCAGCAGCACGATGCGGTCTGCCAGCGTCATCGCCTCGTGCTGGTCGTGGGTCACGTAGACGGTGGTGGTCTTCAGCGCCTGGTGCAGCCGGGCGATCTCGATGCGCATGTGGTTGCGCAGCTTGGCGTCGAGGTTCGACAGCGGCTCGTCGAAGAGAAACACCTTGGGCGTCTTGATCATCGCCCGCGCGATCGCCACGCGCTGCTGCTGCCCGCCCGAGAGCTCGGTGGGCTTGCGCTGCAGGTAGCGCTCCAGCCCCAGCGTGTCGGAAACCTCCTTGATGCGCGCGTCGATCTCGGCCTTGGGCACCTTCAGCCGCTTGAGGCCGAAGGCGATGTTGTCGCGCACGCTCATGTGCGGATAGAGCGCGTAGTTCTGGAACACCATCGCGATGCCGCGCTCCTGCGGCGGCAGGTCGTTCACCCGCTGGCCGCCGATCATGAGGTCGCCGCCGGAGATGTCTTCCAGGCCCGCGAGCATGCGCAGGATGGTCGACTTGCCGCAGCCCGAGGGGCCGAGGAACACGACGAACTCGTTGTCGGAGACGTCGAGGTCGAACTGGTGGACGACCTGCGTGTCGCCGTAGCGCTTGATGATCTTGTGACAGCTGATTGCGGACATGTTGTTCTCTCGGGGGAATGGGGTTCGGCATTGCTCCTTCCCCCTCTGGGGGAAGGCCGGGATGGGGGCAGGCCTCCACAAGCGCGCCGCGCATGAACGAAGGCCGTCGAGCCCCCACCCCTGCCCTCCCCCAAGGGGGAGGGAGAAATGCAATGCGGCTTCATGTGGCATCGCGCTTGCGCTTGAACGCCGCGTTGAGAAAACCGCTGAGCACGCCGACCATGAGCAGCGGCGGCAGCGACAGCAGGATGACGGAGGCATTCAGGATGCCCCAGGGCACGTCGCGCCCGAGCTGGCTCAGCTCGGAGGCCACGATGGGCAGCGTCTTCGCATCCGAGGTGGTGAGCATCAGCGCGATGAGGAACTCGTTCCACACCAGCACGAAGCCGAAGGCGATGGCGCCGATCAGCGAGCGCGCGGCGATCGGCAGCGCCACCTTGAAGAAGATCGCGTAAGGGCCGTAGCCGTCGACACGGCCGGCCTCCTCCACCTCCTTGGGCACGGCCTTGAAGGCGGGAATGGCGAGCCAGATCACGGTGGAGAGCGTGAGCAGCGTGTAGGTGACGATGAGCGCGATGCGCGTGTCGTACAGCTCCAGCTGCAGCCAGATCACCATCAGCGGAATCGCCACCGCCACCGGCGGAAGGAAGCGCATCGAGAACACGAAGAACTGGATGTCGTCGGCCCAGCGCAGCGGATAGCGCGCGAGCGCATAGGCGGCAGGCAGACCGAGCACCGCGCCCGCAATTACCGCCGCGCCCACCACCACGACGGAGTTGACGAGCCCCTGCGCCACCGCCTCGCGGCTCAGCACGTAGGCGTAGTTCTCCAGCGTGGGCGTGAAGAAGAACCTGGGCACGGCCGAGACGATGTCGACCCGGTTCTTGAACGAGTTGAGAAAGGTCCACAACACCGGCACCAGCGCCGAGAGCCCGGCCAGGACCAGCACCAGCCGCGCGAGCAGCGTGCCGAGGGACAGCTTCTTCGTTTTCTTGTTGGGGGATGCGCTCATTTCGGCCGCGTCCATTTCCAGATGTAGGTGAAGGCCACGGTCGAGGCGATCATCATCAGCACCGCCATGCCCGAGGCATACGAGATGCGGCCCGACTCGATGAAGCCCTGCGAGAAGGCGTACATGTCCAGCGTTTCGGTCGAGATGCCGGGGCCGCCGCGGGTCATCACGTAGATCAGGTCGAAGGCGCGCAGCGACTCCACCATCTTCACGAAGCACAGGCTGACCAGCGGCGCCTTCAGCATCGGCAGCGCCACGTAGGCGTACACCTCCCAGGTCTTCGCGTGGTCCATGCGCGCGGCCTCGAAGGGCTGCGGCGGCAGGGTTTCGAGCAGCTTGAGCACGATGACGGCGAAGAACAGGCCCCACTGCCACACGTCGACGAAGGCCACGGTGAGAAGCGCCGTGACCGGGCTGGCCAGCAGGTCCAGCGGCTCGCCGGTGATCGCCTTGTACGGCCAGGTCAGCAGGCCGAACAGCGGATGGAAAGCGAACTTCCACACGAAGGCGGCCGACACGCGCGGCAGCAGCACCGGCACGATGAACAGCATCGACAGCAGGTTGCGCCAGCGCGCGGTGGTGCACTGGAACATCAGCACGCCCAGCAGCACCGCGAGGCCCATGGTGGCGCCGACGGTCAGCACCTCCCACACCAGCGACACGCGCACCGAATTGAGGAAGCGCCTGTCCGAAAAGAGCTGGATGTAGTTCGACAGCCAGACCCAGGCCGTGTCGGCCTGCCCCAGTTCGCGGTCCTGCAGCGAGATGCCGATCGCGAAAAAGGTGGGCACCAGCGCCAGCACTGCAAGCACCAGCAGGCCGGGCCCGATGAAGACGAGAGGCAGCCGGGTTGCCGTCGCCGTCTTCTTTTTCTTCTCCCTGAGCGTCATTTGCTTACTTCTTGCGCCGCGCGACCAGTTGCTTCGCGTAGGCGTCGAGCTCGTCCAGCCCGCCCTTGATGTCGGTGCGCGAGCCGGTGATCAATTCTTCCAGGATGATCCCCCAGCGGTCGCCGAGGTCGGGCCATGCCGGGTCCTGCCAGAAATTCACGGCCGTGACCTTGCCGGTGTCGGCCAGCGCCTTGCCGAGGTCGGCGCCGTAGCGCTTGGCGAACTCGGGGCTCGACAGCACGCTGGTGCGATTGAGCTCGCCGAACTGGCCTTCCGCGAGGCGGCGCTGCTCCTGCTTCTTCGAAGTGGCCCAGGCGATGAACAGGCCCGCGCACTTCTTCGCTTCTTCGGTCTTGTTGGCCTTGGTGCCGATGGCCAGGCCGTGGCCGTAGCCGCCGCCAGTCAGCGGCGCGGGTGGCGGCAGGTAGGCGATCTTGCCGATCACGGTCGACATCTTCGGGTCGAGCGCATTGCCGGCCAGCGGGGTCGACTCGACCAGCATCGCCACCTTGCCCGCGAGGAAGGCGCCGGTGGATTCGTCCCAGCCGCCGGTCTTGGTGCCGGGCGCCGAGTACTTGAAGAGATCGAGGTAGGTCTGCGTGGCCTTCACGGCCGCGGGCGAATCGAACACGGGCTTGTCGCCGTCGAACCACTGGCCGCCGTAGCCGCGGAAGAAAGGCATCCAGCGCCACACGTTGGCGCCGGAGCCGCGCTGGCCGCGCAGCGCCACGCCGTAGACGCCGTTGGCCGGATCGTTGAGCTTCTTCGCGGCCTCGGCGAATTCCTCCAGCGTGGTCGGCGGTTTGATGCCGGCCTTCTCCAGCAGGTCCTTGCGGTAGACCAGCAGGTCGCCGCCGCCGGTGAGCGGCGCAAACCAGACCTGGCCGTCGAAAGTAGCGACCTTCTGGCGGCCGGGGTCGAAATCGGCGTAGTCGTAGTCGGCGGGGTAGTACTTCGCCAGCGGCACGATCCACTTCGACTGGGCGAACAGCGGCACGTTGGCCTCGTCGACGTAGTACACGTTGTACTTGCCCACGGTGGAGGCGTCGGCGCGGGTCTTGGTGCGGCGGTCGTTCTCGTTGAGGTTGTCGATGTTGAACGAGGCGCCGCTCAAGGCCTTGAACTCGTCCTTGTACTTTTCGAGCAGGGTCAGCCCGTCGCGGGGCTGGGACAGGACGCGCAGGTCCTCCTTGCAGACCTGCTGCGCCTGGGCCGCGCCGCCCCACGCGGCCAGTGCCGCCAGCAGCATCGCGCAGCCCTTGAGCCGGTGCCGGTTTTCTTGAACAGCCATCGTTTTGTCTCCTTTGAACCTGTAGCGAATTGCCGGCGGATCGCGGCGGAAACAGGTGGGACGAAGCGTAGGCAGCGGCGGCGCGGCGCCGCGTACACGCGAGCCGGGACGCTGATATTTTGATGACCAGCCGGCTTGGGGTTTTGCCGGGGTCGAGGGCTTTCAGCCCCTCTGGTTGCAACCAGAAACCGTATCGATAGAATCTATTTCAGTTTTTATTTAAAACCAGATGAAGAAGCCATGAGCACCATGCCACCATGCCAGGCCGCAGCCTTCGCGCGCCCATGCCCCGAACCGTCGATATCAGGCGCGCTGGCGCTCTTGTTCGCCGTCGCCTGCGGGCTCGCGGTGGCCAACGTGTACTACGCCCAACCGCTGCTGGACACGCTGGCGGAAACCTTCGGCATCCGGCCCGCCACGGTGGGCGTCGTCATCACCATCACGCAGATCGGCTACGGGCTGGGGCTGCTGATGGTGGTTCCTCTGGGCGATCTCGTCGACCGGCGGCGGCTGATCGTCGGGCAATCGCTGCTGTCGGTTGTCGCGCTGCTGGCCGTGGCGCTGGCACCGAGCGCGTCTGTGCTGCTGCCGGCGATGGCCGCCGTGGGCGTGCTGGCCGTCGTGACGCAGGTGCTGGTCGCCTATGCCGCGAGCATGGCCGCGCCGGGCGAGCGCGGACGCGTGGTGGGCACCGTCACCAGCGGCATCATCATCGGCATCCTGCTGGCGCGGGCGGTCTCGGGCACGCTGTCGGATCTGTTCGGCTGGCGCTCGGTGTACCTTGCGTCGGCGGCGGCCACGCTGGTCGTCGCCGGGCTGCTGTGGATGGTGCTGCCGGCGCGCACGCGGCCCGCGCCGGGCATCCCGTACCCGCGGCTGATCCGCTCGGTATTCGCGCTCTTCGCGCAGGAGCCTGTGCTGCGCATCCGCGCCGTGCTCGCGATGCTGATCTTCATGTCCGTCACGATGCTGCTGACGCCGATGGTGCTGCCGCTCACGGCGCCACCCTTCTCGCTCTCGCACACGCAGGTGGGCCTGTTCGGACTGGCGGGCGCGGCCGGTGCGCTGGGCGCAGCGCGGGCGGGGCGCCAGTCGGACCGTGGCCGCGCACAGCGCACCACCTGCATCGGCCTGTGCGCGATGCTGCTGTCGTGGGGGTTGATCGCCATGCTGCCGTGGTCCATCTGGGCGATGGTGGTGGGCGTGATCGTCATCGACTTCGGCCTGCAGTCGGTGCACGTGGCCAACCAGAGCCTGATCTACCGCGTGCGCCCGGAGGCGCAGAGCCGGCTGACGGCCGGGTACATGATCTTCTATTCCATCGGCTCCGCCACCGGATCGATTGCTTCGACGATGGTGTACGCCCACGCGGGCTGGAATGGCGTCTGCCTGGCCGGAGCCCTCGTCAGCGGCACGGCGCTGCTGTTCTGGGCGCTGACCCGGCACCTGACGCCGAGGGACACGGCCGCCTGAGTTCAGTCCGTGGTGGCGAGCGGCGTGTTCTGCGCGGTGCGCAGCCCGAAGCGGTCCTGCGCCTGCTGCCTGTAGACCGAGGGCGTCATGCCCTTGAGCTGCAGGAAGCGGCGGTTGAAGTTCGCGAGATTCGCGAAGCCCACCTCGTAGCAGATGTCGCTCACCAGCCTGTCCGACTTCTGCAGCATCTCGCAGGCCTTGGCCACGCGCAGCCGCGTCACGAAATCGGTGAAGGTGGCGCCCATGTGCTTGTGGAACCAGCGCGAGAAGCTGCTCTCGGCCATGTTGGCCACGGCGCACACGGCCGGCAGCGAGAGTTCCTCCGTCAGGTGCCGGTCGAGGTAGTCGAGCACCCGGCGCATGCGCGTGTTGACGCTCGGATCCTCGGCCACGGGCTCGGCCGTGCTCGAAATCTGCCGCCAGTCGGGCCAGCGGGCCAGCTCGTGCAGCAGCCCGATGAAGGCCGAGAGTCGCGCCATGCCCTCCTGCCCCTGCACGCGCTGGAAGCGCTCGCGCACGAGGTCGCCGATGCCGAAGAACTCGACGCCCAGCTTCGCCCGGTCGAGCATCGGCAGCACCGCCTTGAGCTCGGGGAACAGGTCCGTGCCCTTGCGCAGCGGCTCGTCGCGGAAGTGGATGACCATGCTGCGCTCGGTGATGCCCTCGGGCGGCACGTCGTGCGAGATCCAGGTATGGGGCAGCCGGGCACCCACCAGCGCCACGTAGCCGGGCTCGAAGCGCCCGATATGGTCGCCGACGAAGGCATCGCCGCTGCTGCGGTTGATGCACTGCAGCTCGTATTCGTCGTGGTAGTGCCAGCAGTCGAAGGGCCAGGGCACGCCGTGCTGCAGGCAGCGCACCGAACTGCCGCCCGCCGGCTCGAAGCCGAGCCTCGGGTCGCGCATCAGTTCGTGCTCGAGTTCCGGTTTTCGCGCTGCGTTGTGCCTCATGTTCGACCAGCCTCTCGCGCGCAGGCCAGCGGCGCAGCCTTCAGGCGCCGGCGACCTTCATGCGGTTCACCAGGACCGATCCGGTGGTCTTGGCGCCGAAAGTGTAGGCATCCGCCCCGATGGCTTCAATACCCAGCAGCATGTCCTTCAGGTTGCCGGCGATGGTGATCTCCTGCACCGGGAAGGCGATCTTGCCCTTCTCCACCCAGAAGCCGCTGGCGCCGCGCGAGTAGTCGCCGGTCACGTAGTTCACGCCCTGCCCCATCAGCTCGATCACGAAGAGGCCGGTGCCCAGCTTGGCGAGCATGGCGTCGAGGTCATCGGTGTGCCTGGTCAGGCGCGAGCTCAGCGTCAGGTTGTGCGAGCCGCCGGCGTTGCCGGTGGTCTTCATGCCCAGCTTGCGCGCCGAGTAGGTCGAGAGAAAGTAGCCCTCGAGGCGGCCGGCATCGACCACCTTGCGCGCCCGGGTGATCACGCCCTCGTCGTCGAAGGGGGCGCTGCCCTTGCCGCGCATGACGTGCGGGTCTTCGGCCACGTCGACGTGCGCGGGCAGCACGGGCTTGCCCAGCGAGTCGAGCAGGAATGTGCTCTTGCGGTACAGCGATCCGCCGCTCACGGCCTGCACCAGCGAGCCCAGCAGGCCCACGGCCAGCGGCGACTCGAAGAGCACCGGGCATTCGACGGTCTTGATCTTGCGCGACTTCAGGCGGCTGAGCGCACGTTCGGCGGCGTAGCGGCCCACGGCCTGCGGGCTGGCCAGTTCATCGGCCGAGCGCATGGAGCTGTACCAGGCGTCGCGCTGCATGTCGTCGCCCTTGCCGGCGATGGGCGCCACCGAGATGGAGTGCCGCGAGCTGGCGTAGCCGCCGCGAAAGCCATGCGTATGGGCGCTGAAGAAGTGGCTCTGCTGGGCCGAGACGCCCGCGCCCTCGCTGTTGGTGATGCGCTTGTCGGTCGACAGGGCAGCCTCTTCGCACTCCAGGGCCAGCCTGGCGGCCTGCTCGCTGGTCACGTCCCAGGGATGGAACAGATCGAGCTCGGGGTGTTCCCTGGCGATGTCTTCCTCGTCCGGCAGGCCGCTCACGGGGTCTTCGGCGGTGAAGCGGGCGATGTCGTAGGCCGCCTGCACGGTCTGGGCGATGGCCGCCTCGGAGAAATCGGAGGTGCTGGCGTTGCCTCGGCGGTGGCCCACGTAGACCGTGACGCCCAGCGACTTGTCGCGGTTGCGCTCGACGTTCTCCAGCTCGCCCTTGCGCACCGAGACGCTCAGGCCGCAGCCTTCGGAGGCCTCGGCCCCGGCGTCGGTGGCACCGAGCTTCTTGGCATGCGCCAGGGCGGTGTCGACCAGGTTTTCGAAGAAGGAGCGGCTGTAGGCGAAGCCGGAATCGGCGCGCGAGGAGGATGTCGTCATGTGGTGGCTATGATACTTGCGCCCCCCATTTCCGGTTTCCCCCCAGCTTCCCGCTGCGCATTGCACGCGTTGCAACGCCGCACGGCGCGGCCCAGAATCGACTCCCATGTCCCGCAAACCCAAAAAAGGCTATTACGTCCGCGGCCATTTCGTGGCCGAAGGCAGCGAGCTCGACCTCGAGCTCAAGCGCGAGCTCAAGGGCTCCGACGAAGCCAGCCGCACCGACCTGAAGCGCGAAAGCGACGAGCTGCAGAAGCTCGGCGCCGAGCTGCTCACACTGCGCGCAGGCCTCTTCGACGCGCTCCAGCTCGACGAGAAGCTGGTCGACGCCATCGCCGAGGCCAGGCGGATCACCAATTTCGAAGGCAAGCGCCGCCAGATGCAGTACGTCGGCAAGCTCATGCGCAAGCTGGAGCCCGAGGTGCTGGAGGCCGTGAAGCGGGCCCTGGCCGAGCAGAACACCGTGCCGGCCGCCGAAGTCGCCGCCCTGCACGAGGCCGAGCGCTGGCGCGACCGCCTGATCGCCGACGACGACGCCCTCGGCGGCTGGATCGAGACCCACCCCGCCACCGACGCCCAGCAGCTTCGCGCCCTGGTGCGCCAGGCCCGCAAGGACATGAAGGCCGGCCCCGCCGGCGAGGCGCCGCGCCAGGGCAAGGCCTACCGCGAGGTGTTCCAGGTGGTGCGCGCCCAGCTGGCCGTGCACGGCGGCGCCGACCATGCCGCCGCCGCCGCCGCGCAGGACCGGGAAGAAGACGCATGAGCGAAGCTGCATTCGAGCCGGTGCGCATCGGCATCGTCTCCATCAGCGACCGCGCCTCCAGCGGCACCTACGAGGACAAGGGCCTCCCCTCGCTGAAGGAATGGCTGGGCCGGGCGCTGAAGAACCCCATCGAGTTCGAACCCCGGCTGATCCCCGACGAGGCCGCGCGCATCAGCGCCACGCTGATCGAACTGGTCGACGCAGGCTGCTCGCTGGTGCTGACCACCGGCGGCACCGGCCCCGCCCTGCGCGACGTGACGCCCGAAGCCACGCTGGCCGTGGCGCACAAGGAAATGCCGGGCTTCGGCGAACAGATGCGCCAGATCAGCCTGCGCTTCGTGCCCACCGCGATCCTCTCGCGTCAGGTGGCGGTGATCCGCGACAAGAGCCTGATCATCAACCTGCCAGGCCAGCCCAAGTCGATCGCCGAAACGCTCGAAGGGCTGAAGGACACCGAGGGCGTGCAGGTGGTGCCGGGCATCTTCGCGGCAGTGCCCTACTGCATCGACCTGATCGGCGGACCGTACCTGGAAACCGACGACTCCGTCTGCAAGGCCTTCCGGCCCAAGTCGGCCATCCGCGCCCGCTGAGCTTTCCGCGGCGGTTTGCCCGCGCCCTCAGCGGGCCGCCTGGACGCTCTTCGCCTCRATGTCCTTCAGGCAGGCGTTGATGGCCGAGTTCGACGTGAGCTCGTAGCACCGTACGGCCGCGGCACGCATCGCCTTGTGCTGCTCCTGGCGCTGCTGCGCGCTGTCGATCTGGTAGCCCATGAGCCATTTCATGGCGAACGCGAGCACGACGCCGAAACCGATCGAGAAGCCGACCACGGTGGATCGCCAGGTGCTGCGCGGCGCGGAGGATGCCGCGGCAGGCGCGGCAACGGCGCCCGGATCGAAAACCATCGGTACACGGGTCGACGATCCCCCATGGATCGCGCGACGCTGCGGCGCGCGAGCCTCGGCCTTTCTGGTCGATGCGGAAGAAGAGTTGGGGTGGCGGCTCATCGATCTGCGTATCCTGGATCGGGCAGATTGTCCGATATCCGCGCCCCCCCCCCCGGGTTCAGGGCCCGGCCGGGCCGAAGCCGTGGCTGTCCGCCGCCAGTTCGCAGGGCACCCGTTCGGCCTGCACGGTCGAATGGTGAATGTCGAAGCGCTCGGCCAGCATCGCGCGCAACTGCTGCGTCAGCGGCGCCAGGTCACCCACCTGCGGCGAGCACACCACGTGCACGCTCAGGCTCACCTTGCCGCTGGACAGTGCCCACACGTGCAGGTCATGCAGGCTCGCAACGCCCTCGCTGCCCAGCAGCGCGCTCTCGACCGCAGGCAGGTCCACCTCGTCGGGCACGCCTTCGAGCAGCACGTTGAGGCTCTCGCGCAAGAGGCGCCAGGTGCGCGGCAGCACCCAGAGGCCGATCGCCACGGCGATCACCGAGTCGACCCAGCCCCAGCCCGTGTAGCGGATCACGATGGCGCCGACGGTCACGCCGACCGAGCCCAGCATGTCGGCCCACACCTCCAGGTACGCGCCCTTCACGTTGAGGCTCTCGTCCTTGCCGGAGGCCAGCAGCCGCATGCCGATCAGGTTGACCACCAGGCCGCCGGCGGCCACCAGCAGCATCATGGTCGACTGGATCTCGGCCGGCGCCGAGATCCGCCGGTAGGCCTCGTACAGCACATAGATCGCCACGAAGAACAGCAGCACCGCGTTGAGCACCGCCGCCAGGATTTCGAAGCGGTAGTAGCCGAAGGTGCGCCGCCGGTCGGCAGGCCGCTTGCCGATCCGGATGGCCACGAGTGAGATCGCCAGCGCCACGGTGTCGGTAAACATGTGCGCGGCGTCGGACAGCAGTGCGAGGCTGCCCGACACCAATCCGCCCACCACCTCGGCGACGAGGTAGACCGAGGTCAGCAGCAGCGCCCAGCGCAGTGCCTTCTCGTTGCCGCCGGTGGCGTGGGAATGCTCATGTGCCATGGGAACCTCGCAGTGAAGGATCTGTGGGATCGAGCGGCGCGCCGTGGGCCTGCTGCTGCACTTGCACCTCCTCCTCGTCGCGCCGGTGGGCGATGCGGTAGAGCAGCGGCAGCACCAGCAGCGTCAGCGCGGTCGAAGAAAGGATACCGCCGATCACCACCGTGGCCAGCGGCCGCTGCACCTCGGCGCCCGTGCCGGTGGCGATGGCCATCGGCACGAAGCCCAGCGAGGCGACCAGCGCGGTCATGAGCACCGGCCGCAGCCGCGTGAGCGCGCCTTCGCGGATGGCCGCGTCCAGCGGCAGGCCGCCTTCGCGCAGGTTGCGGATGAACGAGATCATCACCAGCCCGTTGAGCACCGCCACGCCCGACAGCGCGATGAAGCCCACCGCCGCCGAGATCGACAGCGGAATGCCGCGCATCCACAGCGCCACGATGCCGCCCGTGAGCGCGAACGGGATGCCGGTGAACACCAGCAGGCCGTCCTTGATGTTGCCGAACATCGCGAACAGCAGCGTGAACACCAGCAGCAGCGAGACCGGCACCACGATCTGCAGCCGCTGCGTGGCCGAGGCGAGGTTCTCGTACTGGCCGCCCCACACGGTCCAGTAGCCGGTGGGGATCTTCACCTTGCCCATCGCCTCCTCGGCCTCGGCCACGAAGGAGCCGAGGTCGCGGCCGCGCACGTTGGCGCTGACCACGATGCGGCGCTTGCCGTCCTCGCGGCTCACCTGGTTGGGGCCGGGTGCGATGTCCAGCGTTGCCACCTCGCCCAGCGGGATGAAGCTGGTGCGCGCGCCCTCGGCGCCCGCGCCCTTGGGCAGCGCCACAGGCAGGCGCTTGATGGCTTCCAGGTCGGTGCGAAGTTCCTCGGGCAGGCGCACGATGATGTCGAAGCGCCGGTCGCCGTCGAACAGCGTGCCGGCCTCGCGCCCGCCCACGGCGGAGGAGATGGCGTCCTGCACGTCCCCTACGTTGAGGCCGTAGCGCGCGGTCTTGCCGCGGTCGATGTTCACGGTGAGCATCGGCAGGCCGGTGGTCTGCTCGATCTTCACCTCGGCCGCGCCTGCAATGCCGTTGAGCACGCCCGAGACCTCGGCCGCGGCCTTGTTCAGCACGTCCATGTCGTCGCCGAAGATCTTCACCGCCACGTCGCTGCGCACGCCCGAGATCAGCTCGTTGAAGCGCAGCTGGATGGGCTGCGAGAACTCGTAGTTGTTGCCCGGCAGCTTCTCGACTTCTTCCTGCACCGCCGCGAGCACCTCGGCGCGCGAACGCTTCGGCGTGGGCCACTCGCTCTCGGGCTTGAGCATGATGTAGCCGTCGGAGATGTTCGGCGGCATCGGGTCGGAGGCGATCTCCGCCGTGCCGGTGCGCGCGAACACCCGCTCGATCTCCGGAAACTTCGCCTTCAGCGTGCGCTCGAGCTGCTTCTGCATCTCGACCGACTGCGTGAGGCTGGTGCCCGGGATGCGCAGCGCCTGGATGGCGAAGTCGCCCTCGCTCAGGCTGGGCACGAACTCCGTGCCCAGGCGCGTGGACAGCAGGCCCGACAGCACCACGGCCACCGTCGCGAAGGTGATGACCAGCGGCTTGGCCGACATCACGCGCGCCAGCAGCGGCTCGTATGCGCGCTTGGCCCACAGCATCAGGCGGTTTTCCTTCTCGCTGACCTTGTTGCCGATGAAGAGCGCCACGGCCGCCGGGATGAAGGTGATCGACAGGATCATCGCGCCCAGCAGCGCGATCACCACGGTGAAGGCCATCGGGTGGAACAGCTTGCCCTCGACGCCGGTGAGCGCAAAGATCGGCAGGTACACGATCATGATGATCAGCTGGCCGAACAGCAGCGGCCGGCGCGCCTCCCGCGAGGCCGCGAACACTTCGTGAAAGCGCTCGCTGCGCGTGAGCGGCCTGCCCTTGTGGGCCTGCGCGTGGGCCAGCCTTCGCACGCAGTTCTCCACGATCACCACCGCCCCGTCGATGATGATGCCGAAGTCCAGCGCGCCCAGGCTCATGAGGTTGGCGCTGACCTTCTGGTTCACCATGCCGGTGAAGGTGAAGAGCATCGACAGCGGAATCACGAGCGCCGTGATGATCGCCGCGCGGATGTTGCCCAGAAACAGGAACAGGATCGCGATGACCAGCACCGCACCCTCGAACAGGTTCTTCTTCACCGTGGCGATGGCCTTGTCGACCAGCACCGTGCGGTCGTACACCGTCACCGCCTTCACGCCGGCGGGCAGCGTGCGGTTGATCTCCTGCATCCTCCTGTCGACGGCCTGCGACACGGTGCGGCTGTTCTCGCCGATCAGCATGAACACCGTGCCCAGCACCGCCTCGCGGCCGTTGTCGGTGGCGGCGCCCGTGCGCAGTTCGCGGCCGATGCCGACCTCCGCCACGTCCTGCACGCGCAGCGGAATGCCGTTGGCGTTGCCGAGGATGACGTTGCCGATGTCCTCGGCCGACTTCACCTGCCCCGGCGCGCGAATCAGGTACTGCTCGCCGCGCTTCTCGATGTAGCCCGCGCCCACGTTGGCGTTGTTGCGCTCCAGCGCGAGCACGATGTCGCCCATGGTCAGGCCGTGCGCCAGCAGCTTGGCCGGATCGGGCGCGATCTGGAACTCCTTGGCATAGCCGCCGATGGAGTTGATCTCGGTCACGCCCGGCACGTTGCGCAGCTGCGGCTTGATGATCCAGTCCTGTATCTCGCGCAGGTCGGTGGGCGAGTAGGGCTTGCCGTCGGCCTTCTTCGCGCCCTCCTCGGCCTCGACGGTCCAGAGGTAGATCTCGCCGAGGCCGGTGGAAATGGGCCCGATCACCGGCGAGATGCCGCGCGGCATGCTCTCGCGCGCGGACTGTATGCGCTCATTGACGAGCTGCCGCGCGAAGTAGATGTCGGTGCCGTCCTTGAAGATCACCGTGACCTGCGAGAGGCCGTAGCGCGAGAGCGAGCGCGTCTGCTGCAGGCCCGGCAGGCCGGCCATGACGGTCTCGATCGGGTAGGTCACGCGCTGCTCGGTCTCCAGCGGGGAGTAGCCGGGCGCGGCGGTGTTGATCTGCACCTGCACGTTGGTGATGTCGGGCACGGCGTCGATGGGCAGCTTCTGGTAGCTGAAGATGCCCAGCGCCGCCATGCCGAACACGGCGAGCAGCACCAGCCAGCGCTGCTCGATGGAGAAGCGGATGATTCGTTCGAACATGCGGGCTTCCTCAGTGGGTGTGCGTGGCCGAGCTCTTGCCCTGCTGCGACTTCACGACGAAGCTGCCGCTGGCCGCATACGCCGCGCCGGGCTTCAGCCCGCCGACGATCTCGATGCGCCTGCCGTCGCTGCGCCCGGTCTCCACGTGCTGCGGCAGGAAGCCGCCGGGCACGCGCAGGAACACGGTGGGCTTGTCTTCCACGGTCTGCACCGCGTCGGCCGCGACGGTCACGGGCGCCTCGGTTTCCGACGCCACCAGCTCGACGTTCACGAACAGGCCCGGGCGCCAGATGCGCTGCGGGTTGGTCAGCGTGACGCGCGCGGTGGCTGTGCGCGTCTGCGCGCCGATGAGCGAGCCCACGTACGACACCTTGCCGGTCGCAGTCTGGTCGAAGGCGCTGGAGCGGATCTTCACCTGCTCGCCGATGCGCACCAGGTTCAGGTTGTTGGCGGCCACGCTGATCTCGGCCCACACGGTCGACAGGTCGGAGATGGTGAAGACGTTGACCGCCTCCCCCACCGATTCGCCGAGCGAGATGTGCTTTTCGACCACCATGCCGTCGAAGGGCGCGCGCAGCTCGTAGCGGCCCAGTGCCGACGAGCCGGGCGTGGCGCCCAGCGCCAGCAGCTTCTGGTTGGCGTTGGCCACGGCGATGCGCGCCTCCTGCATGGCCTGCTCGGCCTGCAGGTAGTCCTGCTGCGGCGAGATCTTTTCCTCCCACAGCTTCTTCTCGCGCTCGTAGGTGGTGCGGGCCAGCTCCAGCCGGCGCTGCGCCGACTGAAGCTCGCTGCGCTGCTCCGAGAGCCCCGGGCTCGACAGCACCGCGAGCACCTCGCCGCGCTTGACCTCCTGCCCCAGGTTGGCCGGCACGCTGTCGACCACGCCCGCCACGCGCGGCACCACGTGGGCCGTGCGGTCTTCGTTGAACTTGATCTCGCCCGGCAGCTGCAGCGACAGCTTGATGCGTGCGGGGCCGGCGCTTTCGATGGCGATATCGGCGGCCTTGATCTGCTCGTCGGTGAAGGCGATCTTTTCCTCGTCTTCCTTGTGCGCGGCGGGCTTGGCTTCGCCCTTCGCCTCGGTCTTCTCCTCGGCCTTGCCCTCGCCTGCCTTGCCCTCCTCGGCGTGGTGCTCCTTGTCTGCATGGCCCTTGGCCTCGCCGTGGCTGTGGTCGTGGTCCTCGCCTCCGGCCGCCTTGCCTTCCTTGTGGCCCTCTTCCTTGTGGCCTGCCTCCTCGTGGTGCTCGCCGTCACCGTGTCCGGCTGCTTCCGAATGGCCGGCCGCCTCGGGCTTGGCGGGCGCGCTGCGCAATATCAGCGCCCCTGCGCCCGCGCCCAGCACGAGCACCGCCGCGATGGCGATCAGCTGCTTCTTGCCGACACGCTCGGCGAAAGTCTTGCGTTCTTCTGTGTTCATGATCTGTGGAATTCCTTGTTTGCCTGTCAGCGCGCGACGGGCGTAGTCATCGCGGGAGCGGCCGCGTCGCCTTCGTTGCCCAGCAGCCGGTCGAGGTCGCCCGCCGCGCGGTGCGCGTCGGCCAGCGCGAGCAGGTACTGCGCGCGCACCTGGAACAGCGTGCGCTGCGCGTCCAGCGCTTCGAGAAAGCTGAACTTGCCCAGCTCGAAGCCCTTGGTGGCGGCCTTGTAGGCGCTCTCGGCACCGGGCAGCGCGTCGCGCTGCAGCGTCTCGGCGGTGGCGTGCGCGGAGCGCAGGCGCTCGGTGGCCTGTGCCACCTCGGTGCCCAGTTGGAGCTCGGCAACGGCGAGGTCGTCGCGCGCTTTTTCCTCGCGGCTCAGGGCCTCGGCGACATTGCCGCGGTTGGTGTCGAAGATCGGCAGCGGCACCGACAGGCCCAGCACCACCTGGTTGCGCCGGCTGCCGCCGGTGTCGCCGTCGGAAGCCGGCACGCGCTTGGCGCCGAGCGAGACGGTCACGTCGGGAATGCGCCTGGCGCGCTCCAGATCGGCCAGCGCCTTGCGCCGCTCGACTTCGAGCCGCGCCTGCCGCACCACCGGTGCATCGGCCAGCTTGCCGGCGATGTCCTGGGCCGACGCCATGGCGGGCAGCTGATCGACCGCGCCATCCACCTGCGTGAAGCGGGGACTGGGGTTGCCCCAGAGCGCTGCGAGCTGCTGGCGCGCCGATCGCAGCGTGCCCTCGGCCTGCATCAGCTCGACGCGGATGCCGGCCTCGGCCACGCGCGCCTTGGTTTCCTCCAGCGGCGAGACCTTGCCGGCAGCCACGCGGTTGGCGGCAGCGCGGGTGGCGGTCTGCGCGAGGCCCACCGAATCCTGCGCGAGCCG
Organism: Variovorax sp. CAN15; assembly: GCF_030462475.1. Lineage (GTDB taxonomy): Bacteria > Pseudomonadota > Gammaproteobacteria > Burkholderiales > Burkholderiaceae_C > Variovorax. The sequence goes on from NZ_JASMRZ010000023.1 coordinate 34,522, forward strand.
AAGGCGCTCCTGCGCGGTCAGCACCTCGAAGAAGGCAGTGACGGCGGCCGCACGGATCTCGGCGCGGCGCCCCGCCAGCGCCGACGCGGCCTGGTCACGAGCCCGCTCGGCCGCCGTGACGCGGGCTGTGCGCTTGCCGCCCAGTTCGATAGGCTGGCTCAGCTGCAGCGTGGTGGTGCGGTTGTCGCGGCGCAGGTCTTCGAACTGCGCATCGAGCGTCGGGTTGGGCCACGCGCCCGCCTGGACGATGGCGGCCTCGGTGGCTTCCTGCTCGCGCAATGCGGAAGACAGGCCGGGGTTGGCCCGCAGCGCCATGGCGACGGCGCCGCGCAGCGTGAGCGGGCCCGAAGGCTCCTGCACGCGGGCACCTGCTGCGCCGGATGGGGCGGGTTGTGGATATGGAACTCCGGCGGAGGTCTGTGCGACCTGCGAAAAAGCCGGGGGCGCCGCCATGGCCAGCACGGCCAGCGGCACGAAGAACGTGCGCATCGAATTCTCCTGGGTTGCGAAACAACGGACGGACGAATTCGGCGAGAGCTCGGCTAGCTGATGGTGGGTATCAGAAAGGGGTTGTGTTCTCTCGCCGAATCAGGAGGCGAGAGACCAGTCGGGGCGGACCGGAACGTCGGAGACATGCGAGGCGAAACGCTCGTCGGGCATCGCGCGCAGCGGCTGGGCCACGCGCGCCACGGATTGCACCGGCTCGGCTAGTGCATCGGCGTGCTGGGCATGGCCGAAGTGGCAGACGGCGCAGTCGCCGACCACCGCATTGGGCTGGGTGCTGGAGTTCTTCTGCGCGCCCTCGCCGCTATGGCTGCGGTCGGTGCCGCGGGTCTCGCTTTCGTGATGGCCCCAGTGGTCGGGCCGGGTGTCGCGTTCATGCTGGCAGTACGCCGATGCCGACGCCCAGCTGAACTGGAACGGCAGCAGGACGAGCATGAAGATGAGAAACCAGCGGCGCATGGAGGCAAAAAGTATATCGGCGGGCACGTCCGGGTATTCCGGCAATGGCCCTGCGGGACGCAGGGCACGCCGCGATACGGGCCCGGCGCAATGTATGACGCCCGGGCGGGGCTTTGTCCGTCATCAGGATTACCAAAACGTAACCCGCGTATGGAAAGTGCTTCGATACCATCTCCCAATGCGAATCCTTGTCATCGAAGACGAGCCCAAGCTGGGCGAATACCTCAAGAAGGGGCTGGAGGAAAACGGGTACGTCGTCGACATAGCCCGCGATGGCATCGAAGGAAAGTACCTTGCCACCGAAGGTGACTACGCGCTGATCCTGCTCGACGTGATGCTGCCCGGCATCGACGGTTTCGCCGTGCTGCAGGCCATTCGTCGCACGAAGAACGTGCCCGTGCTGGTGCTCACGGCACGCGACAAGGTCGAAGATCGCGTGCAGGGCCTGCAGCAGGGCGCCGACGACTACCTGGTGAAGCCCTTCTCGTTCTCCGAGCTGCTGGCGCGCGTGCAGGCCCTGCTGCGCCGGGGCAAGCCGCAGGAATCCACGGTACTGCGCCTGGCCGACCTGGAGGTCGACCTGATCACCCGCAAATGCACGCGCAACCGAACGCGGCTGGACCTCACGGCCAAGGAATTCACCCTGCTGCTGGTGCTCCTTCGCCGGCGCGGCCAGATCCTTTCGCGCACCACGCTCGCCGAGCAGGTGTGGGACATGAACTTCGACAGCGACACCAACGTGGTGGAAGTGGCCATCCGCCGGCTGCGCAGCAAGCTCGACGACCCGTTCGAGGTGAAGCTGCTGCACACCGTGCGCGGCATGGGCTACGTGCTCGAAGACCGTTCCTGGCATTGACCGCCCGGCCGCAATCCCTGCAGAGCCGGCTTTCGCTCTGGCTCGCCGCGCAGACCCTGTTCGGGTTGAGCGTGATCTGCTTCGCGATCTACCTCGTCACCGCCTGGAACTTCGGCCAGAAGCAGGAGGAAGAGCTCACTGGCAAGGCGGTGCTGGTGGAACACCTGCTGCAGGAGGCCGAGAAAGGCGGCGACCTCGTCTTCCTGCGCCACAAGCTCGACGACTTCTTCTCGATGCAGGACGACGTAACGCTGTCGATCTCGGCCGGCGGCAGGCGGCTCTTCGAATCGAGGCCCACTGCAGGCGGCAAATGGATGGTGCGCGACCTGGAAGTGCCGTGGAACCAGGCCGGCACCACCACGCAGCTTTCGGTGCGCATCGGCGTGAACACCGCGCAGGAGGCGCAACTGCTGCGCCGCCTCGCCTGGACGCTGCTGGGCGCCGTGGTGCTGGGCACCGCGTTGGTCTCGCTCACCGGCATGTGGCTGGTGCGCCGGGGCCTGAAGCCGCTGAAGACGCTGACCGAGCGCACCGCCGCAATGGCGCCCGACAAGGCCAACCAGCCCATTGACCCCAGCGACTTCGCCGAAGAGCTGCGCCCCTGGATCACCCAGTTCAACGCCCTGCTGCTGCGGGTGCAGCGGGCCTACGTACAGCTCGAATCCTTCAACGCCGACGTGGCGCACGAGCTGCGCACACCGCTGGCCAACCTGATCGGCTCCACCGAACTCGCGCTCACCCGCCCGCGCAGCAACGAGGAGCTGCAGACCGTGCTCGCCTCCAACCTCGAGGAGGTCGGCCGGCTCTCGGGCATCGTCACCGACATGCTGTTCCTTTCGCAGGCCGAGCGCGGCGCGCCCATGCGCACGCGGGCAGTGGCGAGCCTCGCCGCGCAGGCGACCGACGTGATCGACTTCTACGATGCCATGCTGGAAGAAGCCGGCCTGCGCGCCGAGGTGCGCGGCGACGCCATGGCCGACGTAGACGCCGCGCTGGTACGCCGCGCACTCTTCAACCTGCTGGGCAACGCCATCCGCTTCGCGGCGCCGGCCTCGACGATACGCATCGAGATCGGCGAGGAAAGCGCCACCGAGTTCGCCGTGGCCGTGGTCAACAAGGGCGAGCCCATCGACCCCGCCGCCCTGCCCCGCCTGTTCGAGCGCTTCTACCGCGCCGCGCAGGCCCGCGACGGCTCGACCCGGCACCACGGGCTGGGCCTGTCTATCGTGGAAGCCATTGCCCGCATGCACGGCGGGCGGGTGTTCGCGGCCAGCCGGGGCGGCGAGACGCGCATCGGCTTCATCGTGGCGAAGCGCTGATCGAAGTCAGGGCTTCGCGTGCGCGGCGTCCGCCGCGACCGCCGGCTTGCGGCCGATGAACAGGTTGATCAGCGGCCCCGTCATCGCGGTGGTGGCCAGCGCCATCACCAGCAGCATGGTGAAGAGCTCGGGGCCGCTCATCAGCGCCGCCATCACGATGGTCGAGGGCTCCCCCTCGGGGGCCTTCACGCGCAACAGCCATGCGAAGGCCGGCTTGAGCCCGAGGAACAGCGCCACCAGCACCAAAGCCATGCCCAGCGTGATCTTCAGCAGTCCCTGGCAGCCATGGCCCGCGCCGGCCCGCGCGATCACCACGGCCGGCAGGATCCAGGCGAACACGTCGGCCACGGCCGCCACGTTCAGCGAGAGCTGCCCGAAGGGCGTGCGCGTCATGCGCAATCGCAATGGCCAGTGCCATCGGCACGACCACGCTCCGCGCGCCCAGATAGCTCGCCGAGCACAGTTGCTCGTGCACGCCCTTGGAGGCCCGCAGTTCCAGGCCGACCACGAGCATGAAAAGCCCCAGCCCCGGCGTGGAAAGGGAAGACAGCCCGTGCAGCGGCTCCTTCGAGAACAGCTGCGCGCGCAGCGAGGGGAAGAGCGCCGCCATCTCGCCAACCACGCCGGGCTGGCCGACGTGTCGAAGCGACGGACATCGAAGGACTCTGGCTGGGGAAGGGATATCCGGCCGATGTCAGGGCTCGCACCTCCCGGCCTGCCCGTTGGCTTACTTCGAACCGCGCATCAACCGCAGCCCGTTCGCCACCACCAGCAGGCTCGCCCCCATGTCCGCGAACACCGCCATCCACATGGTCGCGCTGCCGAACACGGCGAGCACGAAGAACACGGCCTTGATGCCCAGCGCCAGCGTGATGTTCTGCCACAGCACCGAGTGCGCGCGGCGCGAGAGGCGGATGGTTTCGGGGATGCGGCGCAGGTCGTCGTTCATGATGACCACGTCGGCCGCTTCCATCGCGGTGTCGGTGCCGGCGCCGCCCATCGCGAAGCCGATGTCGGCCTGCGCGAGCGCCGGGGCGTCGTTGATGCCGTCGCCGGTCATCGCTGCGGCGCCGTAGCGCTGCTGCATGGCCTTGACGGCGTCGAGCTTTTCCTCGGGCAGCAGGTTGCCGCGCACATCCTCGATGCCGGCATGGGCGCCGATGGTCCTGGCGGTGGCGGTGTTGTCGCCGGTGAGCATCACGGGCACGACGCCGAGCGAGCGCAACTCGGCCACCGCCGCCTGCGACGACTCCTTGATCGTGTCGGCCACCGCGAAGAGCGCGAGCACGGCCTTGTCCGAGGCCAGCAGCGTGACGGTGCGGCCGGCTTCCTCGTGGCGCTTGAGCTCGGCTTCGAGCGACGGGGTGCAAAGGCCGCGCTCCTCGATCAGCCGGTGGTTGCCCAGCACGTAGACCTGCCCCGCGTGCGCGGCCTGCACGCCGCGGCCGGGCAGCGCGGTGAAGTCGGCGACTTCGCCGCGCTCGCTCTTCAGCCCCTCGGCGATGGCCTTCGACACGGGGTGGTCGGAGCGGCCCGCGATGCCGGCGGCCACGGCGAACACCGCCGCCTCGTTGCCCGGGGAATCGCCGATCAGCGACGACTCCACCAGCTTCGGCTTGCCTTCGGTGATGGTGCCCGTCTTGTCGAGCGCGACCGCCTTGAGCTTGCGCGCCTCTTCGAGGTAAGTGCCGCCCTTGATGAGAATGCCGCGCCGCGCGGCCGAGGCCAGCGCGCTCACCACCGTCACCGGCGTGGAGATGACCAGCGCGCACGGGCAGGCGATGACCAGCAGCACCAGCGCCTTGTAGATGGCCTGCATCCAGGTCCAGTCCATGAAGAAGGGCGTGAACACAGCGATTGCCAGCGCCAGCACGAAGACGGTGGGCGTGTAGATGGCGGCGAACCGGTCGACGAAGCGCTGCGTGGGCGCGCGCGAGCCTTGCGCCTCCTCGACCGCGTGGATGATGCGCGCGAGCGTGGTGTTGGCCGCGATGGCCGTCACACGGAACTCCAGCGCGGCGGTCTGGTTGATGGTGCCGGCGAACACCTGGTCGCCGATGGTCTTGTCGACCGGAATGCTCTCGCCGGTGACCGGCGCCTGGTCGATGGCGCTGGTGCCCTCGGTGACGATGCCGTCCAGCGGCACGCGACCGCCGGGGCGGATGCGCGCGATGGCGCCCAGCGCCACCTCGCCGGCCATCACGGTGCGCCAGCTGCCGTCGGCCTGCTTCACCTCGGCCTGCTCGGGCGCGAGCGCCAGCAGGCTCTGGATGGCGTTGCGCGCGCGGTCCACGGCGCGGGCCTCGATGAGTTCGGCAATGGCGTAGAGCGCCATCACCATCGCGGCCTCCGGCCACTGGCCGATGATGAATGCGCCGGTGACGGCCACCGCCATCAGCGCGTTGATGTTCAGGCGCCCGCGCACCAGCGCCGCGAAGCCCTTCTTGTAGGTGTCGAGGCCCGCGAGGCCGATGGCGCCGAGTGCCAGGGCCATCTCGAACACCATGAAGCCCCGGCCCTCCAGCCCCATGAACGAGACCGACTCGGCCGCGATCGCCAGCACCAGCGCCGCTACCAGCCGCGCGAGCCCCGCGCTCATGCCGGCGATCTTCGCGGGCGTTGCAGGGGCTGCCTGCGCGCCCGTGGCATTCAGCGGCTCGGGCTTGAAGCCCGCCTTGCGGATGGCGGCCAGCGCCTCGGGCAGCGCGCCGTCGTTGGTGGTGATGGCCATGGTGCGCTCGCCGAGGCGGAATCGCAGCGCCTTGACGCCGGCGATGGGCTCCAGCGCGCGGCGGATTTCGGACTCTTCCACCGCGCAGTCCATGGTGGGAATGCGAAAGAGCAAAGCGCCGATGGGCACGTCGCTCACATCCGGCGCCAGCGGAATCGCGCCGTGGCTGGCGGTGCTGCTGCAGCCGCAGCAGGCATCGGCGGCCTTTGGCTGCGGGTGCTCGTGCGCGTGGTCATGCCCGTGACCTTCCTCGTGTGAGTGCGGATGAGAGTGCGCATGCGCGCGCGGCACGGTCGGGTTCAGGGCGTTCTGGTTCGTCATGGAATCGATTGGAAACCCTGAAGCAGGTGTAGAGTCAACCGTTCATGTCCACTCGTCCATTTGCCGCATCATGAAAATCGGAGAACTGGCCAAGGCCGCGAACACGCCTGTCGAAACCATCCGGTATTACGAGCGCGAGCAACTGCTGCCCGAACCCGCGCGCACCGACGGCAACTACCGCATCTACGACGAAGACCACGCCCAGCGCCTGGGTTTCATCCGCCGCTGCCGCTCGCTGGACATGACGCTCGACGAGATCCGCAGCCTGCTCGAATTCCGCGATGCGCCCCAGGAGGACTGCGGCGAGGTCAACCAGCTGCTGGACGACCACATCGGCCACGTGGCCGCGCGCATCGCCGAGCTGAAGACGCTGGAAAAGCAGCTGAAGGCGCTGCGCCAGCAATGCCGCGGCCCCGAATCGGCGAACGCCTGCGGCATCCTGCAGGAGCTGGACACCACCACGCTGGCGCCCGACACCTTCGGACAGCACGCTGGCCATGTGCATGGGGCGCTGCATGCGCCCGCCAAGCGGGCCGGCTGAGCGCCTTCTTTTTCCTCTTATTTGCCGATGAGCTGCGTGAGCTTGTCGGCCTCGAAGCTCTCGTCGCGCGCGGCCTCGCCCGGCACGCAGTCCTTGCTGCCGGGCTGGGCCGAGAGCTTCTCGATGGCCTGCCACAGCAGCGCGATCTGGTGCTCCTGGCTCGACGCGTTTTCGATCAGGCTGCGCATGGCCTGGCTCAGCGGATCGTCTTCCTGCGTGATGCCATAGGCGGAGAACTTCTGCGGCGCAGCCACATCGGCGCTCTCGCCGGCCTTCGACGGAATGATCCGCGCCGGGATGCCCACGGCCGTCGCACCGGCCGGCACGGGCTTGATGACCACCGCGTTGCTGCCGATCTTGGCGCCGTCGCCCACGACGAAGCCGCCCAGTACCTTGGCGCCGGCGCTCACGACCACGTCGCGCCCCAGCGTCGGATGCCGTTTGGTGCCCTTGTAGAGCGAGGTGCCGCCCAGCGTGACGCCCTGGTAGATGGTGCAGCCGTCGCCGATCTCGGCGGTTTCGCCGACGACGACGCCCATGGCGTGGTCGAAGAACACGCGATCGCCGATCTTGGCCGCGGGGTGGATCTCGATGCCGGTCAGCCAGCGGGCCCAGTGCGCGATGGCGCGCGCGGGCCACTTGAAGCCATGGGTCCAACAGGCGTGCGCCCAGCGATGCAGCACCACGGCGTGAAAGCCGGGGTAGACCGTGATCACTTCCCAGGCGCTTCGGGCGGCCGGGTCGCGTTCGAGGATGCACCGGATGTCGGCGCGCAGTCTGGAGAACATCGCTGCCTTATGCCTTCTGTCTGTTGTCGTTATATCGATAGGGCCGCGCAGTCTAAGGCCGGGGGTCTTCGCGTACGGGCGATGGGGTTTTAGTCTTTCCCGGAGGAATTGCCGCCCTTTTCGCCCCTGGGCGGCCGGGCCGCGTCGCTCATCGCCTTGGCGATGCCGCGCAGGATGTGGATCTCCTCCGGCGTGGGCTGGGCGCGGTTGAAGAGCTGCTGCAGCCTCGGCATGAGCTTCTTGGGCGCCTCGGGGTCGAGGAAGCCGATGTCCACCAGCGAGCGCTCCCAGTGGTCGAGCATGCCGGCCACGGCCTGCGCGTCGGCCGCCTGCACGGGCTGGACGGCCTCGCGCACCTCGTAGCCGCCCAGCGCCAGCCGCCATTCGTAGGCGACCACCTGGATGGCCGCGCCCAGATTGAGCGAGCCGAACTTCGGGTCGGTGGGAATGCTCAGGGCCACGTTGCAGCGGTAGACGTCCTCGTTGCGCATGCCGAAACGCTCGGAGCCGAACAGGAAGGCCACGTGCTGGTCGCCTTGCTTCGCCAGCGGCTCCAGGTGTTGGCGGGGCGTGCGCGTGGGCGGGCCGAAGTCGCGCGGGATCATCGCGGTGGCGCACAGGTGGGTCACGCCGTCGAGGGCCTCGTCGAGCGTCTCGACGATGCGGGCGTTGGCCAGGACGTCGAGCGCGCCGCTCGCACGCTGGATGGTTTCCTCGCGCCGCAGCACGTTGGCCCAGCGGGGAGCCACCAGCACCAGGTCGGAAAAGCCCATTGTTTTCATGGCGCGGGCGGCGGCGCCCACGTTGCCGGCGTGGCTGGTCTGGATCAGGATGAAACGGGTGCGCATGGAGGGTTGGCGGACACTAACGGGCGGAGCCGGTAAAATCCCCCCATTCTCGCCGCCCGCATCGCCGGGTCGTCTCCGTGGGCCCTCCCCACCGTTCTTCCCACAATCCAATGTCGTCCCCCAACCTGCATCCCATGCTCAACGTGGCCGTCAAGGCCGCACGCGCCGCTGGCGCCATCATCAATCGCGCCGCCCTCGACGTCGAAGCCGTGCGCATTTCCCAGAAGCAGGTCAACGACTTCGTCACCGAAGTCGATCACGCCAGCGAGCAAGCGATCATCGAGACGCTGCTCGGCGCGTACCCGGGGCACGGCATCCTGGCGGAAGAATCCGGCAGCCAGTACGGCGCCAAGGACTCCGACTACGTCTGGATCATCGATCCGCTGGACGGCACCACCAACTTCATCCACGGCTTCCCGGTGTACTGCGTGTCCATCGCGCTGTCGGTGCGCGGCAAGATCGAACAGGCCGTGGTCTACGACCCCACCCGCAACGACCTGTTCACCGCCACCAAGGGCCGCGGCGCCTACATGAACGAGCGCCGCATCCGCGTCTCGAAGCGCACCCGGCTCAACGAGTGCCTGATCTCCACCGGCTTCCCCTTCCGCACCGGCGACAACTTCAAGCAGTACCTGGCCATCATGGCGGACATGATGCCCCGCGCCGCCGGCCTGCGCCGCCCCGGCGCCGCCGCGCTCGACCTCGCCTACGTGGCGGCCGGCTTCACCGACGCCTTCTTCGAGACCGGCCTGAACCCCTGGGACGTGGCAGCGGGTTCGCTGCTGGTCACCGAGGCCGGCGGCCTGATCGGCAACTTCACGGGCGAGCCCGAGTTCCTCGACCAGCGCGAATGCCTGGCCGGCGCCCCGCGCGTGTACGGCCAGCTGGTGCCGCTGCTCGCCAAGTACTCCAAGTTCGCCAACGTGGACGACAAGCTGCGCGCCAGCGACCGCGTGCGCGCCGTGTCGGCCTCCGCCAAGGCCAGCGCCGGCAATGCCGACGACTCGACCGACCTCTACGCCCGCAGCACGGTAGTGGGCTTCGCCGACGAGGCCGCCGACGCCGAGGCACCGGCCGCCCCGGTGGCGCCGCCCGCGCCCCGCAAGCTCACGCGCGTGCGCCGCGAAGCGCCCGCCAACGGCGCTCCCTCCGGGGGCAACGCTTCCGCCAAGTGACGATGCTGGGGCCCAGCAACGCCGCGCCCCGGGTCCGCGCCGCTCTGCGCATCGCGCTGAGCCACTACGTCGCGAGCGGGCTCACCGTCGCGCTGGGCCTGCTGTTCATCTCCGGCGGGGTCCATCTCTGGCTGGGCACCCTCGCGGCCTCGGCCGCCGCCACCGGCGTGATCGTCACCGCGCCGCCCGACCTGCCCGGCCCGCGCCGCGGCAAGTTCCTGCAGATGCTGCCGGCGCCCCTCATCGGGCTGCCGCTCTTCTTCGCGGTGCAGATGCTGCACAGCGCCCCCATCCGCCTCGGGCTGCTGCTGGTGCCCGCCACCTTCATGGCCTTCCTGGCCATGGCCTGGGGCAAGCGCGGCATTCCGATCGCCATCGCGGTGATGTTCTCGATGGTGTTCTCCATGGCCACCCAGCCGCCCACCGACATGGCGGACGTCATCAAGCGCACCTGGCACTTCGGCCTCGGCGCGGGCCTGTACGTGGTGTGGGCCACGCTCGCCAACCTGGCGCTCAACGGCCGCTTTCGCACCCAGTCGATGGCCGACGTGCTGTATTCGCTGGCCGCGCTCATGCGCACCGAGGCCAGCCAGTTCCTGCCGCAGGACGAGACCCGCGACGTGCGCGACACCCCCGCGCCCCTGCTGGGCCAGCTTCTGCGCCAGCAGGCCGCGCTGGCCGACCAGCTGCAGGCCACGCGCGACATCGTGCTCGAATCGCCGCGCACCCCGCGCCGCCAGCGGCTGGCGGCCATGCTGGTGATCGTGCTCGAGATGCGCGACCAGCTGCTGGCCAGCGAGCTCGACCTCGACACCCTGCGCGCCCACCCCGCGCATGCCGAAGCACTCATCGAGATGCGCCGCGTGCTCGAGGAGCTCGCCGACGAAACCGTCGCGCTKGCCGACGCCCTGCTCTTCGGCCGCCACCCGGACGCCGTGGCCGACCGCCGCCCGCGCCTGGCGGCCATCCACGTCTGTGCCGACGACAGCGCCGACGGCAGCGGCGGCGGCCACATGGGCCCCACCGCCGCCATGCTCGCGCGCGGACTGGCCAGCCGCATCGGCCACATCAACGACGAGGTGCTGCGCCTGTCGGCCATGGCGCGCGGCGACGCCGAGCCCAACCTGGCCGTCGTGCGCGCCAACTGGCAGCTCTTCGTGAGCCCCACCGACTGGTCGCTGCGCCCCTTCTTCACGCTGTGGAGCTGGGACCAGCCGCCGCTGCGCCACGCCATCCGCGCCGCGCTGGCCATCGCGGCCGGCTACGCCATCGCGGTGTCGATGCCCTGGGGCTCGCACGACTACTGGATCCTGCTGACCATCGTGGTGGTGCTGCGCGGCAGCCTCTCGCAGACGCTGGAGCGCCGCAATGCCCGCGTGGCCGGCACGCTGCTGGGCTGCGTGCTGGCGGTGGGGCTGCTGTCGGCGCATCCGTCGGCGCTGTCGCTGCTGGTCATCATGACGGTGGCGCAAGCCATCGCCCACAGCTTCGCGGTGCGGCGCTACCTCATCACCGCGGTGGCCGCCACCGTGCTGGGCCTGGTGCAGGCCCACATGCTGAACGTGGGCGTGGCGCCGATCTTCGCGCTTTTCGAGCGCATCGCCGACACGCTCATCGGCGCCGCGCTGGCCTGGGGCTTCTGCTACGTGCTGCCCTCGTGGGAGCGCACGCAGATCCCGGCGCTGGTCGCGCGCGTGCTCACCGCGCAGGCGCGGCATGCGCGGCTGGCGCTGGGCCTGGGCCAGCTCAAGGCCATCGACAGCAGCCCCGAGCTCGAATGGCGCCTCGCGCGCCGCGAGGCCTACGACAGCCTCTCGGCGCTGGTGCAGGCCACGCAGCGCTCGCTGTCGGAGCCTCGCGCGGTGCAGCCGCCGCTGGAGCCGCTCGAACACCTGCAGGCCCACAGCTACCAGCTGCTCGCGCAGCTCAGCGCGGTGAAGTCGATGCTCGTGCTGCGCCGCGACCGCCTCACGCCCGCCGAGGTCGAGGGGCCCATCAGCCGCACCGCACAACGCATCGAGGCGGCCATCGGAACCATTCCGACCACCGGCCCCTCCCACCCCGAGAGTGCCGGTTCGACCACGGTTGGCGGCCCGATTCCACTGCCCGACCCGTTCGACAACGACATCAGCCCCTGGCTGCTTCGCCGGCTCGACCTGGCCACGGCACTCGCCACGCAGCTGCGCGACGACGCGGCGCGCATTCTTCAACCTCTGAACGAGACAACAGCACAAGCGAAGACGACCCCCGCCTGATGACCCAAGAGATATTCGCCCACCCCTGGTTCGGCACCTGGATTGCCGCACTGATCGCAGTTCCCCTCTCTCTTCTCGCGCACCGCATCGCCGGCATGGTGCTCAGGCGGATCACCCGCCCAGCGCCCGCCATCCATGCGATGGTGGTCAACTGCAGGGCTCCCGCCCGGCTCGTGTTCCCGCTGGTGGCGCTCACCATGGTGTGGCAGGGCGCGCCGGACGACCTGCGCTTCATCGGCAACGTGCGGCATTTCACCGGCCTGCTGCTCATCGCCGCCACCACCTGGCTCGCGGTGAAAGCCATCAGCGGCTTCGCCGAGGGCGTGCTCGCACAACACCCCTCCGACATCGCCGACAACCTGCAGGCACGCCGCGTACTCACGCAAACGCGCGTGCTCGCGCGCACCGCGATGACCGTGGTGGTCGTGGCCGGCGGCGCGATGATGCTCATGACCTTCCCCGGAGCGCGCCAGGTGGGTGCGAGCCTGCTGGCCTCGGCCGGCGTGATCGGCATCGTGGCCGGCCTTGCGGCCAAGCCCGTGTTCAGCAACCTCATCGCCGGCCTGCAGATCGCGCTGGCACAGCCCATCCGCATCGACGACGTGCTGGTGGTCGAGGGCGAATGGGGCCGCGTCGAGGAGATCACCGGCACCTTCGTGGTCATGAAGATCTGGGACGAGCGCCGGCTGATCCTGCCGCTGACCTACTTCATCGAGAAGCCCTTCCAGAACTGGACGCGGCATTCGTCGCAACTGCTGGGCGCGGTGTTCATCTACGTCGACTACGGCATGCCGCTCGCGCCGCTGCGCGAAGAGGTCGAGCGCATCGTGAAGGCCGCGCCCGAGTGGGACGGCCGCTTCTTCAACCTGCGCGTGACCGACGCCACCGAGCGCACCATGCAGATCCGCGTGCTGTGCACCGCCGCCACCTCGGGCCTGACCTTCGACCTGCGCTGCAGCGTGCGCGAGGGTCTCATCGACTTCATGCAGCGCGAGTACCCGCAGTTCCTGCCGAAGATGCGCATCTCGGCCGACGGGCTGCCCGAGCGCGAGCAGCAACTGCCGCAAGGACAGGTTCCCGCCTGATCCGGTCTTGAAGCCAGCGCCAGCACCCGCCCCCGAACGCAAGTCCGCGCTCACGCGAGCGCTGCTCCATGCCTTCGCGGTGCTGTGCCTGGCGCTGGGCCTCATCGGCGTGATCGTGCCCGGCATGCCGACCACGGTGTTCATCCTGATGGCGGCATGGGCCGCGGCGCGCAGCTCGCCGCGGCTGCATGCGTGGCTGCTGAACCACCGCCTCTTCGGCCCTCTGCTGCACAACTGGGCCAACGGCCGCACCGTGAGCCGGCGCGCCAAGTGGAGCGCGACCGTGACGATGGCGGCTTGCGCGGTGATCGTGTCTTTCACCGCGCACCGCGCGTGGCTGGCCGCGCTGGCCATCGGGTGCATGGCCTGCGTGCTGGCCTGGCTCTGGTCGCGGCCGCTGCCTCCGGCGCCTTAGCGTCCAGTCTGCTCCTGCGCCCTCGGCGCCGCCACGGCCCGCGCCGGAATCGACTCCGACATCACGATCGAGGTGCGTGTCTCGCCCAGGTGGTTGATGCTGCTCACGAAGGCTTCGAGATGCCCGATGTCGTGCGTGACCACCTTCAGCACGTACGAGTCCTGCCCCGTCACGTGCAAGCACTCGAGCACTTCGCTCTTGCCTTGGAGCAGCTTCAGCAGCCGCGCCTTGTCGGGCTGCGACGTGGTGATGCCGACGAGCGCCATCACCGTATAGCCCACATTGCGCGGCGGCACCACGGCCCGGTAGCCGGCCAGCACGCCGGCTTCTTCCAGCCTCTTCACCCGCTCCGAGGTCGAGGGCACCGACAGCCCCACCTGCCGCGCCAGCGCCGTGAGCGAAGTGCGCGCATCGGCCTGCAGCACTTCGAGGATCTGCCAGTTCTTGCTGTCGATTTCCATGGATTTCAGGCTTCGGGCTACTGTTGTATTCGAATTTCAGGCAAGAAGGGCCTTCCGCCTCAGCTTCGGCATTCTCCACAGGTGGGCGCTTCGGGACAATTTCGGGATGGACTCCACCCTCTTCCTCAAGGCCTTCGTCATCGGCCTCTCCATCGCAGCACCCGTCGGCCCCATCGGCCTGCTGTGCATCCAGCGCACCCTCGCGCACGGCCGCGCCATCGGCTTTCTCAGCGGGTTCGGCGCCGCGCTGGCCGACGCCTGCTACGGTGCCATCGGCGCGCTCGGCGTGTCGGCCGTCATCGCGTCGATGGTGGCTGCGCGCGTGCCGCTGGCGTTGGGCGGCGCGGCCTTCCTGGCGTGGATGGGCGTGCAGCTGCTTCGCGCGCCGGTGGCGACCGAAGCCCGTCAGGCGGCAGACGCGACCACGCCGCTGAAGGCCACGCTCTCGGTCTTCGTGCTCACGCTGGCGAATCCGATGACGATCCTGTCCTTCGTCGCGGTGTTCGCTTCCATCTCCACGGGCCACGTCGCAGGCGGCAGCCAGGCCGCGACGATGGTGCTCGGCGTGTTCCTCGGTTCCGCGCTGTGGTGGCTGGGGCTCTCGACGATGGTCTCGTCGGTGCGGCACAAGCTCAGCGCGAAGACCATGCAGTCGATCAACCGGCTGTCGGGCGCGATCCTGCTGGCCTTCGCGGTCTATCAGCTGTCGACGCTGCTGCCGCGCTGAGCTGCCTTGCGCCGCATCGGCGGAAGCTCCAGGTTCGTGAACGCGCGCAGCACCCACTCGACGGGCCCATAGACGAATCGGCCCAGCCACCAGCGGCTCAGCACCAGTTGCGCCGCGAAGATCGCGAAGGCGATGCCGGTGGCGGCCAGCGGCCCGATGGTGCCGATCCAGCGCAACCCGTAGGCCAGGAAGAGCCATGCGCACACCAGCGACTGCATCAGGTAATTGGTCAGCGCCATGCGGCCTGCCGGTGCGAGCATGCCTTCGAGCACACGGCCGTGCGGCGACAGCATCAGCAGCACAAGGCCGGCCGCATAGGCTGCCGTGAGAAAGGGGGCAGTGAGCAGCGTGGCGGCGAGCCCGTAGAGTTCGCGGACCGCGCTGTCCAGCCGGATCGACGGAAAGGCGTACACAGCCGCCCCCGGCAGCCCGATGACCAGCCCCCAGCGCAGCAGGCGGCGAAACAGCGGCCGGTGCGCATCGGCATTCGCGAACAGTTCCCGACGCCCTGCGATGAAGCCTGCGAAGAACATCGCGAGTGCGGTCGGCGCCTGCACCAGCCCGGTGATCCACCAGATCTGCGACAGCTCGCGCAGGTGCTGCACGATCACCGTGGCCGGCGTTCCGCGATACGCGGCCAGCGCGGCAACGGCATCCGCATGCGCCATGCGCGTGTCGTTCGACACGCCCGCCTTCACCAGCAGGTAGCCGATGCCCGCCCACAGCAGCGAGGTAGCCAGCACCAGGAACACCGCCGCACGCGCCATGAACACGTCGCCGCGACGCCGCAGCAAAAGCAGAACCGCGCCGAGCACCGCATAAGTGGTGAGGATGTCGCCGTGGTACAGCAGCACGCCATGCATCAGCCCCAGCACCCACAGCCCCACCAGCCGCCGCCGCATGCGCGGCGCGAAAGACTTTCCGCTGCGTTCGGCCGACTGCATCTGCAGCGTGAAGCTGTAGCCGAAGAGAAAGGAGAACAGCAGGTAGAACTTGGTCTCGAACACCAGCGTGCGCACCAACAGCGCCGCGCGTTCGAGCACCGACTGCGCCATCGGGTCGGGAATGCCCGCGCCGTAGTAGGTCGAGGAAAAGCTCGCGATGTTGACGACGAGGATGCCCAGCAGCGCGAAGCCGCGCAGGGCGTCGACCAGCGACTGGCGCTCGCCGGGGGCTGCCTTTTCGCCGCCGCTCATGCCGGCGCCCCCTCGGGCGCGCGGGGCCTCGCCGCGACAATCTCGCGGATGGTTTCTATCAGCAGCCGCGCGCCCTCGCCCGGCGCATCGCCGCGCCGCACGGTGAGCCCCACCGGCCCCTCGGTGCTCGATGTGTCGATGGCCAGGCGCTTCAGCTCGCTCTGGGCGATGAGCCCTTCGACGGCGCCCTGCGGCGCGAACCACACCGCATCGCAGCGCTGCAGCAGCCCCAGCACGAAGCTGGTGTCCGTCGCCTCCACCAGCCGGCCGGGCAGCACCATGCCCTGCGCGATGAGGAATGCATCGGCCGTGTGCCGGATCAGCGTGCCCGACACCGGAAGCACCAGCGGATGGCCCGCCAGCGCGTCGAGCGGCGGCTTGCGGCGCGCCGCCAGCGGGTGCCCGGGCCGCGCGACCAGCAGCAGCGGCTCGCTGTAGAGCTGCTCGAAAGCCAGGTCGGCCATGGCCGAGGCCTGCGCGAGGCGGCCGAGCACGAGGTCGATCTCGCCCTGGCGCAACTGCGTCATCAGCTGCGCGTTGGTGCCGCTGACCACCCGCACCCGCAGTGCCGGCTGCGACGCGTGCAGCGAGGCCACGGCCTCGGGCAGCAGGTTGGCCACCATGTTCGGCAGCGCGCCGACTGCCACGCGGAGCTGGTCGGCCTCGGGCTGGTCCATGGCCAGGCCCAGGCCCTCGCGCAGGCCGCGCAGCGCCGAGACGGCATGGCGCACCAGCACCTCGGCGGCGGGAGTGAGCTCCACGCCGCGTCGGCGGCGCAGCAGCAGCTGGCGGCCGACGATCTCCTCCAGCTCGGCGACCGTCTTGGACACCGCCGGCTGCGTGAGCGACAGCGCCTTTGCCGCGCGCACCAGGTTGCGCTCCTGCGCCACCATCACGAGGCACTGCAGGTGGCGCATCTTCAGGCGCCCAAAGTTCATGGCTGACACGGTGTTTCCTTGGGAGATTGGCCGCTTCAATATAACCAGCCGGAATAGCTGGCAGAAGAGCTTTCAGTTGTGCCGCCCCCGCCGCGCACCTAGAGTTGCCCTGGATAACGGAGACAAGACGACATGACCACCGGTTCGCCCAGCAACACCTTTCGCGGCACGCGCCGCCGCCTCGCCGCTGCCCTTGCGGCCTGCGCAGCCCTCGCCTTCGGGGCCACCGCCACCACGCCGGCCCTCGCCGCCGACGCGCCCTACCCCACCAAGGCGGTGCGGCTGCTCGTCAACTTCCCGGCGGGCGGGCCCATCGACATCCTCGCCCGCGCGCTGGCCGACGCGCTGCAAAAAGACCTGAAGCAGCCCTTCATCGTCGACAACCGCCCCGGCGCGGGCGGCAACATCGGCGCCGACCTGGTCGCCAAGAGCCCGGCCGACGGCTACACCGTGCTGCTGGGCATCGACAGCACCTTCACCATCAACCCGCACCTGTACGCCTCGATGCCCTTCGCGGCCAAGGACCTGAAGCCGCTGATGATCTTCAGTTCCTCGGGCCTGGCCTTCGGCGTGGCGCAGGGCGTGAAGGCGAAGACGCTGCCCGAGTTCATCACCCAGGCCAAGGCCGAGCCCGCCACCTTCAGCTCGGCCGGCAACGGCAGCCCCGGCCACATCGCCGCCGAGATCTTCGCCAGCGACACCGGCGCGAAGATCACCCACGTGCCCTACAAGGGCAACGCGCCCGCCGTGCTGGCGCTGATGGGCGACGAGGTGCAGGCCGGCATCCTCGCCACGCCGGGCCTGCTGCCGCAGGTGCAGGCGGGCAAGCTGCGTGCCCTGGCCTTGACCGGCAAGCAACGCTCGCCGCTGCTGCCCCAGGTGCCCACCGTGGGCGAGCTGGGCCTGAAGGGCCTCGAGTTCGAAGTGCTCTACCTCTCGATGCTGCCCGCCGGCACGCCCGAGCCGGTGGTGCAGACCCTGCGCACCGCGCTGCGGAAGGCGATGGCGCTGCCCGAAATCAAGACTCGCATCGCCTCGCTCGACATGGTGCCGCTGGGAGAAACCGGCACCGCCGCCACCGAGCACCTGGCCGCCAGCCAGGCGCGCTACGGCCGCATCGTGAAGGCCACCGGCATGAAGGTCGACTGACCAGGCAGACGAAAGGAAAGAGCAGCAGGAAGGGTAAGTCCGGTGAATGGTTGATTTGATCAATCGAGCGCGGCCTCTTCAGAATCGTCCGCAACTGCGGATCCCGCGGCCATACTCGATTGCCATCGATAGCCATCGCCTGAACGACGAAGACAAGGACCTGCCCACCATGCTGCCGACCCGATCCCTCTCCATCACCCGACGCCTTGCCGGCATGCTGGCCATTGCCGGCATTGCAACGGCTTTCGCCACCAGCGCGGCGGCCGCCGAGGTCAAGTTCGACACGCCCCTGCGCATCGTCGTCGGCTACGCCCCCGGCGGCGCCACCGACCGCGTGGCGCGCATCGTGGGCGACAAGCTCACCGCCCGCCTGGGCGTGCCCGTGTTGGTCGACAACAAGCCCGGCGCGGGCGGCCGCCTCGCGGCGCAGCAGGTGAAGACCACGCCCGCCAGCCAGAACGTGCTGATGCTCGCCAACCCCGCCGTGATGATCGTGGCGCCGCTGGTCTTCAAGGACAACAACTACGACCCCGACCGCGACTTCGTGCCCGTGTCGCACGTCAACGACTACAACTTCGCGCTCGCCGTGTCGCCCACCCTGCCCGTGCGCGAGCTGAACCACCTGCTCGCCTGGATGCGTGCCAACCCCAACCAGGCCAACGTGGGCGTGCCGGCCACCGGCAGCCTGCCGCACTTCTTCGGCCTCATGGTCGGCGAGAAGGCCAAGGTGCAGACCCAGGTGATCGGCTACCGCGGCTCGGCCCCGCTGCTGAACGACCTGGTCGGCGGGCAAGTGCCCATCGCGGTGGACACCGAAGACGTGGTCGTGCCACAGCACACCGCCGGCAAGGTCCGCATCCTCGCCATTTCGGGCACCAAGCGCTCGCCCTTCGTGCCCGACGTGCCCACCTTCAAGGAAGCCGGCCTTGACCTCGCCGCCACCGGCTGGAACGCCTTCTTCGCGCCGGTCAGCATGCCGAAGGAAAAGGTCGAGCGCCTCGCCACCGTCATCCGCGAAGTCATGCAGGACCCGGACACCCAGCGCAAGTTCAAGGACTCGGGCATGACACCCGTGGTGAGCACCCAGGCGCAGACCGCCGCGATGCTCAAGGCCTACCGCGCGCAATGGGCGCCCGTGGTCCAGAAATCGGGCTACCAGCCCTGACCCCCGACAAGCAGAAGCAAAGAACCAAGCAAGCGAGAGAGCCCCAGAGAGACATGGCAAGACCCAACATCATCTTCATCGTCGCCGACGACCTCGGCTATGCCGACCTCGGCTGCTACGGCGGCCGCGACGCGGTGTTCGGCCCCGTCTCGCCCGTGCTCGACGGCCTGGCCGCCAACGGCCTGAAGCTCACGCAGGGCTACGCCAACTCGCCCGTGTGCTCGCCCACGCGCTTCGGCATGATCACCGGCCGCTACCAGTACCGCCTGCGCGGCGCGGCCGAAGAGCCCATCAACAGCCGCAGCCGGGGCAGCACCACCCTGGGCCTGCCTACCGACCACCCCACCCTGCCCTCGCTGCTGAAGGCCAGCGGCTACCAGACCGCCCTCATCGGCAAATGGCACCTCGGCTACCCGCCCACCTTCGGCCCGCTGCGCTCGGGGTACGACGAGTTCTTCGGCCCCATGTCGGGCGGCGTCGACTACTTCACCCACTGCGACTCCACCGGCCGCCACGACCTGTGGTTCGGCGAGGAAGACAAGCAGGAAGACGGCTACCTCACCGACATCCTCTCCAAACGCGCCGTCGACTACGTCGAGCGCATGTCAGAGCTCCAGAAGAAAAAGGAAACCCCCTTCTTCCTGAGCCTGCACTACACCGCCCCCCACTGGCCCTGGGAAACCCGCGACGACGCGGCCAAGGCACCGAACATCAAGGACAACCTGTTCGACCTGGCCGGCGGCAACATCAACGTATACCGCCGCATGATCCATCACATGGACGAAGGCATCGGCTGGATCATGGACGCGCTGAAGAAGCACGGCATGGCCGACAACACCCTGGTCGTGTTCACCAGCGACAACGGTGGCGAACGCTTCTCCGACAACTGGCCGCTGGTCGGCGGCAAGATGGACCTGACCGAGGGCGGCATCCGCGTGCCATGGATCGCGCACTGGCCAGCGGTGATCGGCAAGGGCGGCGAGAGCACCCAGCTGTGCATGACCATGGACTGGTCGGCCACCATGCTCGACGCAGCCGGCGTGGCCGCGCACCCCGACTACCCGCTGGACGGCGTCTCGCTGATGCCCGTGCTCAAGGACGCATCGAAGAGCTTCCGCCGGCCGCTGCACTGGCGCATGAATCATCGCGGCCAGGAGGCTCTGCGCGACGGCGACTGGAAGTACCTGAAGGTCGACGGCAACGAGTACCTGTTCAACATCCCCGGCGACGAGCGCGAGCGGGCGAACCTGGCGAAGAAAGAGCCGGAGCGGTTGGCTGCGATGCGGGCGGATTGGCAGGCGTGGAATGCGACCATGCCGGCGATTCCAGAGGATGCGACTGTCAGCCTTGGGTATTCGGTTAAGGACATGCCGCAGCGATAAGCGAGCGGCGGCGGCAGGGCTCCCTGCCGTCATGCCCTTCTCTCATTCAGTGACGCTGCGCAGCGCCACTGCTACGGCAGCGGAACACTGCCGGGTGGCTGAAGCGGATAAGACGCCAGCACCTCGTGCCACACCGGCCGCGTCTTCAGCCACGAACGCACGAACAGAAACTCGCGCACCGGCCAGCGAACCGGCGGCATGGCCGGCGCAGCGGCGCCCGATGCCTTGCGGGCGATAGTGATGTGCGGCGCCCAGTCGTCATGCCGGCCCGACAGCCATGGCGCGAGCTGACGCACCACGGCTTGCTGCAACCGGTCGAGCGCGGCGTGCGGCTGCGGGCGCACGATGGCGATGCCGTTGTGGGCCCAGACGCCGGACCAGTCCAGCAGCAGATCGAAGCTCTCTTCCATGCGCAGATCGCCCAATGCCTGGCGGATGCCTTCGACGGCGGCATCGCCCTGTGGCGAGATGTGGCACAGCGTCATGTGCAACCGGTTCGGCTTAGGCAAGCTGGGCTTGGGCTGCGTGCGCCAGACCCACTGCGCGCGGTGCTCGGCGATGGCGGCCTGCACCGCCTCGTCGGGCTTGAGCCAGGCGTAGAGCATGGGCATTTCAAGTCGCGCGCGGCGCGCGGCGTCGGCGGGGGTGAAGGGGGTGATATCCATGGTGGGTGGCATTGGATATCAGGCGGCGGCGTCATGCTTGAACCATCGCGAGCAGAAAGCTATGCGCGATGGGACTGAAAGCATTTGAAGGCGACCGGGAACGAGTACCTGCTCGGCATTCCCGGCGATGAGCGCGAGCGGGCGAATCAGGCGAAGGAATTGGAGAGACTGGCTGCTATGCGGGCCAATTAGCAGCCTTGGAATCCGACTATGCCGGGACGGTTAGTTTGGGGATTCAGTTAAGGATATGCGGCAGCAGTGAGAGGGCGGCTGCACGGTTATGCACGAGATCGTTAGAAGGACGTGCATACGGCTTCCGACAGCACGTGAAGATGAGCGGGCATGTGTTGGTAAACGTGATCCGGTCGTGCCTTGCTAGACCGTGTAACTCGACAGCGCAATCAGGGAGACTCTTCCAGCAACTTACTTACGCCCATCGTCGACACGTGGTCGTCGCACACGATTTCGCTTGCGGGTAAACCACTGGTATTGACCTGGACGCTGCAGTTCACAAAAAGAAATAACGTATGCATAATTGGCTCGCCTAGCATTTGTTCAGCTTCGGCTGAGCCGGGTCGCGGGTCGCGGTCCGCCTTTTATTTTTACCTTACGGCGAAGGAGTCCAACTCGGATTCCCGCCAGTCGGCAGGAAGTCCGAGTTGGACTCCTTCGACGCTCTATGTAGGCAAGTCTTATGCGCAATCTCTTCTACGAAAATAGTGCGGTTGGCATCAGACTTAATGAATTTGGGCTGTCCCTAAAGGACAGCCCTTCTTTTTTGTCTCGATCTAAACAGCTTATTTTTTTGTGCGGCGCCAATCAAGCACCAAACACTCCATCGCAACGGCGCACAAATTTAAAAAAATTTATTCATCAAATATCACCAGATTACACGGTCATTTATGCCGAAGGGATTTTCAATGAAATCAAAAAATTTGGCCCGCAAAAAAACGTCCTCGACCTCGAGCACAGAATTTCAGACGTCGCAGACAAGGTAATAATAATCCTAGAAAGTGAAAGCGCTTTCTGCGAGCTAGGAGCATTCGCGCACGAAAAATTGCGTCACAAGTTAATTGTTATTAACAACGCCAGATTTGAGCACAGCGAATCATTCATAAACACCGGACCAATTGCCGCATTGAAAGAGGCAAAATCTCCTGTGATGTGGTACCCAATGACTTCCAACGGGATCAAAGTATCGGATGGCATAGGCGCGATATTTAAGGATCTAGAAGCGGCTCTTACACATCAGCCGGCCGATGGCGGCCCCGTTAATTATGAAACTCTTGGTGATTTGCGCATGAACAAAATCAGCCTTTATTTTTTGCATGATTTGGTATTACTATCTGGCCCCGTAAGCTACAAAGAGCTGATATCGTGCCTGATCTCACTATTTGGCCATAAGAGCTTTGACGCCGCGAGTAGTTTACTGGCCGTCCTCAGAGAGGCGGGGCTTGTTACAGATTTATCTACAAACAAATCAACCCCAAATTTGCCTCCCATCTATGAGGCCGTGACGACTGATTTTTTTCTCAAATACAAATATGATGTCTACGCACTGATGGCGGCATTTCGTGTTTTCCATCAGAAGCGAAGCCCTCAGAGATTTGCATATGAATGACATAGTCTCCAAGATTTCAGATGACTTAAAGATACCTATCGCAACTTTAGAAATTGCGATCAGGCTAGCCAAAACTCGCTGCCGAAAATTTTCAATCCCAAAGAAAAATGGAGATACACGACAGATAATTCAACCTTCAGTAAAGGTCAAGCCAATTCTTTTGTGGCTAAGCCTAAACATACTTGACTCGCTTCCGGTGCATAGTGCAGCCACTGCATTCAGGAGAGGAAAATCGATCCTTGACAACACGTCCAAGCATAAAGAAGCAGACTATTCCGTTCGATTGGATTTAAAAGACTTTTTCCCCTCAATCAGGTCCAAGGATCTTTGGCGAGTCATGCTCGATTCTCGCCATCTAATTCCAGAATGGTCGATCAAAGAGGATGCGCTTCGACTTATCTCCAATGTTTGCTTTGATCAAAATAGTCAACTCCCTATTGGTTATTCGACATCTCCAGCGATCGCAAATTCTGTGATGTATCGTATCGATACCACGCTCGCCAATGCTGTGATGGATGATTCGCGCTTTGGCGCCGCGACCATAACTCGTTACGCGGATGATTTTGTTTTCTCGACGAATAAACGAGGAGCCTGCAAGAAATTTTTTGAATTGCTTCATGAGGTCGTAGAAGCAGCAAGCAGTCCGTCGCTACAGATTAACGAAAGCAAGACGCGCTATATGAGTCGTGCTGGCGGCTCAACAATAATTACCGGTCTTAGAGTGAACAACTCAGGTGCTGTAGTCGTTCATGGAGATTACCGCGATCACGTTCGACTTCTTCTCAAGCTGTTTGATTCCGGAAAATTAGCACTAGACCAAGTACCTCAACTAGCAGGCCACCTTGCCTACATTGAGCATGTCGATCCCGCGCTATTCACCAAGCTCTCATTCAAACATTACAAAAGAATAGAAGAAATTCGGTCTCTGCAGCCTGTGGAATAAATTTTTGCCGCACGATCCAATCGTTGCTCCGGCTACCAACTCATTGGCCGCATCGCAGTCGTACTAAAGAGCAGGAGGGACAAACTGCCTCTCACCATAAGCATGCACCAGCACCCCATATCCGCATCCTGCCCTAGATCCCCAGTGATCCAAAGGCAGCGCCCTGGGCCCTTCTCCCCCTTCCTCAAGCCATTCGTTGCCTTCGCCAAAGCAACACCACAGCGGCGAGTTCAGTTGCGCCAGTTTGATTTCTCGATACGTAGAACAGTGGAGAGAACACATGCCTAAGTTGAAGTCAGAGCGACATCACTGGTGGCCTCGATGCGTATCCCGTCGATGGTCGGCAGCAGACGGAAAGATCGGTTGGATCAAACCGGATGGCACCGAGATTCGAGTTCCACCCGATCAACTAGGGCTCATTAACAATGGGCACCACGTGAAGCTTGCCTCAGACACGGCAGATTCGACGCCGTGGGATTTCAGTTTCGAGAAGGAATTCAATGCGGCCGACAACCATTTTCCGTCGCTGATCACTTGGCTCGAAAGCCTCGAAAGAAAGTCTCCGGAATCCTCCGAGCCTGCCTCTAGATATCTAGCCCAACCCGCCACTGATGAACAACTATGCGCATTCACTGAGAGTGTGGTTTCGCTGGCTGTACGCAGTCCGGCGACTCGCGAGGCATCGGTGGCATTTGCGGAAGATCTGAGAGGTCCTTTGGCATCCAGTGAGCGCAACGCACTCACCGGCCTGAACATGCGCAACTATCAACGGACCATTGCCGACAGCATCGGTGCGAATGCAAAGTTCGCGGTTCTCTTTTCACCGAAGAAGGAATTTATCTATGGTGACGGGTTCTTCCACAACCTCAAAGCTCTGACTGTCGCTCCGCGCAAGCCAAAGTTGCTAGTTCCGATTACGCCTTCGATGAGCGTGATCATTAGCAAGCCTCGATCCTTCATGGCTTCTCCTCGCCTATCAACGATTGTGCTTCGCGAGTCAGAAGTTGATCAGTGCAACCACGCCATTCAAGCCTATTCGTGCAGAGCGCTCTTCTATCGATCAGAGAGGCCTCTAATTGATGACGTTTTTCGGAAGGGCGAGCACCTCGAATACGCCCACACTAATAATCCAATAGATAAATTGATTAGTGGCCTACCTGGTGTTGTCCCAAACTTCACGGCGTCGGATCGTGAATGAATCGCCCCGGGATTCGCGGAGGCTGTTTGGTTTAAGTCAGGCCACCACCTCGGTGTTCTGACTGGCGAGTTGCCGGTAGTAGTTTGCCTCGGCTTCTGCTGGCGGGATATACCCGATGGATTCGAGCAGGCGATGGTGGTTGAACCACGACACCCATTCAAGCGTTGCGAGTTCCACTGCCTCCTTCGTTTTCCAGGGTGCTCGGCGATGAATGAGCTCGGCCTTGTAGAGCCCGTTGATGGTCTCGGCCAAGGCGTTGTCATAGCTGTCGCCCTTGCTGCCCACTGACGGCTCGATGCCCGCTTCTGCCAGGCGTTCGGTGTAGCGGATGCTGACGTACTGCGAGCCCCTGTCGGAATGGCAGACCAGGCTTCCATCGCGTTCGGGCTGCCGGGCATACAGAGCCTGCTCCAGTGCATCGAGCACGAAGTCGGTTCGCATCGAACTGCTCACCCGCCAGCCGACGATGCGCCTGGCAAACACATCGATGACGAAGGCCACGTACAGCCAGCCCTGCCAGGTCGAGACGTACGTGAAATCGCTGACCCACAAGTGGTTGGGCCGCTCGGCGCGAAATTGCCGATTGACCCGGTCCAGCGGGCATGGCGCCTTGGCATCGCCGACGGTGGTGCGCACGGCCTTGCCGCGCATCACACCACGAAGGCCTAGCCTGCGCATCAATCGCTCGACCGTGCAGCGGGCCACGACAACACCTTCGCGTGCCAGTTGCCGCCACACCTTGTCGGCGCCGTAGACCTGCATGTTGGCCTGCCAGACACGTTCAATCTGTGGCATCAGCATCTCGTCACGATGCGCCCGGGCGCAGCGCTTGTGGGGCTCGCGCAGCAGCGCTGCGTGTCTTCGGTATGCCGACGGGGCGACCTGCAAGACCTTGCAGAGCGGCTCGACCCCGAAGGTATCGCGATGCTTGTCGATGAAGTCCTTCAGGACTTGAGCCGGCGGTCGAGCTCCGCCTGGGCGAAAAACGCGCTGGCCAGCTTCAATATCTCATTGGCCCGGCGCAGTTCCTTGACCTCGCGCTCCAGCTCCTTCATCCGCTGGGCCTCGCTGGTCGTGATGCCTTCACGAACGCCGGTGTCGACCTCGGCGCGCTTGACCCATTCGTTCAAGGTCTGCGGGACACATCCAATCTTCGGCGCGATGGACTCGATGGCCGCCCACAGCGACGGGTACTCCCCCCGGTGCTCCTGCACCATCCTCACCGCGCGCTCACGCACCTCGGGCGAGAACTTGTTTGACTTGCTCATGGCTCAATCCTCTCAGAGTGTTGAGCCTCCTCAAAACCCGGGGCGATTCAGGATGGCCCGAACGACAACAACTCGCTGTCCTCGGCAATCGGGCGATCGGTCTCAAACACTTCGAGCACTCGTGCTCTCGTTATTCCAAGAGCAGTCAAGGCGCTTTGGCGTATCACGATACCGTAGGAGAAGGTGACTTCGATACTCATCTCAGAAAAGGATGTGGCTGTGATTTTTGAGGAACGCGCATTCGGTCAACGAAATTTGACCCGCATGATGAGTGACTGGTTCTGGCCGGATTCTGCCGTAGACGCGCCGCCGTCAGTAGGCCCACAACAGATATTTCACCCGCTCTTAAGCGGGCTTACTGCTGACGGTCCTCTCACCTATATCGGCAAGGATGTCCTTCGCCAACTCCGCTATTTCCTGATTGGGGCTGGCGGTGTACCCGAACAGTCGCGGGCGCTGCGCGATGACCATACGCCGCAGTTCTTGAAAAGTTGCCGTCTCATCTGGTCGGTCGAAGTGAACGCAGCGCCAGACAAGCTCGAGGAGTTCAGTCGTCAGTTCTTCATCGGCTTGAGGCAAGACGTCGAGAACAAACGGGAGTGCATGAATCGCTACTGACGGAGGGCCGATACCACTCGAAACCAAAGCGCACCAGAGTTCGCGGCTTGCGGCGAGTGCGGCGGCCGAATCCGAACTTGCGAGGCGTTCCAGTACTTCCCCCATCTTGTCCGCTGGGCCGAGGCAGGTCTTGAAATCGCTCCAAGGAATCGCATCCAGTCGCGCCCGAAGCGAGGTTTGTGTGGGTTGGGTCATGGTTCAATCTCCACACCTCTCTGGCAGGTAAGCCAGAGATAGAGATAGCTTCAAAGTAGCTGGCAAAAGGCCAAATGACTGGTTGTGGCCGTGTGCTGACAGGCATCGGCCGGAGCGGATGGCTACAGCCGATTCTCTCGCAGCAATCCGATGAGCTCTCGTTGTTCAGTGACCAGCTTCTTGCAGTCATCGTTCATGGCCATCAATTGCTCGCCACTTAATGGCATCTCCTTCTCAAGTTCGTCCACCCATGACAGCGTCAACTGAGTACCGGCGCTGAGTGATCCCAGCCGAAGCATCAGACCCCTGGCTGTTCGGTTCGCATTCTTGACCTGGTCGCTGTAGGCTTCTCGCGCAGCAATGCCGAACAGGTAGCTGCATCGGATGGCACGACGGGAGTCTTCAAGCGTTGGATATCGAACCTCTGCGAACAGCGCGGCTGACACAAACAGAAGGAATAAGAACGTGGAGATTCTCAAGATCATGGGACTGGGGTCTATGGCGCCTTGAGCGGTGCGATGGGATGTCTGGTTGTGGCCGGGTCCGGTCCTATCTTGCTCCGGGTTTCGTGGAGGGTGCTTTCATCGCAAAGGCCGGCTTGTCGTTCCGGTTGAAACCGACTGTCTCATAAAACTGCAAGGTCGCTTCATCTTTCCTTCCGGTCATCAGCATGGCTTTGTAGCAGCCTTGCGACCAGGCGAAAGATAGAGCCTCGTCAAGCACAGCCTTGCCGTATCCACGCCCCCGATGGTCGGCGTGAGTCACGACGTTCTCGACTACGGCATAAGGCTTGCAGCCACGGGTGAGATTCGGGACAACGGTGACGGTACAACTGGAGATGAGTTGTTCAGCCGCGTAAGCCCCGAAGTATCTGTAGCGCGGGTTGCCCATCAGCTCCTGCCATATGGATTCGACGGTGGTAGTGTCGGGCAATGGATCGTCAGCGTCGTGAAGATGCTGGTACAGGGCCAGCAGGCTCTTGAGTTCCGAAGGGGCGATTTGTCGAACTTCCATACACCTCCTTGAATTGCCCGCTGGTAACGAAGGGCCGGTCATGGCCGAATGTAGCTGGAGAGATCATCAACGCAAAGGCTCCATAGCGGTCATGGGCCCTCCCCGAAACGGGCACTCATCATGTTGTGTGCCACATCCTGACGGGCTTGGCGCCAGCCTGAGCAACTCGGCACGGATACTCGGATGCGATCTCTATCGAGCGATGGCTCGAGATGACCCAAATGCACGGCAGTCGTCTACCTTTCCGGGGCCGCCGCGAGGATGCGTTCGGCAAGTACGGAAAATTGCCGGGAGCTCACGGCGTTGCGTTTGTACCAAAGCTTGCTGTTGTCAACCCGATGGACAATAACGATGTCTCGTGCCTGATCGATCAGCATGTACTGGCCTCCGGCCCCATCCGCCAACGCCAGTTGCTGCTCCGGCAGGCGCCATGAGCGGAATGCGTTGGAAGGCACCCACCACAGGTAACCGTAGCCGCCCCCACCTCCTACCGGACTGTACGAAGTGATGCTGTCGCGCAGCCAGGCGGACGACACCAGTTGACGCCCCTTCCATCGGCCCCCGCGACTCACGAGCAGGCCCAGGCGCGCCAGGTCCCGTGCCGACAAGTACATCAGGTAGGCGGGGTGGTCCGAACTGCGTTCGTATTCGAATTTGGTGTCTTGGGGATAGCGAAAATCCTCGAATTGCAGCGGCTCGGCGAGGTCGGTTTTCAAGGCTTCGAAGACGGTCCGGCCTGTGCGGCGCTGGAAGATGGTACCGAGGGTATTGAAGTCCCAGTTGTTGTAGTACCAGAAGGTGCCGGGTGCATGGCTGCCGCGCTCGGGCCGGCGCCGTTTCGCATCGGCAGTTTCGTAGGCCGCCTCGTGGTAGACCCCTGAGCGCGCTTGCAGCAGTTGCCGGACCGTGGCGGTTCGCTCGACATCCGAAAGTCCACCCTTGTCGGTGATCTCGAGCGCGGCAAGGTCCTGGTCCAGATCGATCGCGCCACGGTCCACCTGCATGCCATAGAGCACGCTCAGCACGCTCTTGCGCACCGACGCGAGATTCATCGGCTTTGCGATGTCGCCATAGGCATGGATCAGAACGCCTCGATGGATGACGAGGTAGGCATCGGAGCGAAGCGAATCGGCGTACTCGTCGGCGAGCTTGAGGGCCTCTGCCGACCATCCGCTTGGCGCATTGGCGGCGGGTGTGCTCCACGACGCGCTCGGGTAGGCCGCCTGGGCCTGGGCCTGCACGGGTGCGAAGACGCAAACTGCCGCCAGAGGCCAGGCGTACATGGTGGCGGATCTCGTCAGTCGCATGGCTGGAAGCGTACGCATGCCGGCACCACGTGAATCGCCGTCAGGACGTTCTCTCCGTCCATATGGCGCGATGCGAACTTGACCCATGCGCCTTCCGAAAGGTCTGTCAGCAGCGAGCGATCTCTCACCCTGAAAATTTGAGTCGTGAAAGGGAGCTTCGAGCGCGGCAGCAACTTCAGGCGGATATAGGACCTGTTCCCGGCCTCCTCATGCAGGGACGCAACGCGTGCGCGTGTAAAGACCGTCGCGGCGGCCTGAGGTTCCGGCGTCGTCGGGGCGGCGGTTTCAGCGGATGCACCGGCCATCGCGATGATGGCGAAAGTGCATGTTGCAGCAGTACGAAGTCTGTTCACACCCTACCTCCCAAAGATCAAGCCTGTGGCAGCCGGAGTTGCCCAGCCTGGGCAAATCGTCCGCCATTTTGCAGTGCCTCATGGCGCGCAACGCGCGCAGAATTGATGATTTCCGGGTGAAGGCGGGCACGTCATGCGGCACAAATGCCACGTGGGTTCGTGCGATGGCTCGCCGAGCTCCAGTCACGATGAAATATTTTCTCCGTCTTCCTGTTCTTTTCGCTGCGGCCGCATGCACCCACATCGGCGCTCAAACGCTGGACGCCGTGCCGCGCGGTTCCAGCGACTCGCTCATTCCCGCTACCGCGCATGGATCCGTTTCCGACGCCAATGCCGCCGTGTTCAAGGCTTGCGCCGACGCTCCTGCCGCGCATGGAGCGTGTCCGCTCAACGCGGTTTTCGGCCTCTTCAAGCTCGCACCGAACAACGATGTTCTCGACTTCAGGGCTTCGAATACCGTCCCTCGGGTCATCGACCAGAATTACGGCTGGATCCTGAAACTCAACCGGCAGACCGGCAAGGTCCGCGTTCTCGAGCGCATGACGTTGCCGGAAAGCCCGAAGACGTGGGGCACCGGTGGCCAGCCGTATGGCACGTCGGCGGATCGCAGGACTCTTTCGCTGGACGTGACCCTGACGGTCTACAACGGCACGGTTTCGAAGTCCTGGGACGTGGCCAAGGGCGATCCTCCCGGCCACTACCTGATCAGCGCCTACGTCGAAGACTCCGCCCCGGTGCAGTTCGAATTCGATGTCGTCGATCCAAGGTAACCAACGGCCGCGAATCTGTGGGTCGAATTCATTTCGGCCGCCTTTCCACGCCACGCTGGTGCAGATCACGGATTCCGTCCCGCGGCGACCGAGGCAGCGCAGCACCGACACCCGTTGGCTCAGCTCCGAGTCCAAGGAGCAACGAGCCTATTGCGGATCCTCCTGATCACGCACGTGAAGAACGGTGCCATCGGGCGAGAACTCGAGCAGCAGCGGTGCACTCAGCATCTGATACTTCTGCGCGAGCTGAAACAACGCATCCTTGAAGGTTCCGGTGAAGTTGCCGGAACGTACCTCGGGCGTGATCGTGTAGTCGCGCGTGCTGTCCCAGCGCACCTCTATGCCCACAGCGGAGCCCCAGTGCATGATCACGCGACGCAGGGAGTCGTCCTCGATGGGCCATTGAGCGCGGACGGCATGAACTTTTCGTTCGGTGAGCCAGGTGGACCCTGTCGCGGTCGCGCTCGCCGCGGGATCCGCGGGGACAACCGCCTCCGGCCCGGGGAGCGCGACGGCTGCAGGCATGTCGCGCGATATTCTTTCCACTTGCACTCCCGCCGTTGCGTTGGCGAGCGTCGCTGCAAGGCTCATGCTCATGCCTACCCAGCTTGAAGGACGGAACAGAGCCTTTCTCATTGGAGAGTCTGTGGAATGGGGGAGTCGGACAGGCAGGTCGGGGGCCGGCTGCACGTGGTGGAGCATGTCGCGGCGGCAAATCGATTTCTCATCTTATCCGGCTCGCGGTGTTCGACGGGGCTTGCATGCCGCAAGCGCTGAAACCCGATGAAAAAACGGACCTCGAGGGGTCCGTTCGTGTCTTTTTTTCGGGCGGCGCTGCGAAAGCAAAACCTACTCGGCGGCTTCACCGTCCTCTTCATCTTCTTCCGCTTCGGCCTCCTCCGCACGACGCACCGTCAGGAAGTTGGTGGCATCTTCCACGAACCCGATGGCCTTCTCGTCGGGAGCCATGCCGCGCACTTCGGTCTGGATGCCGTCGCCATTCTTGTAGTCGACTTGCACCAGCGCAAAGCAGGCCAGCGGCTCTTCCATTTCTCCTTCATCGCCGCCGTCGTAGACGGCGACCCACCCTTCGGCAGGCATGATCTGAAGGATCTTCACATCTTCCATCGATTCACTCCAAGTTGAAAACGCCGCGCAGCATATCCGATGGAGATGCCCGCCTCGAAGCGCCGCGATCGGATGTCCTGAAGGCATATGTCTTCTTGCGTATGCCTTGCCGCGCGCATGGCAGTTGAACGCCGTCGCGGGAGGGAAACGGCAGCTTCTGCCCTCGGCGCGGCGGCGGTTCTCATGACTTTGGTCATTTCTGGTTCGCGACTGTCCGCACTAACATGACCGGACCATGGCTACAGCCGCATCACTGCCGCCACACGTCGCGCTGTCGCGCAGCGAGTCCGGCGTCGCCATCCCGGCGCGCGGCATCCTGGTGGTGGACGACCACGAGCTGGTGCGGCTGGGCCTGAGGGCGCTGCTGCTGGCGGAGACTGCAAGCGTGCCGGTGCACGAGGCGCGCAGCCTGGCCGATGCGTTGCGCCTGTACGAGTTCTACCTGTCGTCGCATCTGCTCGTGCTGCTCGATCTCGATCTGCCCGACTCCCAGGGCCTCGATACCCTGGTGCGCTTCAGGCGCGCCTTTCCTTCGTCGCGTGTGGTCGTGCTCTCGGGCAAGGACAGCCATGCGCTGATGCAGGGCGTGATGGCGCTCGGCGCGCAGGCCTTTCTGCCCAAGACCGGCCATCTGGGTGAGGTGTTGCGCTACGTGCGGGACAACGATCTGGTCGCCCGGCCGGTCTCGCCGTCCACGGCTGCGGTCGCCGCTCATGCCGTGCCGGCGGTGGCCGAACTGCAGCCGCAACTGAATGCGCGCCAGGTCGAGATCCTCGATTGGGTGCTTTCGGGCAAGTCGAACAAGGAGATCGCGCAGCTCTCGCACCTGACAGAGGGCACGGTCAAGAACCATGTGTCCACCCTGTTGCTGCTGTTCGGCATGCGCTCGCGGGCCCAGCTCATCAGCAGCCTGCGGTGAGCTGATCTCCTCGCGCTTTGCGGCCTTCGACGTGGCGAAACCCGCATGCCAGCGATGAATGACCTGCATCAGCCCGAGCTGGCCCAGCGGGTGCTGCGCGAGCAGGTGGCCGCAGTCCATGCCAATGCGCCGGCCGCGTATCTCGCGGACTTCCTCACGGCCCAGTCGCTGGGCATCGGCCTGTTCCTCGCCACATGGCGCTGGCAGGTCCTGCTGTGGATGGCGCTGCACCTGGCATTGACGCTGCGTCGCGCCTACAGGCGCTATCAGCGCAGTCCCGATGCGGACGCCCATCCCGAGCGATGGGCGCGCTTCAATGCGCGCAACGTGCTCTTGCGCTCCTGCGTCTGGGGCCTGGCGCCGTGGCTGTGCGTTCCGCCGGGGCGCCACCTGGGGCTGTGGGTCATGGTCATCGTGATGATGATGGGGGGCTGCGCCGGTGGTGCGCTGTCGCTGGCAGTGCTCAAGCGCAACATTCCGCGCTTCATCGTGCCGAGCATGGCGAGCCTGACCCTGGCGCTGGCCTGGCGCGGAGACCGCACACATCTGTTCCTGGCCTCCGGCTGCCTGCTCTACATGTGCGTGATGATCATGTTCGCGCTGCAGCATCACCGGCTGCTGACCGCGTCGCTGACCATGCGTTTCGAAAAGGAGGCGCTGGCCGAGCAGCTGAGCCTTCAGATTGCCGCCACTCAGCGTGCCAGCGAGGAGAAGACCCGCTTTCTCGCCGCGGCCAGCCACGACCTGCGCCAGCCCATGCATGCCATTGCGCTGTTCGGTGCGGTCATCGAGAAGAAGCTTCGCGGCAGCGAGGATTGGGACCATGCGGCGCGGCTCATGGACGCGGTCGGAACGCTCGGCGACTCGCTCGACACGCTCCTCGACATCTCGCGGCTGGATGCCGGCGAGGTGGCGCCGCAGATCCGGCCGGTGGAACTCAACCCGCTGTTCCTCGCGCTCAACAATGTGTTCGCGGCGCAAGCGGCCGACAGGGAGCTGCAGCTTCGGTTTCGTGCCACGCCTTGCTGGGTGCTGAGCGATCCGCAGCTGCTGCAGCGGCTGCTGTCCAATCTGGTCGACAACGCGCTCAAGTACACGCGGCGCGGCGGCGTGGTGGTGGCCGCGCGGGCACGCGGGCCCCTTGTGTGGATCGACGTGCGCGACACCGGCATCGGCATTGCGCGGGAGCACCTCGGAAGCATCTTCGACGAGTTCTATCAGATCGGCAATCCGGGGCGTGATCGGGCGAGGGGGCTGGGCATCGGGCTGTCCATCGTGCAGCGGCTCTCGCGCCTGCTGGGGCATCCACTGCAGGTTCACTCGCGCCCGCAGCGCGGCAGTCGCTTTCGCGTCGTGCTACCGGCCGTGCCAGCGATGGGTGTCGTGCCGTCCATTGCGCGTCCGGGTGCCGTCTTGCCATTGCCGCGGCGCGTGCTGCTCATCGATGACGAAGCGGCAATCCGCCTGGCCGTCACCGGGCTTCTGCAGGCGCACGGTGTGACCATCGACGCAGTGGCCGGCGAGGCGGAAGCAGAGGCCGTGCTGGCGCGGGCCGCGCATGGAAGCCGTCCTGTCGAAGTGCTGCTGTGCGACGTGCGACTGGCCGATGGCGCCGACGGGCTGGCCGCCGCACAGCGATTGCGTGCCCGCTTCGGACCCCGTTTGCGCGTCGTGCTGATCACCGGGGAAACCGCGCCCCAACGGCAGCAGCAGATGCACGACTCAGGGCTGCAGGTCCTGCTCAAGCCGGTGGCCGCCGACAGGCTGCTGCAGGCCCTCGCACCGCTGGCGCGATGTGACGGGACGCCCGCCGGCATGCGCGCCTGACGACTATTTTTTGCTGCGTTGCGATGACCTTCGACACTGGATCGAGGGTGTTGCGTTCCATACCGTGGAGGCCTTCTCGTTCACTCCACTCTTGAAAAAAGGAAGGCCATCATGAATTCCACACGTACGGTTTCCCGCGCATGGCGTGCACCCGTTGCGCTTCTCCTGACGAATCTGCTGCTGGCCGCATGCGGCGGCGGTGGGGGCAGCGGCGGCGGCTTTCCCGGTTTCGCCGTTGCTCCGGCACCCGCGCCTGCATCGCAGGGCACGCCGCCACCCGCACCCGCGCCGGAAGAGACCGCGCCCGTCATCACGACGCAGCCATCGGATACCACCATCGGCCAGGGCGTGGCCGCCACGTTGAAGGTGCAGGCCGTGCGGGCAACGGCCTATCAGTGGCAACGCAGCGTCGATGGCGGTGCAAGCTGGAGCGACGTTTCCGGCGCCACCGGCGACAGCTTCACCACGCCTGCCAGCCAACTCGCCGACAACGGCCAGAAGCTGCGCGTGCTCGTGAGCGGTGCCGATGGCAGCGTGACCAGCCAGGCCGCCACGTTGACGGTCAAGTCCTGGGTCGCCAGCGTGATGGCGACCACTGGCGTGACCTACAGCAGTCCCTATCAGATCCTGCTGGATTCCAGCGGCGCGAATCTCTACGTGGCCATGGGCGGCAACGGCTCGGTCTACAGGATCGACACCGCCAGCGGCAACGGGGTCGAGGTGACGCCCGGCGTGAGCATGAATGCGCCGTTCGGCCTGGCGATGGCAGCCGATGGAACCTTGTACGTGAGCGAACGGCACCGCATCAACAAGATTGCTCCCGGCGCGACCACGTTCACGACCTGGGTAGGCTCCGACAGCAGCGGTTACGCAGACAGTCCGTCGGCTGCGCTGTTCAACAACCCCGCCAGCATCGCGCTGGACGGCGCAGGCAACCTGTTCGTGGCGGACCTGGAGAACAAGCGCGTGCGCAAGGTGGCCGCGGACGGCACCACCACCACGCTCGCCGGAGACGGCACGCAGGCCTTTCTGGATGGAGTCGGCACCGCCGCACAGTTCGCCCGTCCGCAGGGCCTGGCGATCAGCCGCGACGGACGCACGCTCTACGACACGGACACCGACAGCCTGTGTCTGCGCAAGATCGACGTGGCCACCGCCGAAGTGAGCACCCTGCTGGGCGATTGCACCAGTGCCAGCCCCGGTCTGGCCGACGGAACCGCTGCCACGCCGGCGAAGCTCGGCTACACCTACGGCGTGACGGTGGACGCGAACAACAACGTGTTCCTGACCCACGCGTGGGATGGCGTGGCACGCGTGGTCTCGCCCTCGGGCGAGATCAGCACGCTGCGCGACGGCACCGGTGCGGCGCTGACCTTCAACTTCCCGATCGGCGTGGCGGTGGCCGGCGACGGCACGGTCTATGTGGGTGCGTCCCACGGCAACCAGATATTCAAGCTCACGCTGGCACCTTGAGGAGCATCAGGGAGTCCGGCGCGTCCTTGCCTGTCATGCCGAGATGCGAATCACGGAAATGCGGGGGAGGCCGGCAGCTGCGGCGTCGGCGGCCAGCCGCGGAGCGGCACCTCGAAGATGCGCGCCTCGAACTTCGAGAAAGTCGATCTTCCATGCGGCCGCCCGCGCTCAGGCAGAGGTGGCCAAGAAGGCCTTGGCCCGTGCCAGGAGTTCCTTGGCTGCCTTCTTGGCTGGGCGTCGATCCGCGATCTTCATGGCGAGCCGCTCGACGATGGGGCGATGCCCGATGCCGATGGCGATCGCCAGGAGTTCTTCCTGGTGCGGATGGATGGCCGTGTAGTCCCTGCCGATCGCGGCGCAGCGCGCCACGGCTTCATCGAACAGCAGCTTGAAGCGGTCCGGTTCGTTGCGCGCGTTCAGCAGCAGCTGGAAGAAGGCCCACTCGACCATGTGCCCGTCGTTGGCAAGTCCGTGCCCGGCCCAGTCGAAGGCTGCAGCCTGGCGCAGCAAGGGTTCCGCAGCCTCGATCATCGCTGCGCGATTGAACGCGATGCCCGCCCGCGCGAGATGGTTCATCGCCTGGTTGGGCCTGGACCGCTCCGCCCGATGCTCGGCATCCGCTCTTTCGGCTGCAAGGCAGAAGAGCAGGGCCGCCTCGGCGTGGAGTTGCCGGCCCTGGCGGTGATGCGCGCGGCTGGCAACGTCGAAGGACGAGAAGGGCTCGTCTTCTTTTTCCCTGATCAAGGCGCTCGCCGCATCGCGGTCGAAGGTGGGTAGATTCATGGCTGGATGGAATGCGAGGAAAGCATTGTGCGGCGCTCGTGCGGGTCTGCCAACGGCCGGCTGCGACGAATGACGGCACAGCCATCTGCTGCTTTCGCCGAGGTTCTGCGCGACCTCCAGGGCGGCACCCGCGAGGTCTAAACTGTCGCTCCCGCTTTTGCAGGAGACGATTCCATGTCCCGATTGCTCGTGCGCAGTTTCGGCGTTTCTCTCGACGGCTTTGCGGCCGGCCCGGACCAGAGCCTGGAGCACCCGCTGGGTATTCGCGGCCCCGAACTCATGGACTGGTTCTTTCCCACGCGCGTCTGGCAGCAGATGCACAAGACCGGCGAGGCCAACGGCGAGACCGGTGTCGACAACGAGATCGCCGAGCAAGGCTTTGCCGAAATGGGTGCCTGGATTCTCGGGCGCAACATGTTCGGGCCTGTGCGCGGTCCCTGGCCCGACGAGAGCTGGAAGGGCTGGTGGGGCGACGAGCCGCCCTACCACGTGCCGGTTTTCGTGCTGACCCACCATGCCCGCGCGCCGCTGAAGATGAAAGGCGGCACCACCTTCCATTTCGTCACCGGCGGCATCCACGATGCGCTGTCACAGGCGCGCGCCGCGGCAGGAGCGCGCGATGTGCGCGTGGGCGGCGGCGTCGCTACCGTGCGCGAATATCTGAAGGCCGGCCTGATCGACGAATTGCACCTGGCCGTGCGGCCAGTATTGTTGGGCAAGGGCGAGGCGCTGTTCGCGGGTCTGGACCTGCCGGCGCTGGGCTACCGCTGCGAGCGGCAGGTTGCGGGCGAGCGCGCCACGCACATGTTCTTGTGCCGCAACGCGCCTTGATGCGGATATCGAACCGGTCCATGCGATAGACCGGAATCGGGAAGGGCCGCATGCGCTCGCGTCGCGATTGCTCAGACTCCCTCGATGATCCGCAGATCCCGCTCGGCCCCATCTCCCAGTGCATCGAGTGCCGCTTGATATTCGGGGCTGTCATGGGCCGCCGTGGCCTGTTCGATGCTGTCGAATTCGATCAGCACGGTGCGTTGCTGCAACCCGTGCTCGTAGACCTTGGTGGGCAGGCCGCGTGCCAGGAAGCGCCCGCCGCCGGCAGAGAGGGCGGGGCCCGCCAGCTTCGCATATGCCGCCAGCTTGTCGGCGTCTTTCACGGCGCGGTACGCGCTGACCCAATAGGCTTTTGCCATGGTGGCTTCTTTCACGTTTGTTGACCGGCGAACAATATAGCTCGCCTGTTCGCTTCCGGTCTCGAAGGGCCACGGCGAGAGGCCGCGTCTCGCCTGCTTGCAGGGGCCGTGCCTCAGCAGGCCGCGGAAGCGTCCGCGCGGATCACGGCAACCGGCACTCCTTCGTCCCGCCACATCAGCAAGCCCCGCTGCATGGCTTCACGCACGGCTTGCGTGCGCGACCGCACGCCGAGCTTGCGGTACATGCTCTTCACCTGCGCCTCGATGGTGTTGATCGAGCGGTGCGTCGCGTCGGCAATCTGTCGGTTGGTCGAGCCGCTCGCGATCATGCACAGCACCTTGAGTTCGCGCGACGACAGCGGCGTGACGAGGACACGAGGCTCGCAGCCGGTGGCGGAAGAAGCGATGGCTCCGAGGATGCCCTGCGCGGCGCGGGCCGCGGCCGGCGCGTCGCCCGTCTCGATCGAGCGCAACAGGAATGCCAGCTGCACCTCGCTGGCCTGGTTGAACAGTTCGCACAGGGCGCCGGCCACCGCCATGGCATGGGCGGAGCGGCCCGGGTGCATGGACACGGAGAATGGCGCGGGGGCGTGGAGGGACTGCATCATGAAAGTGAAAGGGAAGGCTGCACTGGCTGCGGCTGGCGGATCGTTGCCCGGGTCGCCGGGAAGCGAGTTCAATGGTATTAATCGCTGCGCGCCCGCGCACCTGCTTTCGGGGCTTGGATGTGTTGCGGATCACATTCCCGCGCAAAGAGCCCGTGGCCCGCGAATGGGCTTCGGCAGCGCATGAGTTCGAAAGCGGCCCGCAAGTCACTCGGCCGCGGGCCGCACCTGAGGTCGCTGCCGCGCCTTGTGGTGAGCCGCATGGGCATGCCCCGAGTGCAGACAAGAAGCGATGCGCACGCGGCGCGCGTGGTGCCGCAGCCTGCCTGAGCGGATCGCGCGCGCAGGCTCCCATGTTTGTGTGTTCCCTCGCGCAGGCCTGGGGAGGCACCATCAGGTGATGTACCTACATCCCCTGATGGCGGGGCTGCCGCCGGCGGAGCGCACCAAGCTCGGCGAATCCACCCGCCTGCATTCCTACAAGCGCAACGAAGTCGTGCTGGCAGCAGGCGATTCGACCGACCAGATCTACTGCGTGGCGAGCGGCCTGCTGCGCGTGGTCTCGTTGAATCAACGAGGCGACTCGGAAATGACCACGGAGTTCATCGGCCCCAACGACTTCTTTTTCCACCTGTCGATGCAGGAAGACAGCTACTGTTCGAAAAAGACTTTGATTGCCGCGCTGCCTTCGTCGGTGTATCTGATTCCCATCGGGGAAATGCGCAGCCTCTGCACCAGACATCCGGAAGTGGCGCTCGGCCTGCTGGGCCTTGCGATGAAGCGCATGAGCACGCTGCGGGGCCAGTTCCACCGCATCTCCGTGCACACGGCCGAAGACTCGGTGCTTCGCGTGCTGCAGCAGCTCACGCGGCTCGCGCCGGCAGGCGAGCAAGGCTA
Organism: Variovorax sp. CAN15; assembly: GCF_030462475.1. Taxonomy (GTDB): domain Bacteria; phylum Pseudomonadota; class Gammaproteobacteria; order Burkholderiales; family Burkholderiaceae_C; genus Variovorax. Next base: position 73,614 of record NZ_JASMRZ010000023.1, read on the forward strand.
TGACAAGCGCATCACGCAGTCGGTGATCGCCTCTTACTCGGGCCTGTCGCGCGAAGTGGTCAACAAGACCATGCGCGACTTCGAACTGCGTGGCGTGGTGCGCCGCGACGACGACGGCGTGCACGTCGTCAACGATTTCGCGACGACCGACTTCGCCTGATCCGCCTGGGGTGGGCAGCGGACAGGCCGGCGGCAAGCCGGCCTTCCGAATTCAATCTTCTTGCTGTTCGCCGGCACGGCCTGTGTGCCGCATGTCGAAGAACTCCGGCGGAAGCATCGGGTCATGCTGGTGCGGCTCGACGGCCGTCAGGCTCTGTTCGATGGGCAGCAGCCCGCCGAAGTCGGTGGCGGCAAAGTCCGGCTGCACGTGCACCCCGTGCTCGTCGCGCCGTACGAGACCTCGGTTCTCCATGTCGCGCATGGTCTTGTTGACCACTTCGCGCGACAGGCCCGAGTAAGAGGCGATCACCGACTGCGTGATGCGCTTGTCGTAGCCGCCCGAGCCCGCGGGGGCCAGAAGCGTGAGCTGGTGCAGAACGCGCCCCACCAGGTCTTCGGCCGACAGCGCCGAGATGCGGCGCAGCTGTCCGCGGATGACGCTCATGCGCTTCATTGCGAGGCCCAGCAGGCCGATGGCCACTTCGGGGTGCGCGCCGCACAGGCGGCGGATGGCGGCCACGGGTACCAGGTAGACGGCCGAGGGCAGGGCCGCGATGAGCGTCTGCATGGCCTGGTAGCGGTCTTCCGCGAATGAGGGGCTCAGGAAGAAGTCGTCCTGGCGGATGAAGTCGGTGGTGACGTCGCTGGCCTGGGCGCTGCCCTTGCCGTGGGCGACGACGCGCAGCAGCCCGCTGGCCACGCAATAGATGCGGTCGGTCCACGTGTCGGCCGCCAGCACGGTTTCGTTGCGCTTGAAGGAGCGCAGCTCGCAACTGTGGACGAGTGCTGCCCGCTCCGCCGGCGGTACGTTGGCAATGAGGGGATGCAGATACATGGCTCTTGTCGAATGCCCTGCCCGGGGGCCGTGTAGACAGATGCCGGGCGCGGGAGGAAAAAGCCCCGGCGGGCGCGGGAGCGCACACGCCGGGGCGGGGGGGACGATGCTCAGCGGGCCGAGGCGATCGTCGACACGGCGGAGTTGCCCACCGCCGTTGCCGTCACCTGGTTGCCCGCCGCGCGCAGCGTGCTTCCGGTGGTGGCACCCGTGATGCCCACGCCGTAGTTCACGGCGGTGGCGGTCGCGGTGATGGCGCCGCTATTGGTCTGGTAGTTGCCCACCGCGACCGTCGGACGGTTGGCCGCCGTGGCAGCCACGGTCACCGCGTTGGTGGCGGTGTTGCCGTAGGCCTGCGCGGCCACGGTGTTGCCCGTCAGCGCGGCGGTGCCGTTCGTGATGCCGGGCGCCGTGCCGGCGGTCACGCCGTTGAGCGCGACCTGGTACGTGCCGCTCGCGCTGGCCGACACGTTGCCGCTGTTGCCCTGCGTGTTCAGCAGCGCCGCCGTGGCCTGCGTGGCGCCGCCGGCCGAGCTGCCCGCGACCGGCGATGCCGCGGCATAGCCGCTGCCCGCCGACACGTTCAGCGCGTTGCTGGCTGCGTTGCCGCGTGCCAGCGCCGCGGTGCTGTTGCCGTCGATGGTGATGCCGCTGTTCAGCGCCGCGGCCGTGGCCGGCGAGGTGCCTTCCAGCGTGAACGTCGCCGAGGTCGACGCGTTGGCCGTCACGGCCGCGCTGCTCGACTGGGTGTTGTTCAAGCCGGCATTCGCGCCGAGCACCGCTGCGCCGTTGAGCGCCACGCTGTTGTCCGCACGGTTGGCCGAAGCCTCGGCGGTCGTGCTGTTGCCGCTGATCGTCGCCGTGCTGTTGGCCAGGCCCGTCGTGGCCGAGGCCGTCTGGTCCTGGTTGTACAGGCGCGTGGTCGCGGCGCTGTTCACCGAGGTGGTCGCCGTCTGCGCGTTGTTCAGCACGTGGTCACCGGTGGCGGTGCCGGCCGTCAGCTGCGCGTTGATGGCGGCGCCCACCGGCGTGACGTTGGAGGCCGTCACGCTCAGCGAGTTGGAGGCGTCGTTGATCACGCCCAGCGACACGTTCTTGTTGCGCGACAGGTCCACCGACGATGCCGAGACAGCACCCGGTGCGTACAGCTCGAGGTCCGAGGCCGCCGAGACGGCCGCGTTGCCCGACTGCGCCGACGACAGGGCCGAGGTGCTCGACACGTTCGTGCCGGTCAGGCTCAGGCTGTTGGTGGCCGTGTTCGCCACCGCTGGCTGTTGTCGGCTGTTGTCGGACACGCTCAGCGTCGAGCCGGAGATGGCCGCGCCGGCCGCCGCGTCGATGGCGTAGGTGCCGTAGACGCTGGTCGACAGCGCCGCGCCGCCCGTGACCTGCTGCACATTGGAGACCGTGTGGTCGGCCTGTGCACCGGTTGCGCCGCCCGTGAGGCTGCCCGCGCTGGCCGTGGTCGCGCCGCCGGAGGCGATCGCGTTGCCTGTGACCGAGGCGCTGTTGGCGGCGCTGTTGCCGGTGACGGCGGCGCTGCTGCTGTTGCCGTTGACGGCGAGCTGCGAGCCCGTGACGTTGCCGCCCACGGCGACGGTGACGCCGCCCTGGTTCGGGATGGCGGCGACGGCCGACGTGCCGGGGATGGTGGCGCCGAAGGGAACCGACTGTGAGTCGTGCAGGTTGTCGTAGGTGGCGGTGGTCACCGTGCCCAGAATGCTCGCCGGTGCCGTGAGCAGGCCGGTGTTCACGCCCGTGCCGACCGTCCAGCCGTGCGAGGTCAGGTAGGTGATCTCCTGCGGGGTCAGGCTCGACTGCTGCACGCCCAGAGTGCCGCTGGTGATGGTCGTGTTGCCGCCGAGCGTGCTGCCGCCGAGGGCTACCCGTACCGCCCAACGCGGCTTCACGCTGATCGAATTGATGGTGGTGCTGGTCATCATCGGCGTGCTCGCGGCACTCATTGTCCCCAACGTGATCGAGCGCGCCGACGACGCCCGTGTGACGGCCGCCCGGACCGACATC
>NZ_JASMRZ010000024.1 GCF_030462475.1 Variovorax sp. CAN15
GCCACATGACGACCGCTGCTGCAAAGCCGCTGCTGCAGGTGCGCAACCTGCGAAAGCACTACACCACGCCCAAGCGCTGGCTGCGGCCGGCCCGGCCGGCGATCCAGGCGGTGGACGGCGTTTCCTTCTCGGTCGCGCGCGGCGAGACGCTATCGCTGGTGGGTGAATCAGGCTGCGGCAAGACGACCACGGCCAAGTCGGTGCTGCGGCTGGTGGAGCCCAGCGCGGGCTCGGTGCAGCTCGAAGGCGAGGAACTGCTGACGCTCTCCGCGAACGAGATGCGCATGCGCCGGCGGCAGCTGCAGATCATCTTCCAGGACCCGTATGCCTCGCTGAACCCGCGCCTGACGGCCGGCGACATCGTGGCCGAGCCCATGCGCAACTTCGGCATGGGCGCGGCGGCCGAGCGGCGCGAGCGCGTGCAGTGGCTGTTCTCGCGCGTGGGGCTGCGGCCGGAGGCGGCGAAGAAGTTTCCGCACGAGTTCTCGGGCGGGCAGCGCCAGCGCCTGGGCATCGCGCGGGCACTGGCGCTGAACCCGAAGCTGATCGTGTGCGACGAGCCCGTGTCGGCGCTCGACGTGTCGGTGCAGGCGCAGGTGGTCAACCTGCTGATGGACCTGCAGGCCGAGTTCGGCATCGCCTACCTCTTCGTGGCGCACGACCTCGCGGTGGTTCGGCACATCAGCCACCGGGTGGCGGTGATGTACCTCGGCCACATCGTGGAGATCGCCGAGCGCGACACGCTGTTCTCGGCGCCGCTGCATCCGTACACCGAGATCCTCCTGTCGGCCGTGCCGGTGCCCAACCCGCGCACACCGGCGCGCCGCATGCTGCTGCAGGGCGATCCGCCGAGCCCGGCGAACCCGCCTTCGGGCTGCCGCTTCCACACCCGCTGCCCGATGGCGCAGGCGGTGTGCAAGGAGAAGGCACCCGAGCTGGGCGAGAGGCCGTCGTCATCCGCGAACGGAAGCCATCTGGTCGCCTGCCATTTCCGCTGAAGAAAGGATTTCTCCCGTGTCCGAAAAGCCATCTCACTACGAACTTCTGATCCGCGGCGGCACCGTGATCGACGGCACCAAGGCGCCGCGATTCGATGCCGACATCGGCATCGTGGGCGACCGCATCGTCGCCATCGGCAAGCTCGCGGGCCACACGGCGGAACAGACGATCGACGCCACCGGCCGCATCGTCGCGCCGGGCTTCATCGACTCGCACACGCACGACGACCAGGCTGTGCTGTCGCAGGCGCAGATGCCCTTCAAGGTGTCGCAGGGCGTGACCACGGTGGTGGCGGGCAACTGCGGCATCAGCGCCGCACCGCTGCGCGCCGACATGGACCTGCCCATGCCGCTGAGCCTGCTCGATTCGCCCGCCGAGGGCCGCTTCACCAGCTTCGCCGCGTACCTCGACGCGCTTCGCGCGACGCCATCGTCGGTGAACGTCGCCGCGATGGTGGGCCATTCGACCCTGCGCGCCGTGGCGATGGCCGACCTCGACCGCCCCGCGAACGAGGCCGAGATCAAGGCCATGCAGGCGATGGTCGAGGAAGCGATGCAGGCCGGCGCCATCGGCCTTTCGACCGGCACCTTCTACCCGCCCGCGGTGAAGGCGACGACCGAGGAGATCATCGAGGTCGGCCGCCCGCTCAGCGCGCGCAAGGCGCTGTACGTGACCCATATGCGCGACGAAAGCGACCGCGTGATGGAGTCGCTGGAGGAAACCTTCCACATCGGCCGGGCGCTGGGCATTCCGGTGGTGGTGTCGCACCACAAGGTGCAGAACACGCGCAACTTCGGCAAGACGAAGGTGACGCTGCCCTTCATCCAGGAGGCGATGAAGCACCAGTGCATCGGGCTCGACTGCTACCCGTACACCGCCGGCTCCACCATGATCCGCACCGACCGCGGGATGATGGAAGGCCGCGTGCTCATCGCCTCGAGCGTGCCGCACCCCGAGTGCGCGGGCCGCGACCTGAAGGACATCGCGGCCGGATGGGGCGTGTCGGGCGAGGAGGCGGCCAGGCGGCTGCAGCCCGGCAGCGCCATCTATTTCATGATGGACGAGGACGACGTGCAGCGCATCCTCGCCTTCGACGAGACCATGATCGGCTCCGACGGCATTCCGCTGGGCGACAAGCCGCATCCGCGCCTGTGGGGCACCTTCCCGCGCGTGCTGGGGCATTACAGCCGCGACGTCGGCCTGTTCCCGCTGGAGACTGCCGTGTGGAAGATGACCGGGCTTACCGCCCGCAACTTCGGCCTGCACGAGCGCGGCACGCTGAAGCCGGGCCACCACGCCGACGTGGTGATCTTCGATGCCGCGACGGTGCGCGACACCGCGAACTACGAATCGCCGATGCAGCCGGCCGAAGGCATCGACGCGGTGATCGTGAATGGCGCCCTCACCTGGCGCAACGGGGCGCACTGCGGGATGCGCAACGGGCAGGTGATCACGCGGCGCGAAGCGACTGCGTGAGGGCGGCCTGAGCGGGGCTCAGTCGGGCGCGTTCATGACCCGGTCGAATTCTTCGTCGGCCGGCACGTTGTCCGCGTCGAGTTCGCTCGCGTCGGAGAGATCGATACCCGTTTCTTCCGAGAGATCGTCGCCCACGTCGATGTCGGGCTCCTCGAAATCGTCGACGGGCGTGTTGTCCTCATCGTCTTCGGCGGGCGAAGCGGATCGCGCGGTGGCGTTCATGATCTGTTCCTCGGCTGATTTCTGACTGGCCCCCTATGGTGCGCCTGTTTCAGCCGTTACGGTTCATCCGGCGCGAGGCTTCGGTGTCGGAAAGTTTCGCGCCAGGCCGGAAGATCAGTCCTTGTGCACGTGTCCATGCTCACCGTGGCCGGGGTCGTCATGGCCGTGCTCGTGCCCATGCTCGCCGTGGGCGAGGCGGCTCACCAGCGTGACCAGTACGATGCCCGCCGCCAGCCACAGGATCTGCGCGGCCGTCTGGCGGGCCGGCAGGCGCTTCTGCAGCTGCGGAATCAGGTCGGCCAGCGCCACGTAGACAAAGCTGCTGCCGGCCAGCACCAGGAAGTACGGCAGCAGGCCGTGCAACTGGTCGACCAGCCACCAGCCCGCGATGCCGCCCAGTGCGGTCATGGTGCCGGCGAGCGACACCTTCACCAGCGCCGCGCGCTGGTTGGCCGAGCTCTGGCGCAGCACGACGAGGTCGCCGATGTGGTGCGGAATTTCGTGCGCCAGCACCGCCAGCGCGGCCACGAGGCCCAGGCGGATGTCGGCGGTGAAGGCCGAGGCGATCAGGATGCCGTCGCCGAAGCAGTGCACGCTGTCGCCCGTCAGCACGGCCCAGCCGCCGGTGCGGGGGCCGTGGTCGTGGGAATGACCATGGGCGTGGTCATGTCCGTGGTGATCGTGGCCGTCCGCCCCGTTCTTCTCTTCGCCGTGATGGTGCTCGTGCCCGTGGTGCCACAACTCCGCCTTGTCGAGCAGGAAGAAGAACACCAGTCCGAACAGCAGCACACCGAACAGCAGCGCGGGCTCGATGCGGCTTTCGAAGGCCTCGGGCAGCAGGTGCATGAACGCGGTGGCGAGCAGCGCGCCGGCCGCCAGGCTCAGCAGGTGCTGCGGGTTCACGCCGCCCGAGCCGCTGCGCACGCCCACCTTCAACAGCAGGGCCGCGACCCAGACGCTTCCGATACCGGCAACCAGGGTCGCCGCGATGATGACTATCAAATTCATAGCTGCTTGCGCAAGAAAGACGGCCGCCGGAACTGTTTCAGGGGCCGCATACCGTTCATAAAAAGAGAAAGGCCGTCACGCGGACGGCCTTCGGCGGGGGTTGGCTGACGGGCGCCGTCTTCAGGCGACGCCGTTGGCTTTGAACCAGGCCGTGGCACGCTGCCAGCCGTCTTCCGCCGCACTTTTCACGTAGCTGGGGCGGTAGTCGGCATGGAACGCGTGACCCGCTTCGGGATACACTACGAAGCTCGACGCCTTGGCCGCCGGGGTTCCGGTTGCCAGAGCCGCTTTCATCTTATCAACCGTGTCAAGGGGGATGCCCTGATCTTTTCCGCCGTAGAGGCCGAGCACCGGCGCCTGCAGGCTTGCGGCGATGTCGATGGGGTGCTTCGGGGTCAGATCGCTGGCCTGGCCGACCAGCCGGCCGTACCAGGCAACGCCCGCCTTGACCTTGCCCGTGGCCGCATAGAGCCAGACGATGCGCCCGCCCCAGCAGAAGCCGGTGATGCCGGCCTTGCTGGTGTCGCCGCCGTTGGCCCTGGCATAGGCCAGCGCGCCGTCGAGGTCCGCCATGACCTGCGCGTCGGGCACCTTGGAGACGATGTCGGCCTGCAGCTTCGGGATGTCGGTGTAGCCGCGCGGGTCGCCCTGGCGCGCATACAGCTCGGGCGCGATGGCCAGGTAGCCGAGCCTGGCGAAGCGGCGGCAGGTGTCGGCAATGTATTCGTGCACGCCGAAGATCTCCTGCACCACCAGGATCACGGGCAGGCCGGTCTTCCCGGCGGGCGCTGCCGCATAGGCGGGCACGTCGAAGCCGTTGACGGTGTACTTGATGGGGCCGGCCTTCAGACCGTCGGCCGGGGTGCCGATGGCGGTCTGCGCCATCACCGGCATCACCGCGGCCGCATAGCCGACGCCGATGGCGGCCTTGATGGCGGTGCGGCGGGTGGCACCCTGCTCGGTGCTGCCGCCGGGGCGAAGCGAATCGAAGTCGGAACGGCTGTCGTCGTCGAGAGGCATGTATCGGGCTCCGGTTGGATCGTCGGACAAGGGACGTGGCGTTGTGGAAAAACGCACGCCGCAATGTAGGCGAAATCGGCTGGTGGCCCTATGTCCCCCAAACTTCAATGGGGTTGGCGCGCTGCGTAGGCCCGCCGGGCCAGCGCGGCCGCCAGTACCTGCGCCGGGTCGACCAGATCAAGCCCCGCCACCGCAGCCGAGCCCTGCAGGCCCAGCGGCACCTCGGTGCAGCCCATGATGATGGTGATCGCGCCGTGTCGTTCGGCCAGCCCCAGGGCCACCTCCGAAAAGCACCGCTCGGCCAATTGCATGTTGCCGGCCTTCACGCCGTCGAAGATGCCGCGCGTGATGGCCTGGCGCTCTTCGGGCAACGGCACATGGCAGTCCAGCCCGGCTTCGGCCAGGGCCTGCTCGTAGAGCCGCACGCGATAGGTGCCCTCGGTAGCCATCAGTGCCACGCTGCTTGCGCCCCGCGCGGCCAGGTGCCGAGCGGTCTCCCGCGCCATGTGCAGCAGCTCGATCTGCGGAAAGCGCTGCTGCAGGTCGGCGTGCCAGGCATGCGCCGTGTTGCAGGCGATGGCCACGGTCCTGCTGCCGAGCGCGGCAAGCCGGCCGATGGCCTGCAGCATCGGCTCCAACGGCTGATGCGCGCCCTGATTGGTGGAGGCCAGCGCGTCGGTGCGGTCGGGCACCGGCACCTGCGCGAGCCAGTGCTCGGGAAAGGACTGGTCGCGCACCGGTTCGCCGCGCGCGCGCAGCTGCTGCGCGCAGGCCTGCACGAACAGCCGCACGAAATCGGCGCCCGCCGCAGGCCCCATGCCGCCAAGAATGCCGACGACGTTGGTCGAACTCATGATCTCTCTATCTCTGTTTCTGCAATGCCGCGGAACCGGCTTCGCCGCTGCGCTGGCATCGCCCCCGGAAGGGGGTTGGCGCAGCGCCACGAAGTCCGCGCGGCGTGGGGGTGAACTCAGGTCGCGGGCTTGTCGCTGAGGGCTTTGAGGTTCTCTTTCAGCTGCGGGCTCATCGGCAGGTTGAGCGGCACGTTCTTCGGCGGGATCGGCTGCATGAACCACTTGTTGTAGAGCTTCTCGAATTCGCCGCTCTTCATCAGGCCCGCGAAGGTGTCGTCCACCAGCTTCTTGAAGGCGGGGTCGTCCTTGGGCAGCATGCAGGCGTAGGGTTCCACCTGCAGCGAGTCGCCAACCACCTCGTAGTCGCCCGGCGTCTTGGCATTGGCGATCAAGCCGTACAGCAGGATGTCGTCCATGGCGAAGGCCACGGCGCGGTCGCTCTCGAGCAGCAGGAAGGCATCGGCGTGGTCCTTGCCGAGCACGAGGTCGATGCCGAGGTTCTTCTCGATGTTGTACTTGCGCATGACCAGGACGTTGGTGGTGCCGGTGGTACTGGCCACGGTCTTCTTCGCGAGGTCGGCGTAGTTCCTGATGTTGGAGGACTTCTTCACCAGCAGTCGCGTGCCGGTATAGAAATGGTTGATGGCGAAGGCCACGTCCTTGCCGCGCGCCGTGTTGTTGGTGGTGGAGCCGCACTCCAGGTCGATGGTGCCGTTGGTGATCAGCGGGATTCGGTTCTGCGAGGTCACGGGCATCAGCGCCACCTGCAGGTTGGGTTTGTTCAGTTTTTTCTTCACGGCCTCGACCACGGCATTGGAGAGATCGACCGAGAACCCGATGGGCTTGCCGGGTCCGTCGAGATAACTGAAGGGCACAGACGATTCACGGTATGCCAGAGTGATCTTGCCGGACTCGGCGATCTTGGCGAGCGTGTCGGCGGCCTGCGCGCCTGTTGCGGCGAAAAGCAGCGAGGCGACCATGGAAGCCATCAGGACAGGGAGTTTCATTCGAGCCTTCAAACGGTTGAGCTGAACAGGCGACCAGTGTAGGAACGGGCGAAACAAAACCACAAATTCCAATAGCAAGCTGATCCATGCCCAAAGGTTATGGGCGGGAGTTCTTTTGGCATTTCCGCACCGGGCCGCGCGCGCCTACAGTCGCATTCACCGTTCTCAATTCAATCTCCGGAAAGCTGCTTCCATGCATGTGTGTGTGCTCGGTGCCGGCATCGTGGGCCTGGCGACCGCCTGGCAGCTCGAGCGCCAGGGCCATCAGGTCACCGTGATCGACCGCGCCGCCCCCGGCTCGGGCGCGAGCGGCGGCAACGGCGCGCAACTCAGCTACTCGTACGTGCAGCCGCTGGCCGATCCATCGATCTGGAAGCAGCTGCCCAAGCTGCTGCTGTCGTCCACCTCGCCACTCAAGCTGCGCCCGCAGCTCGATCCGCTGCAATGGCGCTGGGGCATGGAATTTCTCGCAGCCTGCAACGCGCGCACCTCGCGCGACACCACCGCACGGCTGCTGGAACTGGCCGCGTCGAGCCGCGTCGAGTTCGAGGCCATGCGCGCCGAGCTCTCGCCCGACTGCGATTTCTCCGCCACCGGCAAGCTGGTGCTGTACGCCAGCGCCGCCTCGCTCGAAGGCGCACGCGGGCAGCTCGAACTTCAGCGCACCATGGGCAGCGAGCAGCGGCTGGTGACGCCCGAGGAATGCATCGCCATCGAGCCCGCACTGGCCAGCTACCGCGACCGGATGGCCGGCGCCGTCTACACGCCGAGCGAATGCGCGGCCGACTGCCTCAAGGTGTGCATCGAACTGACGCGGTCCCTGGGCGCACGCGGCGTGCGCTTCGTGTCCGGCATCGAGGTGCACGGCTTCGTGCGCAGCGGAAGCCGCATCGCCGCCGCGCGCAGCGGCAGCGGCGACGTGGAAGCCGATGCCTTCGTGATGGCGCTGGGCTCCGCATCGCACAAGCTGGGGCGTGCGCTCGGCGCCTACCTGCCGGTGTATCCGCTCAAGGGCTACAGCATCACGGTCGACGTCGACCCCGCACCCGGCGCCGCGCCTCGCGTGAACGTGACCGACAGCGCGCGCAAGGTGGTGTTCGCGCGCATCGGCTCTCGCCTGCGCGTGGCAGGCATGGCCGAACTCGTCGGGCACGACGCGAGCATTCCGGCCACGCGCATCGAGACGCTGGCAGCAGCCACGCGCGCCCTCTTCCCGCACGCGAGCCGGCTTGAGGATCTGCACCCGTGGACCGGCATGCGCCCCGCCACGCCCAGGGGGCTTCCGATCATCGGCCGGCTGGAGAGCGCGCCATCGAACATGCTGTTCAACACCGGACACGGCGCGCTGGGCTTCACGCTGGCCTTCGGCTCGGCGCTGCGCATCGCGCAGGCGTTGCAGCCCTAGATCGCTTCCTGGATAGCCTGCTGCATGCAGCGGGTGATGCCGCGCACCGCCACCGAGTCTGGCCGCGCCGCGAAGCGCAGTGCACGAATCGGCACCGGAATGTGGGGCTCCAGCGTCAGCACATCGACCTTTTCGCGGTCGGCCGAGCGCGCGGTGCAGCCATCGACCAGCGCCACGCCGATGCCATGGTGCGCCATGGCCAACGCGGCGTGATAGGTCTGCACCGTCACCACCGCCTGCTGGAAGCCCACGCCCGCCTGCCGGCAGGCCTGGCTCAGGCTGGTGCCGACGGGGTCGCGGCTGTCCAGGCCGATCACCGGCCGGTCGACCAGATCGTGCAGCGCCACCGAGCCGTTGCGCACCAGCGCACGGGGCAGCATGCCCTTGGGCGCGATGCACACCATGCGGCTGTCGGCCAGCGTCTCCTGCGTGAGCGAGGGATGCACCGCGGGGCTGAAGGCGAAGCCCACGTCGGCCTCCTGCAGCAGCAGCGCCGACATGATCTGCGGCGAATGCAGCGACTCCACCGTGATCGCGTAGCCCGGATGCTTCTCGCGGAAGGCCTTGAGCGCACGCGGCAGGATGTCGTAGCTCAGCGCCAGCACGCTCAGGATGCGCAGCTCGCCCGTGTCGCCCGCGGTGCGCAGGTTGGCGGCGAGCCGCTGTACCTCGTCGAGCTGGGCGAACAGCCGCTCGATGTGAGGGTACAGCGTGAGCGCCTCGGTGGTCGGTGTGAGCCGACCCTTGGCGCGCTGGAAGAGCGGAAAGCCCAGCTGCTGCTCCGCGTGCTGCAGCGTGCGGCTCACCGCCGGCTGCGTGATGTTGATGAGCCGCGCCGCCGCGCTCACACTACCCGTGAGCATGATCGCGTTGAAGACTTCGATATGGCGCAGTCGCATCGCGAGCGAAGGGCTCAGTTGCCCGAAGGTGCCTTGCCTCGGGCGAGGTCCATCACCATGCGCGTGCCGAGGTACAGGCGCGGTTCGATCGAGTTGATGAGCACGTATTCAGCGTCTGCCGAGTGCGCGCCGAAGCCCTGCAGTCCGAAGCGCTCGATGACGGGAGCCTTGGTCTTCAGCGCGGCGAAGGCAGCATCGGTGCCGCCGCCGGCGGCCTTGTCGTCCGCGCCCAGCGGCAGGCCGAGCTCTTCCTTGTAGATCTGCTGCGCGTGGCGGACCAGGGCGCGCGAGGCGTCGGTGGCTTCCAGTGGCGGGCGGCGGCGCTCGAACTTCAGCTCGACCTTCGCCTCGGGAATGAGCTGCTTCTTCACGCGCTCGTTCACCTGCTGCTCGATGCGGTCGTAGTCGCTCACCTTCAGCACGCGCACGTCGGCAGCCGCAGTGGCGCTGGCAGGGATCACGTTGCGGTTGGTGCCCGACTTGGAGATGGTCCAGTTCATCTTCAGGCCCGTGGCGGGGTCCGAGAGGTCGCGCATCTGCAGGATCTGGTGCGAGAGCTCATAGAGCGCATTCACGCCCAGTTCGGGCGCCGAGCCCGCATGCGAGGCCTTGCCCGTCACGTGCAGCGTGACCGAGGCGATGCCCGCCGTGGCGAGCGAGAGCTTGTCTTCCTTGACGTAGGCGCCCTCGAAGGACAGCACCGCGTCATGCTCGCCGCCCATGCGCGTGATGAGCGCGCGGGCGCCGGGCGAGCTGATTTCCTCGTCACCGTTGATGAGCACGGTGAGCGTGCCGTAGTCCTTGAACTTCATCGCCTGCAGCATCGACACGATGTGCGTGATGACGGCCACGCCCTGCTTGTCGTCGGCGATGCCCAGGCCGTAGGCCTTGTCGCCGTCGATGCGAAAGGGCTGCTTGTTGATCATGCCCACGGTGTAGACCGTGTCCATGTGCGCGATCAGCAGGATCTTCTTCTTGCCGGTGCCCTTGAAAGTGGCGCGCATCACGCGGCCGATTTTCTCGGGCGTGTCCTCCATGCGGTAGGCATCGGCGCTCGGGTCGATCAGCTCGACTTCGCCGCCCAGCGCCTTGAACTTCGCGGCGATGAGGTCGGAGATCTTCTCGAGGCCGTCGAGGTCGCGGCTGCCCGACTCGATGGAGACCAGCTCCTTCAGCGTCTCGAGCAGGGCCGGCTTTTCCTTGGCGGCGAGCGCGGCGATCTTGGCGTCGGGCGCCGCGAAGGCGGTGCCGAGGAAGGCGGCGCAGACGGCGGCGAGCAGGAATTTGCGGTGCGGGAATCGGTTCATGTTCTCGGGTTTCTTTCTTCTCTGGCTTACTGGTTGTCTCATCCTTGTTCGGTCCCTGCTCTCTTCTTGTTCCTGCCTGTCCATTGTCCCGTTCAGTGCGCCTTGTCCCAGTTGGGACCGACGCCGATCTCGGCGAGCAGCGGCACCTTCAGCGAGGCGACGCCGGCCATGATGCGCGGGATCTCGGTACGCACCCACTCGACCTCGGCCTCGGGCACCTCGAACACCAGTTCGTCGTGTACCTGCATGATCATCTTCGTGGCGCGCTTCTCCTCGTCAAGCACGTTCTGTACCTTCACCATGCTGAGCTTGATGAGGTCGGCCGCCGTGCCCTGCATCGGCGCGTTGATGGCCGCGCGCTCGGCGCCGCCGCGGCGCGGGCCATTGGGCGAGTTGATCTCTGGCAGGTACAGGCGCCGGCCGAACACGGTTTCGACATAGCCCTGCTCCTTGGCGAGCGCCTTGGTCTCGTCCATGTAGGCCTTCACGCCCGGATAGCGCGCGAAGTAGCGCTCGATGTACGAGGCCGCGGCCTTGTTCTCGATGCCCAGGTTCTTGGCCAGGCCGAAGCTGCTCATGCCGTAGATCAGGCCGAAATTGATGACCTTGGCGTAGCGGCGCTGCTCGCTCGAAACCTGGTCGGGCGTGGAGCCGAACACTTCGGCGGCCGTGGCGCGGTGCACGTCGATGCCGTCGGTGAAGGCGCGCAGCAGCGATTCGTCGCCACTGATGTGGGCCATGATGCGCAGCTCGATCTGCGAGTAGTCGGCGCTGGCGATCACGCTGCCGGCAGGCGCCACGAAGGCCTCGCGCACGCGCCGGCCTTCGGGCGTGCGGATCGGGATGTTCTGCAGGTTGGGATCGTTGCTGCTCAGCCGGCCGGTGACGGCCACCGCCTGCGCATAGTGCGTATGCACGCGGCCGGTGCGCGGGTTGGCGAGCTGGCCGAGCTTGTCGGTGTAGGTGCCCTTGAGCTTCGACAGGCTGCGGTGCTCGAGGATCTTGGCCGGCAGCGGGTAGTCTTCGGCCAGCTTCTCCAGCACCTCTTCGTCGGTGCTGGGCGCACCGCTCGGCGTCTTCTTGACCACGGGCAGGCCCAGCTTGGTGAAGAAGATCTCGCCGATCTGCTTGGGCGAGCCGAGGTTGAAGGGCTGGCCCGCGATGTCGTAGGCCTCCTGCTCCAGTTCCATGATGCGCTTGCCGAGCTCGTGGCTCTGCGCGGCCAGCGTGGGTGCGTCGATCAGCACGCCGTTGCGCTCCACCCGATAGAGCGCCTCGCTCGAATCCATTTCGAGCTGGTAGATGAAGCCCAGCTTCTCGTCGGCCTGCAGGCGCGGCCACAGCGTGTTGTGCACGTCCAGCGTCTGGTCGCTGTCCTCGCACGAGTATTCGGCGGCCTTGGCGATGTCGACCTGGCTGAACGGGATCTGGTGCGCGCCCTTGCCGCACAGGTCTTCGTACGAGATGCCGCTGCGGCCCAAATGGCGCTCGGCCAGGCTGGAGAGGCCGTGCGGCTTGTGCACTTCGAGCACATAGCTCTGCAGCATGGTGTCGTGCGCGTAGCCCTGCACCTCGATGCCGTGGTTGGCGAACACATGCCGGTCGTACTTGATGTGCTGGCCGAGCTTCTTCTTGGCGCCGTTCTCCAGCCAGGGCCTGAGCTTTGCCAGCACTTCGTCGAGCGGCAACTGCTCGGGCGCGTCGGGGTAGTTGTGCGCGAGCGGGATGTAAGCCGCCTCGCCTGGCGTGACGCTGAAGCTGATGCCGACGATCTGCGCGACCATCTCGTCCAGCGAGGTGGTCTCGGTGTCGATGGCGGCCAGCTCCGCCGCCTCGAGCTTCGCGAGCCAGCCGTCGAGCTGCTCCCAGGTAGTGATGGTGTCGTACTTCAGGTTGCTGGCGGGAGAAGCCGCCTCCAGCGCCTGCATGTCGGAGGGCTCGTCGAACAGGCCGCCCTGGTCGGAGCCGGCCGCGGCTGAAGCCGCCTTCTTCTTGTTGTTTTCCTCGATCAGCTCGGGCGGCACGGCCTGCGTCTCGAGCGCCTTGACCAGGCTCTTGAAGCCGAACTTCTCATAGAACGGCTTCAGCTCGGCCGTCTGCGGCGCGCCCACCGGCAGGCCTTCGAGCGAGGGCAGGCCCGTGACGTGGCCATCGAGGTCGCAGTCGGTGCGGATGGTCACGAGGCGCCTGCTCAGCGGCAGCTGGTCCATGGCCTGGCGCAGGTTCTCGCCCGCCGCGCCCTTCACTTCGGCGGCGCGTTCGATCAGCGCGTCGAGCGAGCCGTATTCGAGCAGCCACTTCGCGGCCGTCTTGGGGCCCACCTTGGGAACGCCGGGCACGTTGTCGACCGAGTCGCCCACCAGCGTCTGGTAGTCGATCATCAGGTTGGGCGGCACGCCAAACTCGGCCGTGACGCCGGTCACGTCGCGCCTCTTGCCGTTCATCGTGTCGATGATGGTGATGTGCTCGTCGACCAGCTGGCTCAGGTCCTTGTCGCCGCTGGATACGATGACTTCGATGCCCTGCGAGGCGGCGACCCTGGCGAGCGTGCCGATGACGTCGTCGGCCTCCACATCGGGCACGCTGAGCACGGGCCAGCCGAGCAGCTTCACCACTTCGTGGATGGGTTCGATCTGGCTGCGCAGGTCGTCGGGCATCGGCGAGCGGTTGGCCTTGTACTCGGGGTACCAGTCGTCGCGGAAAGTCTTGCCGGGGGCGTCGAAGATGCAGGCCGCGTAGTCCGCGCGCACCTCGCGGCGCAGCGCGGTCATCATGTTGATCATTCCGCGGATGGCGCCGGTCGCCGGGCTCTTGGGGTCGCCGGGCACGGCCCGCAGGTCGGGCATGGCGTGGAAGGCGCGGTAAAGGTAGCTCGAGCCATCGACGAGCAGCAGCGTTTTCTTGTCGGTCATCGGGCCATTTTGCCGTGCCCGCGCCGGCGCCCGGAACCACGACAGCGCGAGGTGTCAACCGACGGTCCGCAAGCGGCTGCGAGCCTACAATGCAGGCATGCCTAGCTCCACACTCCTGGTCGCCCGCCGCATCCTGCTGGCGCTGGCCTTCGCAACTCCCTTTGCCGCCGTGCAGGCGCAGCAGGCCACGCCCGCCCCCGCGGCGGCTCCGGCCGAGACGCTCCCAAATCAGGAGCAGGCCAAGGCAGAGGGCCGGCGCAACCAGAAGGTGGAAAACATCCACACCGAGGACAGCGGCGCCTCTGTCGACGAAGTCCGCTACGGCGGCCGCACCCAGAGCATCAACGTCAAGCCCAAGTCGAACATGCCCGGCTACGAAGTGTTGCCGGCAGACGCCGCCACGGGCCGCCAGGGTTCGAGCGAAACAGGCGCCAACGGCCCCCGCGTCTGGAACGTGATGAAGTTCTGACCGCAATGAGGTCTTCCGTTCTGGTTTTCGCGGCAGCAATGCGGCGCTGAGTACCGCCATGGCAGTTTTTACCGAAGTCGGCTTCGGCGAGGCAGACGCGCTCGTCCAGAGCCTGGGGCTGGGCCCGCTGCGCGAGCTGCGCGGCATCGAGGGCGGCATCGAGAACACCAACTACTTCGCGACCACCGAGTCCGGCGAGTTCGTGCTGACGCTGTTCGAGCGCCTGAGCGCCGAACAGCTGCCTTACTACCTTTGCCTGATGAAGCACCTGGCGGACGCCGGCCTGCCGGTGCCCGCGCCGGTCGCGCTGCCCCGGCCGGAGCCTGAAGCCGTCGGCAAGCCCCGCAAGGGCCAGCAGCCGCCGGTGCCGGCCGAGGCTGCGTGCGACCTGCTGCACCTGGTCGCCGGCAAGCCGGCCGCCGTCGTGCAGAAGCTCTCGGGCCGCAGCGAGCTGGCTCCGACCGCCACTCACTGCACCGAACTGGGCGCGATGCTGGCGCGCATGCACCTCGCGGGGCGCGACTACCCGCGCATCCAGCCCAACCTGCGCGGCCTGCCCTGGTGGAACGAGACTGTGCCGGTCGTGCTGCCGTACATCGAGGAGCATCAGGCCGCCCTGCTGCGTGCCGAGCTGGCCTACCAGAACCACGTCGCCGAGTCGTCGGCCTATGCGGCGTTGCCGCGCGGCCCGGTGCACGCCGACATGTTCCGCGACAACGTGATGTTCGCGACCGACGGCCAAGCCGATGACGCCCCGCGCCTGACCGGCGTGTTCGACTTCTATTTCGCCGGAACCGACACCTGGCTGTTCGATCTGGCCGTGTGCCTGAACGACTGGGCCATCGACCTGCCGACCGGCCGCCACGACGCCGAGCGCGCCGACGCGCTGCTGTCGGCCTACGAATCCGTGCGCGCGCTGAACGCGGCCGAGCGTGCCCTGCTGCCCGCGATGCTGCGCGCCGCCGCGCTGCGCTTCTGGATTTCCCGCCTCTGGGACTTCCATCTGCCGCGCGAGGCGAGCATGCTCAAGCCCCATGACCCCACGCATTTCGAGCGCGTGCTGCGCGACCGCGCCACCCATCCGCATGCCATGGCGCAGGCCCTCGAGCCGCTGCTGGCTGCCTGACCTTCACACATGAAACTCAATCTCGTGCCGGCGCGAACCGGTGTGGAATGGGTCCGACTCGGGCTCAGGAACTTCTGGCGGCAGCCGCTGGCCTTCGTGTCGCTGTTCATGCTGTTCATGGCGCTGATCTCGACGATCTCGCTGCTGCCGGTGATCGGCAGGTTCCTTCCGTTCGTGCTCCTGCCCTTCTCCACGCTGGGCTTCATGGTCGCGGCTTCGGTGGCCGATGCCTCCGCCAGCGACAAGGCCGCGGCGGATGACGGCACGGCCGGCCCAAGGAAGCCCACCGGCGCGCTCATGTTCCTGTCGGTGGCGCAGGCCATGCGGACGGAATGGCGCTCGCTGGCTGTGCTGGGCGTGATCTCGGCGGTGTACTGCCTGCTGACGGTATTCGTGACCGCGGTCGTCGATGGCGGCCAGTTCATGCGAAGCTACTTCGCCGGCGAGGCTCCCGCCAAGGAGGTGATGGAGAGCAGCCGGTTCCAGGTGGCCAACCTGCTGCAGATGTGCCTGACGCTGCCGCTGATCGCGGCCATCTGGCACGCTCCCGCGCTGGTTCACTGGCATCGCGTGGAGCCGGTGAAGAGCATCTTCTTCAGCCTGGTCGCGATGTTCCGCAACTTCGGCGCCTACGCGCTGTACTGGCTGGCGTGGTGCGGCGTGCTGCTGCTCGGCCTGCTGGCGGCGGCGCTGGTGGGCACCATCGTGATCGGCGTGGGCTCGCTGGGCTCGGGCAGCGGCGCGATGACCGCCGGCAACCTCCTGATGCTCGGCACGGTGCTGACGCTCGCGGCGATGACGCAGGCGTCGAACTGGTTCACCTTCCGCGACACCTTCAATCCCGACTGAGGTCCGCCGACGCGGCAGGCGCCCGCCGGGCGCCGGATCAGATCGGCGTGAGCTTGGCCACCGACAGCGCCAGCCACTTCACGCCATGACGCGCGAACTTGACCTGCGCGCGCGCATCGTCCCCGGTGCCCTCCAGAGCGGTCACCGTGCCTTCGCCGAACTTGTTGTGGAACACCTGCATGCCCGAACGCAGGCCATGCGAGGGCGCGGCCTTCTGCGGCGGAACTGGCGGGCTGGCGAAGGTGTCCTTGTCGCCGCGGCTGCTTCCGCCTCCTGAACCGCCGCCATAGCCGCCGCCGTAGCCGCCGGCGCCGCCGCGCGTGCTTCCGTAGCCGCCGCCGTAGCCGAAGGCCGAGGGCGCGAATCCCTGGTTCTTGGGCGTGAGCCACTTGAGGGCGCCTTCGGGCAGCTCGTCGAAGAAGCGGCTCTTGACGTTGTAGCGGGTCTGGCCGTGCAGCATGCGGGTCTGCGAGTGGCTCAGGTACAGGCGCTTGCGGGCTCGCGTGATCGCCACGTACATCAGGCGGCGCTCTTCCTCGAGGCTCTCGAAGTCGCTCATCGAGTTTTCGTGCGGGAACAGGCCCTCTTCCATGCCGGTGATGAACACGCAGTCGAACTCCAGGCCCTTGGCGGCGTGCACGGTCATGAGTTGCACCGCGTCCTGCCCCGCCTGCGCCTGGTTGTCGCCGGATTCGAGCGCGGCGTGCGTGAGGAAGGCTGCCAGCGGGCTCAGCGTTTCGCCCGTTTCTGCGTCGGGCGCGAGCGGTTCGTCGAGCACCGGGCGGTTCGGATCCAGGCCCTGGCTGGCGGGCGACTGGCGCAGTTCGTCGACCGGCAACGCCACGGCGTCGCGGCCGAAGCCCTCCTGCGTGACGAAGCTCTCGGCCGCGTTCACCAGTTCGTCCAGGTTCTCGATGCGGTCGGCGCCTTCGCGGTCGGCCTTGTAATGCTCGACGAGACCGCTGTGGTCGAGCACCAGTTCGATGATCTCGCGCAGGCTCACGCCCTGCGTCTGCTCACGCAGCACGTCGATCTTGGCGACGAAGCCGGTGAGGTTGGCGCCCGCCTTGCCGCCGACCACGCTCACCGCGTCGTGCAGCGAACGGCCGACAGCACGCGCCGCGTCCTGCAGCGTCTCGAGCGTGCGCGCGCCGATGCCGCGCGGCGGGAAGTTCACGACGCGCAGGAAGCTGGTGTCGTCGTCCTTGTTCTCCAGCAAGCGTAAATAGGCCAGCGCATGCTTGATTTCGGCGCGCTCGAAGAAGCGCAGGCCGCCGTACACGCGGTACGGCACGGAGGCATTGAAGAGCGCTGTTTCGATCACACGGCTCTGCGCGTTGCTGCGGTAGAGCACGGCCATTTCCTTGCGCTCGTAGCCGTCGCGCACGAGCTGGCGCATTTCCTCGACCATCCATTGCGCCTCGGCGAGGTCGGTAGGCGACTCGTACACGCGCACGGGCTCGCCGGGGCCCTGGTCGGTGCGCAGGTTCTTGCCCAGGCGCTTCTTGTTGTGGCCGATGAGCTCGTTGGCCGAGTCGAGAATGTTGCTGTAGCTGCGGTAGTTCTGCTCCAGCTTGATCTGGTGGCGCACGTCGAACTCGCGCACGAAGTCGGTCATGTTGCCCACGCGCGCGCCGCGGAAGGCGTAGATGCTCTGGTCGTCGTCGCCCACTGCGATCACGCTGTTGTGCTGGCCGGGCACGAAACGGCCTTCGACGGTATTGCCCGCGAGCATCTTGATCCAGGCGTACTGCAGGCGGTTGGTGTCCTGGAACTCGTCGATCAGGATGTGGCGGAAGCGCCGCTGGTAGTGCTCGCGCACGGGTTCGTTGTCGCGCAGCAGTTCGTAGCTGCGCAGCATGAGCTCGCCGAAATCGACCACGCCTTCGCGCTGGCACTGCTCCTCGTACAGGCGGTAGAGCTCGACCTTCTTGCGGTCGTCGTCGCTGCGCATCTCGATGGCGTCGGGGCGCAGGCCGTCCTCCTTGGCGCCGGCGATGAACCACTGGGTCTGCTTGGCGGGAAAGCGCTCGTCGTCGACGTTGAACTGCTTCATCAGACGCTTGATGGCCGAGAGCTGGTCCTGCGTGTCGAGGATCTGGAAGGTGGAAGGCAGGTTGGCCAGCTTCCAGTGCGCCCGCAGCAGGCGGTTGCACAGGCCGTGGAAGGTGCCGATCCACATGCCGCGCACGTTGACGGGCAGCATGGCCGTCAGGCGCGTCATCATTTCCTTGGCGGCCTTGTTCGTGAAGGTCACGGCGAGGATGCCGCCGGCGGAGACCTGGCCCGTCTGCAGCAGCCAGGCGATGCGGGTGGTGAGCACGCGCGTCTTGCCGGAGCCGGCGCCTGCCAGGATGAGAGCGTTGCCTTCGGGCAACGTGACCGCGGCGAGTTGCTCCGCGTTCAGATTCTGGAGCAGCGGCAGCGCTGGAGGGTGGGCGTCGGCCGCAGGATCGTTAAACAACATCCTCCGATTGTAGAAACCACGGCGTATGCGGGTTATATGAAGAAGCGGAAGACCTGCCTTCGTGAGTCCGCGTAAAATCAATCACCGGGCCCAAGTTTCTTGCGCCCGGTTTTTTGTGGGCGTTTCCTTTGCGAAACTTTGCGAAATGCACCGCAGAAGCCGGCCGGACCAAGCGCTCATTCGTTTCTTTCAACGATTCCTTCCAGGAGCCTGGTCATGCAGATTTTCGATTACGACAACATCCTCCTCCTCCCGCGCAAGTGCCGCGTGGAGAGCCGCTCCGAGTGCGACACCAGCGTCACGCTGGGCGAGCGCTGCTTCCGCCTGCCGGTGGTTCCCGCCAACATGAAGACGGTGGTCGACGAGTCGATCTGCCTGTGGCTGGCGCAGAACGGCTACTTCTACGTGATGCACCGCTTCGACCTCGACAACGTCAAGTTCGTCAAGGACATGCAGGGCAAGGGCGTGTTCGCCTCCATCTCGCTGGGCGTGAAGAAGGCCGACTACGACACCGTCGACCAGCTGGTGGCCCAGGGCCTCGTGCCCGAGTACGTGACGATCGACATCGCGCACGGCCACGCCGACAGCGTGAAGAACATGATCGGCTACCTCAAGCAGAAGCTGCCGAAGACCTTCGTGATCGCCGGCAACGTCGGCACGCCCGAAGCGGTGATCGACCTCGAGAACTGGGGCGCCGACGCGACCAAGGTCGGCATCGGCCCGGGCAAGGTCTGCATCACCAAGCTCAAGACCGGCTTCGGCACGGGCGGCTGGCAGCTGTCGGCGCTGAAGTGGTGCGCGCGCGTGGCGACCAAGCCGATCATTGCCGACGGCGGCATCCGCGACCACGGCGACATCGCCAAGAGCGTGCGCTTCGGCGCGTCGATGGTGATGATCGGCTCGCTGTTCGCCGGGCACGAGGAGTCGCCCGGCAAGACCGTCGAGGTCGATGGCAAGCTGTTCAAGGAGTACTACGGCTCCGCCAGCGACTTCAACAAGGGCGAGTACAAGCACGTCGAGGGCAAGCGCATTCTCGAGCCCATCAAGGGCAAGCTGGCCGACACGCTGGTCGAGATGGAGCAGGACGTGCAGAGTTCGATCAGCTACGCGGGCGGCCGCGCGCTGATGGACATCCGCAAGGTCAACTACGTGACACTCGGCGGCGACAACGCCGGCGAGCACCTGCTGATGTAGTTGCCCTCAGGCTTCCAGGAGCTGCACCGCATGCCGGTGCAACGCATGCGCCGGATCGGCGAGCGCGTCCACCACGTCGAAGTGGTTGAGCCCTGGAAGCACCTCGCACACCGGCACGGTGTTGCGGCCCCACGCGTCGCGGATCATGGCGTTGTGGCGGATGAATTCTTCGCTTTCACTGCCGCCCGCGACCGCGTACAACTGGCCGCGCCTCGGCGCCGGCCACAAGGCGGGGCTGGCGCGCAGGACGTCGGCGTCGGTCAGCTTCAGCGTGTTTTCCAGAAACGGCGTGCGCTGCAGCGGGCGCAGATCGTAGAGGCCCGAGATCGACAGCGCGTTGCGCACCAGGTGCGCGGGGAGGTCGGGCGCGACTGCCTTCCAGTCGCAGGCCAGCAGCGCCGCCGCCATGTGTCCTCCGGCCGAGTGGCCGGCGACGGTGATCCGCGTCGGATCTCCGCCGTGATCAGCGATGTGGCGCCACGTCCATTCGAGCGCGCGCACCATCTGCAGCAGGATGCCCGGCACCGTGACGGGCCGCTCCAGCGTGCCGGGACAAAGCGCGTAGTTGGGCTGGACCACGCAGATACCGCGATCATTGAAGGCGGGGGCGATGAAGGAATGGTCTTTCTTGTCCATCGCGCGCCAGTAGCCGCCGTGGATGAAGACCAGCACCGGCGCATCTGGCACCGGGGCGGGAAAGATGTCGAGCGTCTCGTTCACGCCCAGGCCGTAGGGCACGTCGATGCGGGCCGGAAGAGCTTCGCGCACCGCGGCCGATTCCTTCGCCCAGCGCTCGAAATACGCGGGGTGGTTCCTGACCCGCGCGAGGTTGTTGTACATGCCTTCCAGCCAGGCGGGATCGAACGAGGCCATGCGATCTTGCTCCGTGTTTCGCAAGGGGCGCATCTTGACACGCAGACATGCGCCGGAAGGGAGTTTTGGTTAAACTTCGCCTTGCGTTGGGGGGGTAGCTCAGCTGGGAGAGCGCCGCGTTCGCAATGCGGAGGTCGGGAGTTCGATCCTCCTCCTCTCCACCAACCGACATGGAAAAGGCCTTGGCATCCGCCAGGGCCTTTTCTTTTTTCGCTCAGGTATCGAGCGTCAGATGCTGCCCGTGCAGAGCGGCGGCGGCCGGCGACGCGAGGAACGCAATGGTCTGCGCGGCGACCGAGGTGGACACCCAGTCGGCGGGGTTCGCATCGGGCATCGCCTGCCGGTTGGCGGGCGTGTCGAGCACGCTCGGAGCCACGCTGTTGATGTTGACGCCATGCGGTGCCGCCTCGGCCGCCATGGCTTCCACCAGGCGCTGCAGCGCGCTCTTCGACGCGATGTAGGCGGCCATGGCAGGCACGCCGCGCGCCGCGGCCTTCGCCGTGACGGCGATGACGCGGCCGGAACGCCGCTCGATCATCGAGGGCAGCACCGCCTGCGTCACCGCGACGAACGACCAGGCGTTGAGATTCATCATCCGGTCCCAGCTTGCACGCGTGAGCGCATGCGTCGCCTCGCCCATCTCGAAGCCACCCGCGATGTGCACCAGGGTGTCGATGCGGCCGAAGGACTTGAGCGTCTGCTCCGCAAGAGCCGCCATCTCGGTCGTGGAAGTCACGTCGCCCGAAAGCAGGAGGTGCTGCGAGTTGTCGAGCCCCGGGAAAACTTCGGCCAGGCGACCCGCGTGATGGTCGACCAACGCAAGGCGCGCGCCCTGGTCGATGAAGTGCTGGGCCACCGCGCGGCCCAGTGCGCCTGCGGCGCCGGTGATCAAGACATGGGGCGTGGTGCCGGCGTCGCTCATCGAAGTTCTCCTGGTTGAGGGGCCCTGCCCCATCGGTGATGACGAATCCTAACGCTGCACGTCACAAATTTTTTGGACGAGTGCGAAATCTGGGATATACTCGTGGTCTTGCCAGAAAACACTGAACGTTTTCAAAGCAAGGGCTCTTAGCTCAGTTGGTAGAGCAGCGGACTCTTAATCCGTAGGTCGAGTGTTCGAGTCACTCAGGGCCCACCACCAACACCCGCAGAAATGCTGAACCGCCCGCTATCTAAAAGGTAGCGGGCGTTTTTCATTTCGGTACCCAATGTGACCGCTTATGCGACGCGTCGCATATCCAGTGTTCTCGCCCCTCCCTTAGACGAGCTTCACGCTTCACAAGAAATCGACCATGAAAGTCTCAGACCTCGCCGGCTCGCAGCTCGATTTCTGGGTCGCCAAGGCCGAGGGTGTCGAGGCCAGCGTCGACACCCAGTTGAAGTTCATGCCGTCCACGAACTGGTCCCAGGGCGGCCCCATCATCGACCGCGAGGGCATCCAGGTCGCGCCGATGCCGGCCAAGGGCGGCACCTGGTGCGCAGTGTCCACTGGCCGCCTGCCGAACCGTGCCAGCAACTCCAACGGAGCATGGATGGAGGGGCCGACGCCGCTCATCGCCGCAATGCGGGCCTACGTGCGCGCGCGGTTCGGCCCCGAGGTCGAGTAGATCAGGCCTCGGCGGGCTCTTCTTCGGCCGCGGGCGCCGCATCATCAACCGCCGGGCCGGCGTCGATCACGTTCACGGACGGCAGCATCAGCATGTCGCGCGCCTCTTCCACGGTGCAGGTCAACCAGCGGTCGAAGTCGTGCTCCTCGAGCGGCACCACTGAGCGCTTGTCGAAGATCTCCAGCCCGGTCGCCCGGTCGATCTCAATCTTGTGCATGCGCGACATCAGCGGGTGCAGATTCGCGTTGATGGTCAGCATGGTGTAGCTGTCCCAGACCTCGCCGGTCTTGATGTCCGTCCAGGTGTCCCACAGGCCTGCGATGCCCCAGGGCCTGCCGTCCGCGCGCTTGAAGCGCCACCACTGATTCTTCCCGGACTCCCAGTTCGGCTCATCGAAGCTGCTGGCCGGGATGATGCAGCGCTGGCTCTTCTTCCAGGCATTGCTGTAGGTCGGCGACTTCTCCATCCGATCGGTGCGCGAGTTGACGGTGCTCAGGCGCTTGCCCTTAATCTCGCCCTTGCGCGGCTTCGTCTGCGGGATGTTCGAGGTCGACCAGGGCGGGATCATTCCCCACTGCCCCACCACCAGCTCGCGCTCGTAGTCGGTGACATCTAGCGCGCGGCGCATGAACGGGCCCTTGTAAAGGGGGTTCATGCTGCGCAGCCACCGCTCGGCAGTGCGTGCGCCGATGTACCAGGCCGCCTCGATTTCGCGGGCTTCGGGAGAGATGTACCTCGTGCACACGATCAGCCCCTCAATCCGTTTCGCCAGTTGACCATGCGCCGCAGTTCGGCAAAGCCGGCCTCCAGCGCTTCCATGTAGGTGCCATAGGCGTTCGGCCCGGCCATGAATTCACCGTACACCCGCGCGTCGTCCTTGGCCTCGATCAGCAACCAGTAGAAGTGCCCAGGCTCCTGCTCATCAACTGTCAGGGCGATCTGGCGGAGGTGATCCATGCCCACATTCTGCCCTCAGGAACCCGATTGACGGCCAGATACCCGAGGCAGATACTGTATTTTCATACAGCCACTCGGAGTCCCATTATGGAAGCCTCGCCCCTCCCTTCTCCCCTATCTGCTGCCGACCGAGAGCCTGAGTTTGCGGCTGTCGCCCCCTCCTCCAAGCGCTTGCGGGAGCGGGACTGGATCAACCGCTACGTCAACGAATGGGGTGACCTCGCCCAAGGCCGATTCGACGTGGAAATCACGACCATGGACGGCATGGCTCTGCAGCATGTGGTCGGCCACCGCCCACCGGAAGAGGTGGCACGCCAGCACTACAACGCCTGCACAGGTGCCGATTCCGCTGCCGCCCGCGCAGAGGAGAAATTCCAGGAGCTGGCCGTCATGTTCGGCCTCACGAAATCCGGTCAGCCGCTGCCGAAGGCGGCACTGGAGTTCGCCTATGGCGTGGCCACGCTTTGTGCCGGCGCGGTGGATCGCTTCCGCGATCCCCGTGAAGGCAGCGCTGGCGATCACATCCGTGGGCTGTACGGCCCGGTGCCGTTTTGAGCGCGGCTGGTCGCCATGAAAGACGTCGAGTACTTCTACTTCATGCTGCCGCCAAGCATCTGGAAGAAGAAGCCCCACAGGTCATCGTTCAAGATGGACGCTGAGTACGCCGCCAAGGTCTATCCTGGCGCAACTCCAATTCTCGCCACGCGCGAGGTCCGGCGGCTGCCATCCACTCCTGAGGAAATAGCGAGTGCCGGGCGCACCAATGGCTATGGCCTGAACACCCGCGCCATGACCGAAAACGAGATCGGCAGGCATATCCAGGAATTCGACAGGCGTTTGAGGGAAGAAGGCAAGCTGCCATGAGCATTCGGGACGAGTTCGAGCAGATGGCTCGAAGCGTCGGCGAGCTCGAACCAAACGAACCCATCCGAGAATCACTGGTCGAGTTTGCCGAGCTCGTCACCGCGCGATGCGCTCGGATCGGAGACCAGTACGGCGACTGGGATCGAAACGCAGGGGACCACATCCGCGCCGAGATGTACGACCTCCCTGGCCTCCTTCCGACGCCGCGACAATCAGACCATGAGCCAAGCTGACATATTCCCCACCGAATCGACCACTCTCTACACGCCAGCCTGGTACAGCAGCACGGCCCGAGAAGAACGCCCTCTTCCGCTGGCGCCGGGCGACTACAAGGTCACGCCCGGGCACGGCGCCGAGCGCTGGACGGTCACGTCGCTGAAGGATGGCACCACGGTCTACAGCGGCATTGGGCCGGTCGAAATCCGGCGCTCCTAGGCGAAGCTCGAAGAGTCAACATCACTGCCCGCTGACTGCGGGCTTTTTTTCGTCTACTGTTTTTTCGTACAGATTGAAAATCTATACAGCATGCCCAAGCATTGCACCAAAACCCATGGATTTACAAAATCCGCCACGGTTGGCGAACTTAGCAAACTTATCAACAAAACAAATCACAAGTTATCCACAGATTTATCCAATTGCGCAGTTCAACTTCCGACTTATCATGCGACCCGAAACCTTCTGACGCATAACCAGCTTCCAGGATTCAAACGGCCAAAAAAAACCGACCCCTCAGGGTCGGTGGTCGCTTCATCCCGGGATCTTTATGTCTTGGCGGACCGATCCCGGAACTTGTAACAGCTGAGGTGATTGTACGGGCGCGCTCGAATGGAAAACAAGGGCGAAATCGTAACAACGGTCACCAAGGCACGGCACCAAAGGAGCTATCCCCTATGCCAAAGCCAAGTGTTCGGACAACATCTTCTGCCGTCGCAGCCGGCAGTGCCTCCATCGCATCAGCGCCAAAGAGGACCCCGCGAAAACGACTTCAGCAGGCCACCCAAAATACCAGCAAAAACAACAACTTAAGCGCGCTTTTGCCCGCCGAGCAGGCCAGCAAAAAGCAGCTCCCTCTGGACCTCGGCATCGAGGTGCAGAAGGATGTCAACGGCGTGGAAATGGGTGTTCTAGAGAACGGCATGCCCTACCTGACGCAACGCGGCCTTTCGGTGGTGACGGGGGCTGCGCGAAGTCTGATTCAGACCATCACGAAGGAATGGGAAGATCACTTCGACGACGACGTCATCGGCAAGGATCGAATTTCGTTCTTCAAACAGTACCTCAGCGACCACGGATTCAACGAGCCAACGTTGCATGTCGAAACTGTGCAGGCAGGCTCGATCCACTACGCATACCCTGACGTAGTGTGCATGGCGTTCCTGGAGTACTACGCATTCGAGTCCAAAGGGGACAGCAGCACAGCGATCGAAAACTACCGCAAGTTCGCGTCCTTCGGCCTACGGCGATTCATCTACGACGCCCTGGGATATTCGCCAGAACGCAAGGTCCTCGATAGCTGGCGACACTTTCACGATCGTGTCGACATGACGGCGACCTCGGTCCCCGATGGGCACTTCAGCGTCTTTGCAGAAATTGCGATCATGCTTGTGCCGATGATTCGCGCGGGGATTTTCATCAGCGACAGGGTAGTCCCCGACATTTCTGTCGGCAGGGCCTGGAGCGAATACTGGGAAGCGAACAATCTCGAAGAGAAATACGGGGCGCGATCTCGCTACGACCATGAGTATCCGCTGTACTACCCGCAGGCAAAAAGCAATCCTCAACCTGCCTACTGCTATCCAGAAGAGGCACTCGGATCTTTCCGCGCGTGGCTTGCCAAGACCTACATTACTTCGAAGTTCCCCGCCTACATGCTCGGGCAGACCAAAAAGGGAACTGTGCCGCTGGCGCTTGCAAATAAGGCGCTTGGAGCTTTCGGCGCGCAACTGTTGGAGCCGCCGAGGAGGCGCCTTGCGTAGTTGAGTTCAACCCGCCTCGGCGGGTTTTCTTTTGCCTGCAGCGAGCGCCGCGACAATGCCAGGATGACCACGCTCTACCTGCAGATGACCGAGAAGCTAACCGCCCACTGGAAGGCGAACGAAAACGCGTATCCGAAGAAGTTCGTGCTGTCGCCTGCACTGCGCGATGAATACCTCAGATGCTTGAGCTGGATGACGGACTTGCAAGCACGGGCCGACACGATCCCGAGGAAGCACATGGGCGTGCCTATCGAGATCGACGAGGCCTCGCCGGGCGTGATGGTGGCCTCCGACGGCACTGAGGTGGCGCTGCAGTGAAGGCCGGCCGCTTCCTGGTGCTGGGCGCTCTGCTCGCCCTTCCCCTGATCGCCGCGGCCGATGTGCGCACCTGCCTCGTGGTCGGTGTCAGCGACGGCGACACCCTCACCGCGCGCTGCGGCACCGCCGGCGCCTATGAGCAGGTCAAGGTCCGCTTCAACGCGATCGACGCGCCAGAGAAGAAGCAGCCCTTCGGCCAGCGCGCGAAGGAAGCGATGTCCGATCTCGTCTACATGAAGGAGGTTGACCTCGACTGCCGCAAGACCGACCGCTACGGCCGCAGCGTCTGCCGTGTCCACGTCGCACCGAACTCAGCGCCCAGCGGCCCAAAGACCTTGGACGCTGGCCTGGCCATGATCACGCTCGGCATGGCCTGGTGGTATCGGGACTACGCGCGCGAGCAGACCGCGGAGGAGCGTGGACAGTACGAGTTCGCCGAGAAGGAGGCAGCAGCGAAAGGCGCCGGCCTCTGGGGCGACAAGCGCGCGATGGCGCCGTGGGAGTGGCGCAAGGCACAGCGGCCTTCCTCAGGAAATTAATCAACATTTTTGTTGATTTTCCACTTGCGCATAATCAACAAATTTGTTTATACTCTCTCCATGTTCAACACATGGAGGATCCATGAAGCAGAGCGAGTTCAAGCGGAAGCTCGCTGAGCAAGGTGCGACATTCAAGCAGGGCAAAAAGCACTTGAAGGTCTACTTGAACGGCAAGCAATCGACGCTGCCCAGACACCCCGCCAGCGAGTTAGGCGAAGGTCTCCGGAAAGCGATCTTAAAGCAGCTTGGTTTGTAAGGAGGGAGGCCCCGAGAGGGGCCGTCCCGACAGCTTCAGGATTATCCAATTTTAGGAAGGCTCTCATGCGGTATCAAGTCGATGTAAGAAAGGATGGGGACGGCTATATGGCCTCGTTCCCAGATATCCCGGAAGCATTAACGGCCGGAGCGACTCGGGAAGAAGCACTCGAAATGGCACGTGATGCACTTATCTCTGCGCTTGACTTCTATTTTGAAGATAAGCGAGAAGTACCAAGCCCAAGTCGAATTGCCAAAGGCAAAGATGCAATTGAGTTGCCGGCTAGCTTGTGTGCCAAGGTGCTTTTGCTAAATGAAATGATTCGTCAGAAGATTCGACCCTCAGATCTCGCGCGCAAATTGCACACGAGCGCACAGGAAGTGAATCGGCTGACGGATCTTCGGCACACAACGAAGGTTGATGCCGTGCAGCAGGCACTACAGGCACTTGGCAAGCGCTTGGAGTTTGCTATCGCCTAAATCGCAATATGCGTAAACGTCAAGGCGCAAGGGCAATGCTCTTGCGCCTTTTTTTTAACCACTAACTCAGGAATTAAGATGGAGACAATTTACACACAAATCAATGACAGTCTCACCGACACGAAGACGCTCGCCACACATCTAAAAGTTCTGGGAGCAATTCGAAAGCAATCAGAGGACACCAATCTTATTGCATTGATCGACGGAGCAATATACGAAACTTCGGCGCTCTACCAAAATATAAAAATTAAGAGTCAACCGCTCGCACTGATTCGGCCAGATAAGCTAATTGGCAGTACGCAAGCAGGAAAAATAGAAAAACTTTTTACGACATGCAAGCGGATGATCGCAATCAAGAAGCCGGAATGGCAAGTTCTAGCTGAGCGCAACGGTTGGACACCTCCTGCTGCCAAGTAATCCGAGCGAGAAGGTCCGAAAGCGCCCGCTGAGTGAAGCCCTGCTACATTCCGGCTATGACCTTCACCGCCTACCAGATCGGCAAGCTCGTTGTCATCGGCTTGGCCGCGCTGGTATGGGGCATCTACTGCGGGCTCACTGGTCGCGATTTGAGAGGGCGACCGGTGCGCCGCGACCAATCGCAAGACGGGCAGCAGTGACGCCGAGCGCGGGCTGAGTCGAAGCTGCTGGGGCCGCAGCAAGCGCGCGCTGAATTGGACCCGATAAAGCTGCAGCGCGGGCCCCCATGCGGGCCACTGGCAAGCCGAGCGAGGCAAGGCCAGCGCCAGCAGCGCCGGCGAGAACGGTCGAGGCTACGTCCAGCGGACTGAACGCCGTCACACTCCCGATCTTCGCGGGATCCTGAAACGCCTTGGGGAAGGCCTGCGCGGCACGCGCAATCGTCTCCAAATTGCCAGAGAGCGGCTTTCCGCGTGCCAATTGCGCCGCCAAATTGCTTGCCGATACGCTGCCAGTGGTCGGATTCAGCGCCCGCTCGATCGTGTAGGTCTTGGCGATGGTCTGACGAGCATTTCGGAAGTCATCGAGCATCGCCAGCGGAAACCCATTCGTGGCGAGGTGCTGCTCGATCGCGTTTTCCAACGCCGTGGCGCCGCTCTTGAAGGCGCGGCCGGCATCCTTCTCGCCGCGACGATAGGCCGCATCTGCCATCTCGCGCAGCTCGCGGATTTTGTCGATCGCGCTGCGCGCCTCGAACTGGCCGGAGCGCAAGGCGTCGATCTGCGCGATGACTGGATTGGGCGCCGCGTCTGGAAAGCCCTGTGCCGCGCGCCGATATGGCGCCGTGATGTTGTCCAGCGCGCGTGTGTAGGCCGCTGTCGGCGTGATGGTGCCTGTGCTACCCACCGCGTCGTAGGCTGCGCCTGCACGCTGCCGAATCCCGTTCAGTAGGTCCGGGGTCAGCTGCTCGCCAGGGCCTAGCTTCAACTCACGGCGCACCAGCTCGTTGACATCGTCCTGATTGCGAATGCTCGCTTGCTGCGCGGTCTTAATTTTTCCTCCCACTCCTTCCAGTGCTTGATTGAGTACGGTAGGGTTGACCTGCGAGGGCGGCAACGTGAAGCCAGCATCCAGCGCCGCCTGCCCGGCTTGGCGTACGCCCAGCGGGACCTCTGGGCCGCGCAGCGTCCTGCCGATGGCTTGGCCGGCCACACCGAGACCACGCACAACACCCGGCAGCGCTGCACCGACAAAAGCGCCTGTCCCAGCTTGCTCGGGATCTGCGAGCCCAGCGGAAAGACCCCCGGAGATCGCACCACCGGCAGACCGGATACCCAATCCAGCACCTTGCGCGCTGAGGCCTCCGGAGGTGATGGCCTCGCCCAGTGGCACCAGCACGCTGGGCGCCACGCCACCGGCTGCTCCTAGAGCCCGAACACCAGCACCAACGGCGCCACCCACCGGCAGCGTCGCCAGGACCTGTCCGCCGACACGGCCGACATCCGCTGCGGTGCTGCCACCGAACTCCTGCTTGAACTGGTCGGTGCCGACCTTGTTCATCGCGGCGACGCGCTCGCCTTCCTTGGTGCCGGCGACCTTGTCGAAGCCGCTGGCCAGCAGCTGCGCGCCAGTGTCGATCACGTCCTTGGCGCCGCGGCCGAGCCCGGCCACGAAGCCCGCCACGGGATTCACCGTTGGGGCCGCGGGGGTCGCAGCATCAAGCTGCCCGGTGAAGGGCTGCAGCGCGGGCGCCGCTGGTGCTGGCGACGGGTCGAGCTGGCCAGTGAATGGTTGAAGTTGTGCCACGGGTTCAACCTCCGATGAAGCGCTGGCCCTGCGCGTCTTCGTAAACCGGCCGGCCGCCGGACGTGCCGACTTGGCGCGTCATGCCAGGTGGCAGGCTGCCAGGGCCCGGGGCTGCGGTAGGTGCGCTGACCTGCGCGAGACGGCGCTCCGACTCCGGCACCTCGGCCAAGATGCCGCGGGTGGCGAGCTCGCGATTTCGCCGCTTCTGTTCGATGACCTGCGCACTGTCGCCGGGTTGCGGGAAGTACTGCTGGCGCGCGTTCGCGAACTCCGAATCGGCGATCGCTGCACCGGACTCACGCCGCAGCGCGGCGTTGATGAAGTCGCGCTGCGCCTGCTCGACCTGCTGCTGGGCCGGGCTCTGTGTCCAGTTCGCCGCCGCGCCCATGCCAACGGCATCTGCAGCACGCTTGATGAGCCCGGGCTGATTCACGCCCGAGGCGGCCATGCGGTTCAGGATGTCTTCAGAGGCAAGCATGCGGCTGCCGAACTGCAGTGCCTTTGCCTGAGTGTCGTTGAGCGTGTTCTTGCCCTTCGGCGTGTTCGGGTCCTGGGGGCCGCCAGGTATTGGTTCGAGGCCGGTACCGTCAGCCTTGACGCGGTAGCCCGTGGGCACCCCAGTATTGCCAGCGCGGATGGCGTCGATGCCCAGCCGCGCGCGATCGATGGCGTTTGCTTCCTGCTGCTGCGTGACCTGCGCGCGAGTGCGAGCCTCGGTCGCGCGCTCCTGGATCAGCGATCGCTGCGTCTCAGCTGCATCCTTCGCTGCCTGAGCAGCAGCGGCTACGTGCTGCTGAATCGGTGTCTGAGCGCCCTCGACCTGTTGCGCGAAGACCTGTGCTCCATTGCGGCCCGGAGGAGCGCCACGCGCCAGAGTCGTGCGCAGTGCAGCCCCATCGAACATTGCCTGGGCGGCGGCTGGACCCGGGTTCTCGATGATTGCAAGGCCGCCTTGCGGAACTGCAGCGTTCGATGCCTGCAGACGCGCCAGCCGCGCGTTGGTATCTTCCAGGCCGCCGAGTGCACCCGGGCCAGCCCCAGGCGCCGAACCGACGTTCGTTCCCGAGAAACTATTGCCGTTGCGGCTCACGCCCAGGGGCAGATTCGAAGCCGGATCAGCCGCAGCTGGCGGAACCGCGCCATAGCCGGTCATGGCGTCAACAAGCGGTTCTCCCATCGGGGGTGCCGCGGGCGCGCCTATCGTTGCAGCCGATGCGCCACCCTGAAACTCGAGGCTTCGCGGGTCGGTCAGGTTATTGAGTCGCTGAGGCGTGGCAGGCGGAGGAGCTACGGCGGCAGCGGCCGGCACGAAGGTCGAAGGTCCGGTAGCCTGAACGCCGCGCTGCAGGGCGGCGTCGTTCGCGTTGGTGCTGCGCGAGCTGCTTGGACGCGGGTAGATGCCGAAGACCGCGCCACCGCTTTCCGTCGGGGCCAGAGGCGCGGCGGCAACCGCTGGCGCTTCAGCCGCGAGTCGCTCAGCAGGAGAACGAGGATCGGAGCCGGTCATCGAGCGGCCGGCAGCGATGGCGCGATCTGCGCCGAAGTACCCGAGACCACCTCCCACGATGCCGCCAACCACGGCGCCGGGCGGCCCGAGGACGGAGCCTGCAGCTGCGCCCATTCCGGCACCAGCACCTGCTGCACTCAGCCGGCCGACTCCTTGCGCAGCCTGGGCGGCGACATCGAGCCCCGTGGCGTTGGGATTCGTCGCAACGTCATAGACCTGCTTTCCTTCCAGACCTACACCGAGTGCGGCACCAGCGCCGCCGAGCGCTCGCGCCACCGGGATGCGAGCACCAGCAGCCTCGGCGGCCGGCAGAGCTGCAGGTGCTGCCGCAGCCGGAACTCGCGTCGGCTGGACCACGTCGACCGGCCCCATGTTGATGGTCGGCCTGCGACCGATGATCTCGCTGCTCGGTGCAGCCGGGGCCGTCGTCGTCACCGAGGCATTCGGCGCCGTCGCCGGTACAGCAGTGCCTGCTTGTGCTGGAGGTAGCTGAGCGGGCGGCACGACATCAGCCATGCCCATGTTGATCGTTGGCCGGCGTCCAATCACGCTTCCCGATGAGGAAGGCGGCACCGCGCCAAGGGAGGCATTCGCAGCAGGGGGAAGCCGCGGGCGAACGCCAAAGCCTGTTTCGTCGGGCAAGAGTTGAGTCGCCATGGAGACCTTTCTGATGATCCCCGGCATTCTTCGCGCGCGCGGCACATGGCGCGAACTCTACTGGGGGACCGTTGCTTTCCCTACTGACACCGAATATCGTCAAGCAAATCAGGAGAAGAGATGGCCGACTCACCGACCCTGCCGCTAGCTTGGCTCAAGTTCCAGGCGATCTGCGTTGTGACTGCAAGTCTCGCAGTCCCCATCGTGATCGCAATAATCGGCAACGCATACACAGATGCCCAGAAGCACAGCGAGGTATCAGTCCGCTATGTTGAACTGGCCACCTCGATTCTTAAGAGCCCTCCCACCGAAGAAAACAAGGCCCTGCGAACATGGGCTGTTGAAGTGCTGGATGCGACATCACCAGTACGACTGACCCTACATGTCAAGGAGGAGCTCAGCAAAGATGGAATTCAGCCAGATCGCTCTGGTTTAGATCGTGAAGCGATCTGGGAACTCATGTGCCAAATGGAGTGGAAGAACTCAGAGATGACTAAACACCCCGAATGCGATCGCTACAAGCGTAAGGGGAAATAGATCTAGACCTCTGTCAGCGCCTMCGATCAACCAACTTCCGGAAGCAGCGCACTCCGGCAAGAACTGTATGCTGCGCTCATGGTCTCGATCTCGGTCAGCGCGTCTGCAAGGCGTCGAGCACCAGCTTCCGGAAGTACCCCACTGGCCGCGCCGGCGTCTTCTGCACCAGTTCCGGCGGCGGCGGCGGCACCACCTGAGGCGCTTCCACCACTGCGCCCGGCATCGCGGGTGCAGTCGCGCACCCTGACAACCACAGGAGCGCTGCGCTGGCGCTGATCGTCAGCAGTGATCTGAGTGACAGCTTTCTCATCGGTCTTCTCCTGCGCCTTGGCGCGTTTGTCGAGCTCGGCCTGCTTGGCGTCGCGTTCCTTGGTGCGCTGCTCGAGCAGCCGCTGCGCGGCCGTGTTCGTAGCCACGACTGCGGCGTTCTGAACCTGCAGCGCCAGGCTGGTGGTCTTGGCCAAGGCGCGGTAGTGCCACGTCGCAAGGCCCAGCACCACCAGCAGCACAGCGAGCACGTAGATGACTGGCGTCTTGAGGTCGGGCACCATCACAGCACCTCAGCACAGGTCTGCGCCTCGTCGGCGCGCCGGTTGGCGAGGCCCTGCACGAAGGTGCATTGCCGCTGGCCAGCCACCGTCTTGCAGGTGTACGACCACACCAGCGTGCCGTCGTCGCCGCGCGCGATGCGCTGGCAGCCCAGGGCCCACTGCCCGCGGTTCCATGCCGCCATTGCACCGCTGCCGCATGTCGCCGATGGACCGAGATTCCAGGCGTGCGATGTCGCCATGTCGAACACCATCTGCGATGGCGGCCGCTTGAAGCACGTTGCCAGGCGCTGCTGCACCGCGACGACGGCGGCGCGCTCCTCGGCCTCGCACTTCTCGTCGGTCCAGCGCTCGCCCACGATGATCGGCGTCTTGGTGACATGGAGCGTGAGGCCGTTGCAGACGGTGGGAAGGCCGCCGGCCAGCCGGTCCGCGTAGACCACCAGCACGCGGGCCTTTCCGCTCTCCCACTTCTGCAGGAAGCCCATGAGGAACGGGCTGCCGGCCACCAGCGTCGCGCCAGCGACGACGATGGTGCTGATGACTTTGGTCTTGGCGCTCATTTCGGGGTCGCTCCGGTGCGCCACGCGGTGTACGCCGCCGCGATGGCGACACCCAGGCCCACGATGGCTGCCAGCGGCTTCGCCAGCTTGCCCAAGGCCTCGAGCACCTTGAAGGCGCCCTTGCCGTTCGAGAACCACTCGATGAGCTCGCCCACGCTGGACTCGACGCGCTGGGTCGATTCGGTGTTCGCCTTGAGGTTTGCTTCGATGCGGCTCATGCGGGCGTCACCCTCATCGAGTCGCGCGTGGATGGCGACGATCTCGGGATGAGGCGCATCTCCTGCGCTTGTGGTCAGGTCGTCGGGCATTCAGTGCTCCTGCGGGTTGGGGGCCGCCACGGGCCAGCCGGTATTGATGTCGTAGGTTTCGATGCCTGCGGCGTCCAGAGCCGCGATCGCTTCGTGGTGCATGCGCTCCGCCGTGAAGCAGGCCTGTACGTGCGCTCCGGTGGCTGCCGCGATGCCCTTGATCTCACCGATGCTGAGCGTCACCCAGCCGCTGTCGGACTTGAAGTCCACCGACTGAATACCAGCGATCTCGGCGTTCACGATCACCGAGGTGATGCGGTTCTGGTCCGACTTCCCAGTGAGTACGCGGGTGCCGGTCGGCAGAGTGATGCCGCCCGTCTCCACTTCCCAGCGCTTGTCGGTGACGGCGGCGACAAGCGCGGCACGTCTCTCTTCGATCGTGGGCGGCTCGATCACAGGGATCGCTTCGAGCACCCAGGCGCCATCGCGCCAGAAGCAGCGGCGGGTGTTGAGATCGAGTTCGGGTGGCACAGCCTCGGTCGTGTTGCCAGGCAGCAGGTAGACGCCCTCCTCGAGCGGCGAGAGGTCGGACTCGTCGAGCTCGACCGGGCCGATGTATCGTCGCGTTTCGTAGTCGAATGCGTAGACGGTCTTCATGTCAGAACCTGATGCACGCGAGGAATGCGACGTTGCGAGGCCGAACATATGCATAGTTCCGGTCCTGCGTGTTCACCCCTGAACGAGTGAAGCCGTTCCACACAGTCGACTGGGTAAGCGTCCCATCCGTGTTGAGGACCGAAGCCGGGTCTTGTGGTATCGAGCCGCCAGTGAGACCACCGTTGTTGTAGACCGCAGTCCCCGCTTGTGCCGTGCCGAGGGCTCGGCCGCTGTCGACCCCTCGGCCATCGTCAAGACTGCGAATGAACTCGCCCCGCGCCTCCGGAACGTTGAACGTCGTCGAGCCGTCTCCAGCACCGAAAGTCGTGCCGATGACAGCGAAGAGCGCCGCATAGGTCGTGCGTGAGACCGCAGCGCCGTTGGCCTTCAAGGCGTTCGCAGGCGGTGAGGTGCTTGGGAAATAGAAGACAGTACCAATCGGCATAGCCACCCCATCGACGCCCAACGCGGTACGTGCCGTGGCCGCGCTCGTCGCGCCTGTACCCCCGTTCGCCACAGGCACGGTATCTCCCGTGGCGATTTGACGCGCCACGCCGGAGACGAGAACAAGCGGCTTCTGGTCGGCCACGATTTAGGCGAGCACGATGGGCACGCCGCCCTCGAAGTTCAGGGAAGTGGCCGACGTTGCGATGCCGACGCGCTGCACCACATTGCCGGAGCCACTCGGCGCTGTGTTCGACGAAGTGCCGGCCGTCGTGGTCAGAAACTGCGGGCCTGGCGTCAAGCCCGTTACGGCGGTGTTGGTGCCCTCGAAATACACCGTGGCGAGGGCGGCGTTCGCCACAGCAGCCAGCACGAAGCCATGTGCCTCTTTGCCCGATGTGGTGGCATCAGCCTTGCGCACCTTCGCGCCAGAGCTGTTCCAGACGTTCACGAGATCGCCGGCGGCCAGCGCCTCGCTGGCGGTGATCGATGCAGTGTCGGCACCGATACCCACCGGCATCATGCTGGAGTCGATGCGACCCGAGGCGTCGAGCGCGACAACCTTCCCGCTGTCACCGGCGCCAGCCGAGCTGGTCTTGCTGTTGACGATGGTCGCGTCGAGCACGCCGTTGGCGTTCAGGGCGGGCAGCTTGTCGGCGTCACCCGCGCCGGCCGAGGTGGTCAGCGCGGCCTCCTCGGTCAGCGTGCCGGAGACGTTCTTGATGAATTTCTTCGTGGATGCGGTGCCCATGGGTTACTCCTGCAGGACGATGGGCGCCTTCGCGCCGATGAGAATCTGGGTGGGCAATGTGGCGATGCCGACGATGAGGCTGAAGCCACTGGTGGGCGGCGTCTGGGTGAGCACGCCGGCCAGGCCGACGAACACCGGCTGGTCGGGCGTCCATGCCCACGACGGCTCCGTCATCAGGCCGCCGAACTGGATCTGCGCCAGCGCGCCGGCGGCGGCAGCACCACGGGTGATGCCGAGCACCACGTTGGCGTCGGCAACTACGGTGTGATCGGCATAGATGGCCTCGCCGCCCAGCAGGCGCACCGCGCGGTGACCGCCCAGCGGCACTGCGGCCGGGAACTCGACGTAGGCTTCGCCCATCGCGCCAGGCACACCCGGCGGCCCCTGCGTGCCGATATCGAGCAGGATGAATTCCGGCTCGCGGGTGACGACGACGGTCTCGTCGGCGTCGACGGTGACGCTCTCATCGGATGGTGTCTCCAGCACGTCGGCGGCCTGCTCGACGGAATCGACAACAACAACGATCTGCTCGTCGACGACGAGTTCGCTGTCACCGACCTCGAGGATGTCGGGCGCGCAGCGGCTCATCGTGTCACCTCCGGCGATACGCTCACCGAGCCGGAGAAAAGGCGCCGCACCGTGCCGTCGGAGAACTCCACCTCCAGGTCGTAGACACCCGTTTTCCAGGTGATCGCAGCCGTGTCATCGGCCTCCACGCGGAGATTGATGGTGCCTGCTGCGCCGCCTAGCGAGATTCGGCCGTCATCGGTCGAGAGGCTCAGCAGGATGCCGGCGGACTCGATCTTCTCGCGCACCTGCATGCGTGCAGTGCATCCGGTGAGATCGACGGGCAGCGCCGGCTTGCCGGTCTTCCACGTCACGGTCTTCGTGAACGTGGCTCCCTGCTCGATGGAAAGCTTGATGCGTGCTGCGGCCATGGCCGGCACTTTGCAGGCACAACGAGCCGGCAGCTAACCCTACTGGGGTGCCGTCAGACAGCGCTGGAATCGCTCCCGCTGATGCTGGCACCCGCGTTGATGCCGTTCAGCGATGCCGCAGCGACCTGCGTGGTCGAAGTCAGCGCCGCGATGGCGGCCTGCACTCGATCGCTCAGCGTCTGGTTCTTCGAGCGCAGGTTCGCTTCGTTGCCGGCTTCCTTGATCTGTGCGTCGGCGATGGCGAGGCGCACGCGCGGCTCCAGCGCAGCGGTCTCAGCCTGGTACAGCGCCACCAGGTTGCGCGCCAGATCGCTGCGCACGCTCACCATCGCGGTGGCGAGGCCTGCGGCGACCTGATCGCCCTGCAGAAGCGTCCGGATGTACTCGCCGGCGCTGGTCACTGCCTTCATCCACATGTCCAGCGCCTGGCCAACAGCGAAGCGCGCGTTCTCCAGCTCGGCGCGGAAGGCCTCGATGCTGATGTCGCGGCTCTGCTCGGCCAGCTTGTTGCGCATGTCCTGGCGGATGAGTTGCACCTGATGCACCAGCGCGCCGGGCGGGAGCGGGAAGCCCCGGTTGGCGAAGGCCTGCATGGCATCGTTCTCGGCGCGCATCGCTTCCGTGTTGAGCCGAGCGCGGCCGCGCTCGTAGATCTGCGCCTCCACCGCCGCATTCACGCCGGTCCCACCGGTGGTCAGCGCCCGGTTGATCCACGCGATCGCGTTGTCGAAGTACGAGCGGTCAGGGAAGTAGGTCTGCAGGTAGTCGACGTAGCCCATCGTGATCTCGTCGTGGATCTCGGCGCGGGCGTCGTCGAAGATCGCTTTCGCGTCGGCCGGGTTGTTGTCCGGCAGTACGGGCTTGATCGGCATCACGTAGCTGGTGTCGAGGTCGACCAGCGGCACCTGGGGCGCCGGGTCGGTGATCTCGATGGCGCCATCAGCGCGCGCCGACGCGGCATTGAGCAGCAGCACGGCGTTGCGCCACTTGCCGTTCATGACCTGCGAGACGATGACCGGCGCGCCGGCGCCGCCGGTGCTGGGATCGGGCACGGAAACGAGGTCGCCAGGGTTGATAGGGGTCGTCATGCTCTGGTCTTTCTGGAGAGGTCGGCGACGATGAACTCGAGGCTGTCGATCTCGAAGTCGGCGCCGTCCTGGTTGTAGAAAACAGGGATCAGGTAGTTCGTCTTCAGGCCCTTGCCGAGCTTGAAGCGGTGCTGCTGCAGCTCCTCGGAGTAGCCCTGTGCCTGGTACTCGAACGCGCCGGCCGGGCCGGACACCTTGAGCACCAGCGGGGACTCCGACGCGGCGCCGATGAAGACCTCGGCCACCGTCTTCTGCTGCGAGTTGCCGAAGTCCAACTTCCCGGGGCAGATCGCGGCCTGGATCGGGGCACCGGCGTCGGTGTCGCCCTCCAGTAAGAAGAGGCCGCCCAGCTTGGCGCCGTAGTAGCGGTCGCCGATGCGCGCGAAGCTGTTGAAGCCGTAGTTCGCGTAGCTGGTGCTGCCGTAGCCGGCCATGTTGACGGTGTGCACCTCCAGGTCGGAGCCGGGCGTGGTCAGCGGCACGTCGAAGGTGAAGCCGTCGCGGATGTCCACGATCTCGACACCGCCGGCGATGTTCATCGGGATGTCGAACCCGAAGGCGTCGCGCATGTCGGCGACGTCGATGCTGGTGCCCGTCATCGGCACATCGAACCCGAAGATGTCGCGGGCGTCGGCCTGGTCGATCGCGGTGGCCAGCATCGGCACGTCGAACACGATGCCGTCGAACAGGTAGCGCATGGTCGCCGACTCGACGCCGAGCGTGCCCATCGCTGCCGGCGCGATGCCAAGGATCTGGCCGCCGTCATGGTCGGACAGGAAGCCGCTCGGCGCCGGCGCAGCAGCCGTGCTGGTGAAGACCTGCCCCGAGAGCATGTTCATGGCGCCCGCGGCGGCGGGCATGGTGCCGATGATCTTGTTGTTGGAGGTGATCACTGGCGTGCCGCCGTACATCGCGCCTTCCAGCGGCGGCATCTCGCCAGCGATCTGCGCGGTGTCGGCATCGGCCAGGAATCCGGTGAGCGCCGGCATGGTGGCGCGGATGCCGTTGCCCACGCCCAGGAAGCCCACG
Source organism: Variovorax sp. CAN15 (assembly GCF_030462475.1). Lineage (GTDB taxonomy): Bacteria > Pseudomonadota > Gammaproteobacteria > Burkholderiales > Burkholderiaceae_C > Variovorax. Next base: position 38,274 of record NZ_JASMRZ010000024.1, read on the forward strand.
GCGGCCGGCATCTCGGTCGCGAACTGGGCCGTGGTGCTGGTCTCGCTGAGCAGGCCCTGCGCGCCCGGCATGGTGCCGACGATGCCGCCCGAGCTGTAGACCGCGATCGAGGGCTCGTCGATGCTGTCGCCGGAGCTGAAGAGTGCCGCCGCCATGAAGAGGTCCGCGCCCGGCGGCACGGCCGAGGCCTCCGACGCGAAGGGCGTGCCGTTCTTGCGGTACGTGGCCAGGCCGCCGGCGGCGACATCCATCTGGAACTCGTCGCTGGAAAGGTACGAGGTCAGGAAGGTGCCCGTGAGCGACTTCACCGAGCCGGTGTTGAAAAGCAGGCCGTGCAGGATGTGCCCGTAGCCGGCCGGCGGCGCGCTGGCCTCGCGGGTGACGCCGACCACCGCGCCCATGACGGCCTGCGGCACCTTGTAGGTGATGCTGGCCCCACCGTGCGCCGCCTCGATGGAATGCGCGAAGGAGGTCCACCCCTGCGGCGGCACGTCGACCGCGAAGGCCGGCGAGCCGATCACCTCGGCCGTGGCCGGATGGAAGACCTCCACGGTGTAGGTGTACGGGGTCAGCGGCGACAGGTTCACCGGATAGTTCGGGTCCCAGACCGTGCTGGTGCGGCCCGTCACCGGGTCGGTGGTTGTGACCCAGGCGCCCTTCGAAGTGTTCGGCGGGCCGACGCGCACGGCGGTGCGGGACTCGGTGCTCCAGTAGGCTGGGCGCGCCGGCTGGTACGGCACCTCGGGCACCGTGTAGCTGTAGCCGTTTCGGATCAGTTGGTTCGTCATGGGCGAGGCCTCAAATCGGTGGGGCGATGCGGCTGTCCGATGCCCATGGCGTGCCCGGCGTCGCGCCCGCGGGCTGGCCGTTGCGACGCAGGAAGGTCAACGCGGCGAAGTCCTCGAGTTGGAACTTGCCGACGTCGCCGACAGGCGCTGCGGCGCGGTCGGTGAGCACCGCCCTCTTCTGCCATGTCGCGCCGCGGTCGCGGGACTCGAAGAGCGAGTGGGCGCCGTCGTACATCGGCGCGACGATGATCCCGGGCGCGATGGCGGACACGATGCCGGTACGGTAGTTCGGTTGCGGTGCCGGCGGCATGGTGGCGATGGAGACACCATCGGGCGTGAACAGCAGCACCGGCGGCTCGTTCTGGATGTTGGTGTAGACCGTGGCCAGCGGCCGCGTGACGACGACGGCGCCGCCCTCGACACCGACGCAGCCGCCGCTCCAGAACGCCAGCGCGGCATTCACCTCTCCGTCGAACAGCGTCAGCGTGCTCAGCAGCGTGCGCGCGTTGGCGTCGATGATGCCGAGCTTCACCTTGGCCTTCAGCACGAAATCGACGCCCGGGTTCGGCGCGTAGGGCACCACCACGTAGGCCAGCGCGCGCGAGGCGCTCAGCGGCGCAGAGTAGAAGCCGCAGGCGTTGACCGCGGTGTTGAACATCGTGCCATACGACGGCACCGGCAGCGTCTGGATGGTGTCGAAGAACTCCTGGAACAGCTCGGTGCTGCTGGCCTCGTCCCAGGTCGCGCCGGCGTCGTCGGTGAACTGGAAGACGAGGCCGGGGCATGCGGCGGCATCCACGCTGGAGCCGCTGTAGTGCGGCCGGAGGTAGGCGCCCATGAAGACGTGCCGGCCGGGCGCGATGCGCGCCGGCGCCGCGTAGGTCGCCAGCTGGTCCGGCATGTAGAGGGTGTCGCCGAGCACTCGCGTGGTGCCGTCGTCGCGCAGGAAGGCGTGGTAGTGCTGGCCGCTGGGGTCCAGGCTCTGGTAGACGTAGGCGGACTGGAATTTCCGCGCCCCGGGCGGCCCATAGACCTCGCCGGGCACGAACGTAAACTGGGTGCCGTACTCGAAGGGCGCGAAGGCCGTGAAGTCGTAGAACGCCACGAAGCGACGGCCGTCGCGCGTGCGGTAGGTCTGCAGCTTGTAGGCGTTGCAGGGCTTGCCGTCGAAGTCGGTGGCCGTGCCCAGCAGCGTCGACGTGGTGTCGAGACCCAGCCCGCGACCGTAGTAGCGGATGCGATCGACGCCCAGCAGCCCGTCGTCGGCGATAAAGGTGCCGCGGTCGGTGAAGCGCCCGCGCGCGGTGGCAGAGCCCACCACCCGCTTCTCGCCGTCGATCATGCCGATGCTGTAGAAGCCGTCCTCGAGCGTGCCCTCGCGGGTGACCTCCAGGAAGTCGCCGCGCTTGTGGGCGACGACCTGGCCGCCGGTCTCGGGATCGAAGCGGCGCTTCTTCAGGTAGGGCACCGTCGACGAGGTGTCGAGGAAGGTGGCGTCCTTCCCGCCCTGACCGCTGAAGCCGTCGCGGTACTTGACGGGCTTCATGCGACCTCGAACGTGTTTGCGAATGCCGTCCAGAAAGGCGATGGACCGGCGCCGCCGGACTGGTCGCGCACCACCAGCGAAGTGACGGTGGGCCCGAATAGGAACTCGAAACGCACCACCATGTCCCCCGTGATCGCCCCCATGGGTACGCTGCCCGTGGTGTCGGCGGTGCCGATCAACACGCCGTTGACGTGCAACAGCACCGTAGGCGAGCCTGGGGTGAAGCGCATGACGGCGACACCCGAGGTAGGCGACGTCAAGTAATCCTGCAGGTTGACCGCGTTGTCATCCGCGATAAGGCTGGTGCCCGCGTTGTAGTAGAGGTCGAATTCCGCCAGGCAGCCGGGGTTTCCTGGGTTTGTGTTGCCCTGGCTCGCTGGGGTGCAGAACCTTGTGCGCAATCGGCCACTGGAAAGGTTTGTGAATCCGAACTCGACCTCTACCCACTCCGACGCGGAAAAGCGCGCCTCTGGGATCGTGATGGCGCAGGAACCGCCGAAGCTGGAGATGGCGCCGGCACCATCCAGATCCACAGAGCCGAGCACGTCCCAGGCGAGACCATCGGTGACGCGGCCCGACAGTGAGCCGGACGCGCCCTCGAAGTCGTCTGAGAACAGATCGGCCATGTCTCAACCCGACGGCAGCGCGGTCGTGTAGAAATCCACCGCCTGCGGGGCGCCGCTCACCAGCGCGACACTGGTCAGGATGCCATCGGTGCCGCCGGTGCCCAGAGTGCCCTGGATTCGGACCTGACTGGTCGACAGCGTGCCGTCATCGGCCGAGAGCACGTGGCGGAAGAACGTGGCGGTGCCCGTCGCGGCGTTGGTGCCGCTCCAGGTCTCGCCCGGCGCCTTGGCCAGCACGCCGCCCGCGGCCGTGGTGTCGTAGTTGATGCCGGCGCCACCGTTCTTGATGGTCACCAGCAGCGTGTTGCCGGAGAGCGCGGCGTCGGCCGTGGCCGGCACCGGGCCCGAGTAGATGCGGATCTCGCCGCCGGCCATCGCTGCCTTGAGCGAGCCGGAATCGAGCATGTAGTTGCGCAGGCCAGTGGAGAGTTTGAGCACGGCGGTTCCTTTCAGGGAGTGGGGGTTGCGGTCGGGCCCGCGAAGATCTGCAGCTTCGAGCCATTGGCCTGCACCTTGGGCGATGCGAAGCGCACCACGCTGAGCAGCACGCCCGCGGTGCTGCCTTTGGCCGAGGCCGACACCATGAAGGCGCCCATCACCATCTTGTCGGCGGTGAAGACGAATTCCGACAGGCTGGCCGCGTTGCTGACCGAGCCGCCGGAGACCGCGCCCTCGTCGAATTCCTTGCGCGACCCGGTGTAGGCCGTGCACTCGGTGGCGAGGCCGGCGATGGTCGCCGCGGTCTCGCTGCCGTCGGGCGTGTAGTCGCCTTCGTAGAGGCCGATGTACCAGGTCGGTACCTGGGTCACGCTCTTGAAGGCGAGGCCCAGCAGGAAGTTGAGCCCTTCCATGGGGACGCGGTTCAGGCGTGGCGGATCTTCGGCGAGCAGCCGGCCATCCGGGCTCCACGACAGCGCGCGGTAGAGCACGCCAGCTTTCTGTTGGTTCATAGGTCGGTTTCCTTGACGATGGTTTCGACTGCGAAAGACCCCTGCGCCGCGCCAATGGGCCGGGCCGGCTCCTGGCGGGCGCAGAGGATGTGGTGGGCGCCGTCCTGTTCGCGGAACAGCGTGGCGCCGGCACGCGCGGGCCCGAACTTCAGCGCGTTCTCCTGCACGTTGGTGGCGGAGCCATCCGGCGTGCCGATCACGAGGCCGCGCGGCGACAGCCAGAAGGCCTGCTGCGTGCCCTGCCCGTCCGGTGTCGGCACCGATCCGCCGGAGCCCTGCAGGCCGCCGTAGGGCAGCACCACGACGGGTGCGGTGTCGAGCAGGCCACCGGCGAGCCAGTAGGTGCGGTCGGCACAGACGAAGACGCCGGTTTCGCAGGGCTGCACGACGGTGATCGGTGCCGGGAACGGAATAAACCCCTTCGAGGGGGAAAACAGGCCGCAGTAGTACGGCTCGGAGATCAGTAGCGCGCCGCCGGCGGCCACCAGCAGCGAGCCCTTGTAGTGCCGCACGATCGAGCCCGGCGGCATGTCGGACAGCAGCAGCGAGCGCAACTCCGGACCGGTGTTGGTCAGCGCCACGATGTCGCCGCCGTCGGTGGCCGTGGCGTTGAAGATCTCGCCGTTGGGCCCGGTCATGTAGACCACGGTGTCGGCACCGAGGCCGGTGACGCGGATACCGCTGTTCGCCGGCAGCGTCAGCGCCACCGGCGGCGTCGAGCCGGACTCGCCCAGCGGGCCCGGCTCAGTGAAGGCGACCTGATAGCGCCCGGCCGGCAGCGCGCCGGCGATGGCGGACACCGTGGGCACGACGACAGGCCGCGGCGTGGCCAGGGGCAGTGCGGTGGTGCCGCGCAGGCGCCCGATGCGCTGGCCGTTGGACCACACCACGTCGCCATCGGGCATGCGCTGGTAGCTGATGGGCGCCATCTCGGGCAAGCCGGACAGCACCGTGGTGGGCGTCAGCCCTATCGACGTCGGCTCCAGGTGCAGCAGGTCATTGCCGATCGCGCAGTAGCCCTCGATCTCGTCGCCCCATACCGAGTGCGCGGAGGCGCCGGAGAGCGCGAGCGAGGTGCCGCGGCGGCGCTGCAGGTAGCCGCGCCCGTTGAGGTCGATGTTCTCCCCGGCCGACAGGAACGTCGCCTTCGAGCGATCCGGCAGCGTGCGCCCGAGCTGCGTTGGCGGCAGCCGATTGTTCACGCCGGGGGCGAAGGAGCCGAGGTTGATGGAGCGCATGGCCGGGAGTGTTCCCGGCGCTCCCACATGCGTCGAACCTTAGTGGGTGGTCCATCGCGCCCCTCGCAGGCGTGGGCTCACCACCAGGCGAAGTTGTGATGCGGTCGATCCGAGCGCTCGTCCCTGCGCAGATCAGCGTCTGGGCGAAGCCCGAAGTACTGCTCGAACGCGGCGAGCGCCGTGGCCGCCTTCTGGGGGTTGTAGACCTCGCTGTCGGGCTTGCTGTAGGCCCGATGAAGCACCCAGTGCACGAGGAACCGGTGGTGCACGGCAGCGATCTCCGGCGTCGTGCTCTCCGGATCGCTGTCGACCGTCATGGGCTCCAACGGCGTGCGAAAGCCTTCCAACTGGAGCGTGTAGGCCCGATCGACGATACCTGGCAGCACGATGCGGGTGGGGTCCTGGATGAAGAATCCCGGCTGTCTGCGCTGATCCCTCCACCGCGGGCACCGCTGGTCCAGAGCATCCCTCGTCGTGATGTAGAGGTCCTCGATGAACTCCCCGGTCGAAGCATCCAGCAGACGCGCCTTCGTCACTTCGAACATTCGGGGGTCCAGCGGGTAGGAGCTGACGCCCTCCTGCACGTTGATCCTCACGATCGCCACCGTGTAGTCGTCGAACAGGAGGCGCTTGCGGATCGCGGCCTCCTCTTCGGCCTCGCCGAACCAGCGCGCCAGATCCGCGTCAGCCCACAACAAATCGCCGTGCGACCCGTTGCGGTCGTTCGGCTGATCGTCGGCATCGACGCGGAACGAGCAAATGAGGTCATCGAGCGTCATGGTTCAGGCCTGGCCGGTTGCTTCGTCGTGCAGGCGCTGCTTGAGCGCGTAGCCCATGAGCGACCAGATCTTCTGCTCCGCGTTCTCGCGCGCGATGCGCCGGCCGATCTCGGCGTCGAAGTTCTCCGGGCTGGCGCAGGCGCTCTCGCCGGTGACTGTGAAGCCGTTGTGCAGGACCAGCACGCAGAAGGTCAGCAAACCCAGCGCTGGCGGCGGCGCGGTATCGCCGATCACCACCATCCCGTGTCGCAGGCTTGCTTCGCCGGCAACCCCTTGGGCGGCTGTGAAGTAGTGCTCGCTGGCGATGTTCGCGGCGATGTCGGCCGGCGTGACGCGCGGCGCGGTCTTGCCTTTGGCCAGAATCAATGCCTCGGTAGTTTGGTCGCTCATCAGATGGTCCTTGGAGTTGCGGGAGTCAGCCGGCGCCGAAGCGATCGACCAGCAGGGTGAGGTGCGCACGGGTGTCGGTCAGCGACAGGCGCCCATCGACCTTGACGCGGTAGCGCGTCATCGCGAGCTCCTTCAGCGCCGCCTTGTCCATGTTTTGGATCTGGTCGCGCAGATCCTGCGTCTGCTCGTCGGGCGTCTCGCCAGCCTTGACCGGCTGCACAATCGTCTCCAGCGCAGCAGGCGATTCGAGCTGTGCCTCCTCGAACATGTCGCGATGCTTCAGCAGTTGTCGGCTCAGCGCGGCCGCCACCGCCTTCACCTGGCCTTGCGCCCACGTGCCGGAGCCATACAGCGTCTCGTGGTGGGAGTCGCGACGGCCGACGTACTTCACGCCCACGGCGGCAACCGTCAGGCCAGCCGGAAGCGGCTGATTCGCCAGAGGCTGCGCTACGGCCGGCAGTGCTGCCAGCGCGTGCACGACGCCGCGGAACAGGTAGTCCTTGGCGCGCTGCTCGGGCGGCAGTTCCTCGTACGGCCGCATGCAGGGATGCTCCTTCTTCTCGGGGTCCTTGACCTCGCCGTAGACCCAGCCGTCGGCGAGCTTCTGCTCGTACCAGCTGATGTGGCTCTCTTCAGGCGTTGCCTCGGGCTTGGCCAGGTGCATGTCGACGCCAGCCAGAGCGCTTGCCCGCTGCCAGTCCGGCGCATCGGCCCAGGCCGGCTGGCTGGTGTCGCCCAGCGAAGCGCAGTAGGCGCGGTTCACCTCGTGAGCCACCTGTGCGATCTGTTCTCGGTTCATCGGATTTCTCTCCTGTAGATGAAAAAGGGGCGGGCCGGAGCCCGCCCCGAACGGGGTCAAGGAGGAGTCGGTTACAGCGGGCCGCGGTCTTCGCCGTCGATGTAGAAGTCGGCGCGGCCGACCGATGCGTGCGCCGCGACCTGGTTGGTCCAGATCAGATAGGCGTCCTTCGGCAGCGTGACCGGCTTGTTCGCCAGCGTCATCCGCGTGCGGCCGGTGGCTGCAGCGTTGAGGTCGGCGAAGAAGTAGTCGGCGTCCTGCGGCACGGTGACGTCATCGACGCCGTCCACGTACTCGAAGCCGAGGTCACCGGTGATGGTGGCCGTGAAGGCATCCGAGATGATGGCCAGCGCGTCGTCCAGGCGGAAGCCCTGCGGCAGCAGCCCGAGACGAACCTTGTCGGTGGCGCCGATCGCGGCGGTGCTGTCGCTGTTGACGAGGGCGCCGGCGGCGTTCGTCTCCAGCACGAAGTGATGCGAGGTCTTGTTGCCGTACGGCGTGCCGCCGAACTGCTGCGACGAGAACTTGCGGGTGATGGTTGCCATGATGAGGCTCCTGATTCAGTTGATGGAGAGCGTCAGGAGGGCCAGCCGGGGCCGGCCCTGCCGATCACTGGCCGGCGATGGCGACCGCGGTGTCGATCGCGATCACGCCGTTGTCCGTCGGCTGGAAGCCGTCGCCGTAGTTCACGTCGAATCGGACCTTGCTCTTGCCGCCCACGGACCCGATGAGCACTTCCAGCTTGTCGCCGTGGTCGAGTTCCTTCTCGCTCCAGAAGAACGGGTTGCCGGAGCGGCTGTTCTTGCCCCAGGCCTCGGCCAGCGCCTGGCCGCCGAGCAGGATGGCGCGGTCCACCGCGAAGTTGGTCCCGAAGCTCGCCGGCACCACGTCGGTCGCCGTTTCGGTCTCGTCGGTGAGGCTCGCGCACCAGCGCAGCACGCTGCCCGCGTAGAAGCGGATCGGCTTCGGCATCTTGACGAGCAGGATGTTGTTCCAGAGGCCGGCATCGCCAGTGAAGAGCGGGTTGCCCTTCGCCTGCTGTGCGCGCGCCATCGCAGATGCCTGCAGGACGCGGAAGTTGCCCGACTTCACGAACGACGTGTACTGCTCGGCGGAAACCAGCAGCACGCGCAGCGGCGCATCGTCGGCCATGGCATCGCCCTCGAACTTCACGGGCGGCGGCGGCAGCGGGATCGAAGCGATCACCGTCGCAATCGAGTCGACGACGTCCATGTTCATCACGTCGGTCGTGGCGATCGCGATTTCGCCGGCGGATGCCGAGACACGCTCGATGCCGGTACCGGTCGAGAGGTAGTGCCGGTTGCGGGTCGGGGCCTTCACCGGGTTCACCATGATCTCGGCGTAGTCGGCGTCGGTCTCCAGCGGCACCGCCCACTCGATGTTGTTGTGGAAGCCGCGGGCGCCGGCCATGTGCACCAGCGTGCGCTGATCTTCCAGGCGCAGCATGTAGCCTTGGCCAGCGGCGCGGGCGAGCTGGCGCAGCTGATGGGGTGTGCGCTGCTGCGTCATCGTGTCGCCGGCCGAGATCGGCTTGCGGGACTGGTTGATACGCAGCTTGTCCTGTTGGAGGTCGAGGCGTTCGCCGCGCCCTTCGGCCATGCGGCCACCCATGATCGGCTTGCCGCCGATCGGGTTGACCAGGTCGAAGGTCACTTCGTCGCCGGCAACCTTCGTCAGGTCCATGCATCGCACGATGGGCATGTCCGTGCTGGACTGCACGCGCAGCTTGCTCTCGGCGTCAGCCTGGGTGGGCATCTGGCCGGTGAGGCGGTTCAGGTTGGTGAGACGCTGCATCGTGGCAGCGAACAGGCCAACCGACTGCGCCTTGAGCGCAAGTGGCGAGCCGTAGGGGATGTTGGTCGTAGACATTCAAGACTCCGAAATGGCGGGATGGGTCACACCAGCTTTCGCATCAGGGCTTCGATCTGCGCGGGCGTCTTGCCCTCGAACTTCGCCATGAGGTCAAGCGGGCTCATCTCGGCCATCGCTGCGGCTTCGTCGTGGTGGGCTTGCGAGCCGGCCGGAACATCCGACAGGCTGGCAGGCGTCTTCGGCTTCACTGCGGCGACGACCTCTTCGGCCTTCTTCTGCGGGTCCACTACCGGTGCCGTCGCAGGAGCTGCGGCGGGTGCGGGTGCGGGGGCAGGCGCCGGCGCGGGCGCGGTGGTGGCTCGAGCGGCCTTGTAGGTGTCCAGCATCTCGACCACCTGCGACGCGGTCCCCTTATCCAGCACGGTCTGGTACGTCTGGCGCACCAGCGACGGCTGCGCGTTGAGCCATTGCTGGTACTCCGCGCTGTCGACGATGGAATCCGTGTCGGGGTGCTTCGTGTAGATGGTCCGGAAGTGCGCTTCGGCAGCCGTTTCGGCGGCTTGCCGCTTGACCGGCTCCAGCTCGGCCGTGACTTCGGACTTGAGCTTGCCCATCGCTTCCGCGACGAGCGCGTTCACGCCCTTTGCCACTGCCTCGTCGGAGTAGTCGCCGAACAGGCCATTCGACGGAGGCGGGGCTGACGCAGGCTGTGCCGCTGGTGCAGAGGCCGGAGCCGGTGCACCCGTGGCGAGCTTTGCGCGCAGTTCCTCGATCTCCGCTTTGGCCAGACGCGCTTCCTCCCGCGCATCGACCAGCTTCTGGTAAGGAATGGTGTGCTTTCCATCCTTGGCCAGGATCACCGAGTCGGCGCCCTCAGCAGCCGGAGCTGCAGCGGGAGCCGGTGCCGGCGTCGATGCTGGTGCTGCTGCCAGTGTCTCGGCCGGCGCAGGGGCCGGTTCGGGCGCGACAGGCGCGGGGGCTGGTGCAGCCGGAGCAGCTGCAGGTGCGTCGGTCGTTGCTTCGGTGCCGGCGGCGGGCGCGCCGGATTCCCCTGCACCAGGTGCAGCGGTATCGCCCTCGAGGCCGCCCGTCAGAAGGCGCGCCATCGCTTCCTCGCTCACGTTGCCGTCGGCATCCGCGTGCTTTTCCAAAAACTGCTCGATGTTTGCCATGTGTTCCAGTTCCTTGCCACATCTCGCCGTGGCCGCCAAAGGTCTTGGGTGGTGCTTCGCCGGGATGGCGTTGCTGGGCGTGATCGTGTCGAGGAAGGAACAAGGGGGCGAACCCTAGTGGGGGGCGGGTTCGCCTACGATTGCGTGCAACCAACGCCTGGAGCGCACATGAACTTCTCACCCGCAACCACAGCGGCCTTGGCAACCTTGTTCGCAGCTGGGCTGGCAGCCACCGTCTCGCTTGTGGTGTCGGTACTCGCGAAAGAGCAGAAGACGTCTGAGTTTCGCCAGCAGTGGATCGACGCCCTTCGAAATGACGTCGCAGAATGGCTGGCGGAAGTCGCGATCGTCTACGCGACGTTTGACAACTTGACCTCGTCCGGGCGTAAACCGACCCTCACCGAAACAGAGCAGCGCTATGAGAATTTCCTGCGGCTGCGCATGCTTCGTCTTCGGATAGACCTTCGGCTAAATCCTGCGGAGCACGCAGAGATGATCCAAGCGATGAACAAGGTGCGCGACAGCATGAAGGCAAGCTCTGCCGCGAGGATCGTTGCGGCCGACGCCGTCCTCGCTGCGACACAGAAGGTGCTCAAGGCCGAGTGGCGCCTTGTGAAGCGCGGTGAACGGGCTTTCGTCCTGACGAAAATCATCGCCGGAGTGATGGTTTCCGCCGCCATCGTCGTGGCGGCTGTGGTGGCGATCCGTTCGCTTTAGCTAACGGGCACGTTGTCTGTGGTGCGTTGCGTCTCAATGCCTCGACCGCTGCCATCCATCGGAGAGCCTGGGCCAGGGGCTACAGGCGGCAGCGCCGGGCTCGTGTTCTCGCGCGCGCCAGGCGTTCCGGTGACATCGTCGACGGCTGCAGGCGGCGGCAGTGCGCCAGGCCCGGGCAGCTGCGGATCGACACCACCAGCACTCGGCGGCCGGTACCCAGCGGCTTCCGCTACCGCGTCCGCCACTGGCGCCACGGCCGGGTTCATGACGATGGTCGCAGCGGTCTGGTTGGCCGAGTAGAGACCCTCGACGTAGGTCTTGAAGGAGTCGGCCAGGATCTTGCCGATCTCGGCGTCCAGCTTCTCCTTCGGGTACCGCATCGACAGCTCCTGCAGCTTCAGGTCGCGGGCGTCGGCCATGCGGGCCTGATTCACAGCCTCGTCGATACGCTGCTGGATCTGGTCCGGCGTCATCTGCTTGGCGGCCTCGCGCACGGCCTTGATGATGTCTTCGCGGTTCGGCAGATCCATGAGCGCGATCAGGTACGGCATCGCGACCTGCTGGAACTGCGGCGGCATCGCCTTGAAGGCTTCCGACATCGCCGACAGCTGCTGGCTGCGGTAGCTCGGCGTGCTGGGCACGTCGTTGAGGGCAACCTTCAGCTTGGTGCGCTCGACGTCGTTGTCGAGGTAGGAGAAGCCGTCGGCGTCCTGCGTGGGCACGTTGAGGCGGACATCGAACTCCGGCTTCAGCGGGTCGCCCTTGACGCGCACCGTGGTCTCGCGGCCGATCATGTCCTCGACGATCAGCGACAGAAGCAGGTCGCCAACTTCGGCGCGGCTGGTGGCGAAGTTGTCGTTGATCTCGGCCAGGGCCTGCGTGCTCTGCTCGAGCTGCGTGGCCTCTTGCAGACCGGAGTTGGCGCTGCTCTGCGCGCCCTGCAGGCTGGGCGAGATGCCGCTGACACGCTGGATGCCGGCGCGTGAGTCCTGCAACATCTGGTACTGCTGCTGGTTCAGCTCGAAGTCGCGCTCTACTTTGAAGATGGCGCCCTGCTTCGCCATGTGCTCCTGGTTCAGGATGATGTCGGCGTCGACGCGCCCGATCTCGCGCCGGAACTGCTCGTCAGTGCCCTTCACGGCGTCCTTGGTGCGGGTCGTGCGCACCGCGGCGAGGCCCCAGCGCAGCTTGCTGTTCGTCGCGTTTACGTTGTCCTGCATGTACATCATGCCGCGCACGAGACCGTAGGGCACACCGGTGCGGTCTTCCTTCTTCCCCCAGAACGGCACGTAGGGGAACTTCTGGTGCCGGTACCGCGAGGGCTCATCCGACAGCTGGTGCGGGCCCATCCACATCGCCATGCGCATCTTCGGCACGACGGCCCACTCCGGCACCGTGGCGCCGATGGCGACGAACTGCACGTGCATCGGGTTGCGGCGGTCGTACTCGACGACGCGGCCGTCTGGCAGCTTCAGCACCAGCATGCGGTTCCAGCGTCGGTACCAGACCTCGAAGAGGCAGACCCGCTTACCCGTCATGTCGCGCCACTGCTGCTCCTCCACGCTCCAGCCGCGCTGTTGGTCCCAGGCGCTCACCAGATCTGTGGACGTGCCGCCTTCGGTCGTGCCGAGCCCTTCGTAGATCGGCCAGCCGCTGACGACCTGGCCGATGAGGTCTTTCTGGTCGGGGAACATGAGCTTGGCCTGCGCCGTCGGCGTCCAGCGCCGACGGATCAGGTAGCGGGCATCGCTGAGATCGTCTTCGGTGGCGAGCATGTCCCACCAGATCTCGTTGCGGTGGATCGCCTTGCAGCGATAAGGGAACTTGAAGGGGTCGGGGTTGCGGCTGACTTCGACCCAGCCGATGCCCGCGGCGACCTGTGTCTTGAAGGCGTCGGAGCATGCCTTGTCGGCCTTACTGTGGCGCTCGGCCTGATTCAGCTTGTAGTTGAGCGCTACGGCGACCTGGTCGCCGCTGTCGCCCTCTCCCTCGCCGTCGGGCAGCACGCGCCAGTCCGCGCGCGTCTTCGCCTCCAGGCCGAGCACAGCATCGATGGCCGGGCCGATGAGCGGCTCGATGGCCGGCGGCATGCCGATCTGCTGCTGGCGCTGCAGGATCTCGGAGCTGAGCTGGTTGCCGTCGTAGTACTCCATCTCCCGGTCGGCCTTGGCGCGCCAGGCCGGCTGTTCCTCGACCTCGTGGAAGAAGTCGGTGAACTCCGAGAGCGTCAGCGCACCGGTGTTGAGATCGGTGTTGGGCGTGCTCGGGCTGGGGCCGTTGAGTGCAATGGTCGGTTCAGTCATGGTGGCTCTCAATAACGCCAGTCCGGCGCCTCACGTGGCGAGGTCTCCTGCAGGGCGACGACCTCGGGGATGTCGGAAAGGAAGGTCTGGGCGACGCTGTCGCCCTTGTCGGGGGAGCGGCCGAGCTCTTCTCGGATCTCGTCCTTGTCGCGGATCAGGACTGCGGCGAAGCGGCCTAGTTGCACTACCTTGTAGCGAATGGCGCAGAGATCGGCGAGCAGCTCATCGTCGGGCGGCAGAGCGATCGGATCCTCGGCGGTCGGATCGAGCGCCTCGCGCAGGAGCCAGTACATCTCGGCGCGCTTGTTGCGAAACCGCAGATTGCCGGTTCTGTCCATGGCGTCGCTCTTCTCAGAGCCGACGACGGGCACGCAGAGTACGTTGATTCCCTTCAGGAAGTCGAGCACAGAGACGCCGACACCGATGGCGTCGATCGCGACCGGCGCACCGTTGCGGATCAGCGGGATCACGAAAGCAGCGCCGGTGGGCCCGTCCTTGGTGACGACCCCGGGCACCGTCACCAGCTCATCGAACCAGCTGCCATGCCGGCGCGCCGCCGAAGACTTGTCGATGCCGCCGCGGGCGACGTCGTAGCCCACGACCGTCATCGGCCCCTTGTTGTCTTTCGGCTTCCAACGCGCCTGCGCCGCCTTGATCCACTCCGTGGGGATCAGCTGCCAGACCGGATCGGTGCGCCCGGCCATGAAGTCGCCGCGCAGCATCTGCGAGCGCAGCGGCTCCGGGAGCGACTGCAGCGTGGCCTTGTAGCCTGTCAGGCTGAGATAGAGGTTGTCGTCGACGCTGGAAGGGATGAAGGTCCGGCTCTTCGGCTTCATCAGCTCCTTGCCGACCATCACGGGCTCGGGCCCGGGCACTTCGAGGTCCTTGCCGTTGGTGTCCGTCACGAACCACCGCAGTTCGCCCGGCTTCGCGGGATTCGGGTGCTTCGGGTCCAGCCACGGCGCCCAGAACCGGATGACCCATTCGCCCTCAGAGCTGGTCGGCGGATTGCCGGCGCAGATCACGCGCTGGCGCACCTTCGGATTGTCGGTGCGCATCCAGCCGATAAGCGTGCGGAACTGCAGCTCCAGGAAGTGGGTGATCTCGTCGAAGAGCTTGGCGTCGTGCGGCCGGCCCTGATATTTCATCCAGTCGTCGGCCTCGCGCACGCTGCCGAGCTCGAGCACGCGCTTGCCGGGCAGGCGCCAGACGCCGTCCTGGCTGTTGTAGCCCTTACGGGTGCCAAGGATCTTGCCCATGCGCTCCTCGATGCCGACAAGCTGCACAGCCTCGCGCCGGAAGATGATGCTGTGCTCCTGCTCGGTGAGCGCGGCGCCAAGCAGCAGATCCGTCTTGCCGCCGCCCGCGGAGCCGCCATAGAACAGGATGTCGGCCTCGGACTGGAGCGCCGCCATCTGCGGCCCGACCTGCGGCATCCACAGCGGCAGGCCCTCGGTCAGCAGCAGATCGAGCTCGGCGCGCTCGCCGTCCGACAGGAACGGCATCAGCTTCACCAGCTCGGGGACATCGATGTCAGGCGCCATCGGCCGCCCTCTTCCGTGCGATCTCGAACAGGGCAGCCAGCCGGCTGGCACGCTCCGCGTCGGTCAGCTTGCTGACCAGGCCGCCCTCGTCCGGCACGATCTTGTCGATGCCGTAGGCCTCGCGCTCGCCCTTGCGCAGCTTCTCGTCGATCTCGGTCAGCTGCTTCAGCAGTCCGACGCGGGCGGAGAGCGCCATCTGGGTTGGGGCGTCCTGAGATTCGGATGCGGCCTGGTCAGCCGTCGCTTTCCCTACGGGCTTCGCCGCGCTCTCCAGCTCGACCAGCTGGGCGTCTCGCAGCGCAGACAGTCTCGTCAGCCCGGCGCGGTGCGCGATCTGCACGCGATAAATGGCGTTCGCGTTGGCGTCGATGACGTCCTTGTCGGGAATTCGGTTCGCATTGCGCACCTCAGTGCGAACCGCCTCATTGCGTACCAGTTCGTCGGCCTTGGCCTGGATCGCTGCATTGAGGTCGCGGGCCCACGTCTCGCGGTTGGCACGTTTACGAATGGCTGCCTCGGAGAGAGAGTGCTCCCGGGCGATCTGGCGCACGCTTTTGACGCCGGCACGGTAGTCGGCCTCGATGGTTGGCCAGTGGGCTGTCGGCTTGTCCGAATCTGGTTCGCGCGCGTCTGTCATGGACCGGGATGATTCCCGCCGCGCACCACATCTGCGAACCTTGGTGGGGGGCGGTCGGATACATTCCCCAAAACTCTGGAGCGGAGACCATGCAGAACTGTGTCGCCAACTGGCCGTTGATCCTGGAATATCTGAAGGTGCTCCTGTCCTGGCCGCCGCTTGCCTTCATCGGGGCCTGCATCGTCATCGCGGCCTTCCGGCAACAACTGGCGGAAAAGTTAGACCGGTTGATCGAAGCAAAGGGCAAGGATTGGCATGCCCGCTTCCAAGAACCAACGCAGAATGTCGGAACGAGCCCGCCAGCGCCACCGACCGCGGATAGCGACTATTTGACCCAAGTCACCAGCGACCCGGCGAAGGCGCGAGTCGAGATATTGAAATGGTGGACAGCCGCTGCGAGCGAGAATGCCTTCCATCGCATGCACGGCACGCAGTGGCGGCTTTTGGAGTATGTGTTATCGAGAGGGGAAGCGGGCGCGCCGGCAGAAGAGGTTCGGCCGTTTTACGATGAGCACTTGAAGTTGGGCGAATCGGTGCCTGGCTTCGTCCCTCCTACCATCGATCAGTACATCGGATTTCTGGTGGGGCAGTCGCTCATCATCATCGCAAGTGATCACAAAGGCGGGATGGCCGTGCAACTCACCCCGCTGGGACACGAGTTTATAAAGTACATCAAGGAGAACTGGGCCCCCTTCCTCGGGTTGAAGGGGCTGTAGCTCAGAGCAGTTCGTCCGGCTGCCAGTCGATTGACGAAGCAAGAGCTATGGCGGCTCCGAAGATGGCGCCACCGACAGAAGCGCCGGAGGGATCCAAGAATCGCCACCAGGGAGTGGCTCAAGCCTTCTTCTGGCGCATCTGCTACAGGATGCGCGCCTTCATCATCGACTCGGCCTTGACGTAGCGGATGCGGGCTTCGGCGTCGCACCACCACTGCATGGCCGCGGTCGGACCCGCTTCCCAGTCCGGCGGGTCCTCGAACATCACGGCCTTGGCGCTGGCCGTCGAGATGTTGCCGTTGGCGTCGCGGCCGATGGCGGCCGTCGTGGCGAAGTGGTCGCGCAGCGCGGCATCGCGCGTGGCGGCATCGATGTGGCTGCCGATCCACTGCAGCGCCTGCTCTTGGGTGCACTCGCCCTTGGCGAGCATGGCGAGGATGTCTTCGATGGTTGGGATCATGTTGGCAATCTGAGTTGTTGGAGCAGGAATCGAGCCGGATCAGGCGAGCTCGAGCGTGTCGATCGCGTGGTTCACCGAGCGGATCTGCGACTCGATTTCGCGGGTCATCTCGTCGAGCACGTTGCCGATTGGGGTCTGCGGCACGGCACGGATCGGGCCCGGCCCTTCGCCCGTGGAGACAGCAGCCGGCGGCGGGATGCGACGGACGCTTTCGGTGCGCGCCAGCAGCAGATCGCTGCGGCACCCCAGCTCGCCGATGGCTTCGCGCAGGCGCTGTAGCTGATTGGGAATCTCGCGGCTGGCCTCGATCGGCGCATTGGCATAGGTGGCTTGGTTTGCATGCATGGTCTTCTCCTGGTGTTGTGGGCTCGCGCCCGGGGTTGTGGCCTCTCGGCCGGTTACAAGAACTGGATCTCGGCCTGCTTCGGCAGGCGCTGCAGGCGCCGGATGACTTCGTCCTGCTGGTCGACACGATGCTGTGCCAGGGCAAGCTGGCGCCTGAGGTCCGCGATGGCGTCGCTGAGCTCCCGGGCACCCTGCAGGCTGGTCATCTCCTCCGAGCTGCCGCGGAACAGGCTGCCGATGCGGCGGCAGTCGGCGGGGTTCAGGTCGAGGCAGGCGTCACCGACCTCAAGCTTGGCCATGCCGCTCGGCAGCACGGTCAGCGAGATCGCCTGCGCCGCCGGCAACTCCTCGACGGGCTCGAAGACACCGGGCGACACCCTGCGCAGACGACCGTCTTCCAGCATCCGCTTCACGTGGTCATCGACTACGCTGTAGCTCTGGCCCGTCATCTCCTTCACGATCGAGCGTGTGGCGATGCGGCCGGCGTTGTGCAGGTCCTGGATGGTCTGGAACACCAGCTCGCCGACTCCACGGCGTACAGGTTGCGGCGGCTTCTGCGTCATCAGGCCCTTCTCTCGGTGATGGCGATGGATTCGGTGGGGGCGAACTTGGCCACGAGGGCTTCAAAGTCGCTGGTATTGACGTGGCCCGCGCGGAGCTTCAGTTCGAGTTCGCAGGCGGCATTGATGAGGCTGCGGCGCTCGAACGCGGGGATCAGCCGCTCGGCGGCGAGCAGCCCGCTCTCGATCGAGGAACGGCGCATCGGAAGAATCTCGGCCTCGCCGGCCTGGTCGTGCACAGCGTTCACGGCCCCACGAACGATGCGGAGGTCGGCCAGCTCCGGGTCGGCACCTTCCGCGATCGCGGCGCCGAGCACGACGTACAGGACGCGGCCGGCACCGTTCACGAGGCGGTCGCTGTCGTCGCCGATCAGGGCGTGGATGTGTGCAGTGATGACCTCAGCGCGCCAGTCCCGCTCGATCAAGGCGCGCTGCACCAGGCTCAGGCCTGCGGGTCGGCGCATGGCGCTGTCCTCGTGAAACGGAAGCCGACCTGCCCTTCCAGGCGTTCCAGACGTCCAGTGCGCACCAGCGCCTGCAGATGCTCGCTGGCAGAGTTCGCACTGGCGTAGCCGAAATGCCGTGCGATGACGACCGCCGTCGGCATGTTGTCGTTCGCGGCCTCGTACTCGACCATGAAGGCGAGGATCTCCTCCTGCTTGGCCGTGAGCTTTGTCGTCATGCCGGCACCCTTTCCGGAATGAGTTCGGGTTGGATCACGGGCAGCGGCACCGGCTTGCGCAGCACCATCTCGTCGACGGCGTCGGCACCGGGATCGCGGATCGGGCGCAGGCAGTGATCGGCGATGACCATGGGAAGCCTGTCGTCGTGCCCGTCGACGAGCCAGCAGTCCCGGCCACGGTCGTGGCTGATGCAGCCGTTCTTCGCGCGCACTGGGCCGCCTCGGTGTGTATCGACGACCTGGACCGGAAGGCCGCGCATCTCAAGGTCCCAATACGGCGCCACGATGTGGGCCAGATCTCCGGGACGGCAGTTCATGGCAGATCTCCTGTTTCGGGTTCGGCCCAGCGCGGCAGGTTCGCCGGCCACAGGCCCATGGTTTCGATCTGGCGGCGGGTATCAGCGCCCCAGGCGGGTTCGATGAGGCGGCGAGCAGCCTTGGTCATCAGGGCGTGCTGGTCGAACTGCAGGTGGCAGCCCCGGACACCGGGCCGGTCGCAGCACAGCGGAAAGCAGAGCCGGTCGTCCGTCTTCGTGCCGGCGCCCTTGTCGGTGTTGGGGTGGGCGGCCTGGCTGTAGCCGTCGATGCCGCAGACCTTGCAGGGCAGCAGCGCGACGAGCCGGCGGTACTTCTCACTCTCCACTGGCACGACCTTCGGCACGGGCGCCGCGGGCGGTGGTACCGCGTAGGTGCCGCGGCGGATCGCCACCGCGAGCGTGCGGGCGCCGAGCGCAACGTTGGACGGGCGCGATGGAGGCAGCCGACGCTTGAATCCCTTACCGCGCGGCATCGGTGTGCGTCTCATGGCCGGCCCCCGTCATCTTCACGGCGGGCGAGCACCGACTCGAGCATCTCAGCGCGCTTGGCGGGCTGCAGGTGCGGCCAGAGCCTGCGCTGCGCGTACGGTGTTCGCAGGAAGGCCAGCATTGCGGCGTGGACCTCGCGCATCTCGTCGTCGCTGCAGTGCTCGTAGGAGGTGCTGCGCGGCACGAAGCGTAGCGCGCCACGCGGCCCGACCTGGTAGTCGCCCCAGGCGGCGCCGACCTTGAGCCAGTCCCGGAAAGGCTCCAGCTGGGCCCAGCGCTCCTGGCTCTCGAAGAGGCGCTGTTCCATGCCCATGTGCATGCGGTGGTAGGGTCCGGAGCGCTCGACGACGTTCTCGAACTGGAAGACCTGGCCGACCTCGGCCTTCATGATCCGCGACCAGAACCGCCGCCAGCGGGTGTTGTGCTGCTCGTTGAGGCCTCGGATGCCATCGAAGATGAACCGGCGCACGATCGAAAGTTCGTGCTCGGACCAGCCGGCCAGCGGATGGGCCTTCATGATGAGGATCGAGGAGGGTTTCGTCATGCCGACACCTTCGAGACGCGGAAGAGGACGCCGCCGAGCGGAATGCGGTCGCCAATGCGCACCAGCAGCGGCGATGCGCGATCGCCAGAGACCTGCAGGACGACAGTGCGCCAGCGGCCGCGCCCGGTGGGGACGAGGTGCAAGGTCACGGGGCCGAGCCCTCCATCTGCCTGGGGGGTACGTTGACGACGGTCTGCAGGTAGATCACCCGCATCTCCAGCCGCTGCGCGATGTGGTGCTCCAGCGAGGCGCCCCTGCTCCACTCCCAGCCCGGCAGCATCAGGATGGCGTCGCAATCGACGAGCTGCTTGATGTCGGCGCGCATGCAGGGCAGCCAGCCAGCGGTCGGGTCGGCGTTGATCTCGGCCGGGTTCACCACCTCCAGGCCCTCGGCGCGAAGGCGCGCTGCCTCGCGGTGGAACAGCGGGAAGTTCAAGTCCGGCTTTCCGGTCATGGGCCCGGCGATGTAGATGCGCTTCATGCCGTGGCTCCCAGCAAGTCGCCCTGCTCCTGGGCCGGCGGGGCCGGATCGAGCAGTTCGACACGCACTGCGACGCCCGGCACCATGCTGTAGCGCTTCGAAACCGCGAGTTCGACGGCCTGCACGTCATCCTTCCAGACGACACCGTTCATCGCGTCGAAGATCGCCTTGATGACGTTGTCGGCGTCAGGCTTGGTGGTCGGCCGAATCTCGCCCGCGGCAGCCGCGCGTTGCTTCTTCTGCGACCAGCTCGCGGGGATCTGGCAATCGATGCGCAGCTTCACCTCGCAGGCGCCTTCCAGCAGCGCCGCGCCGGCCATCGCCTGCTGCGCGGCCAGCGCCACGAGGCCTTCGTAGTTCACTGTCTTCTCGGGGGTGAACATGCGGGCGTGCGCACCCACCTTGCCGATGCGAGGACGCCCCTTGCCAACAGGCTGGCCGGGAACATGGAAATGCAGAATCACAGTTCGGTCCCTTTCGTGCGCACGAGCGAAGTCGGACGGTCTCCCATCCAGTTGCAGAATTTCACGGTGTCTCCTGTGTATTGCGCGTCGACGATGCCGGTCTGACCGTCACGCTGTTTGCCGACGATGATTTCGGCGTAGTGCTTCCACTCCGGGCCCAGGTCGGGCTTCGCGTGCGCGGGCCGATGGACGAAAGCGATGATGTCGGCGTCCTGTTCGATATCGCCGCACTCTCGGAGGTCGGCCATGATCGGACGCATGTTGGGACGCTTCTCGACCTCGCGGTTGAGCTGCGCCAGCAGCAGGACGGTGCAGTCCAACTCCTTCGCCAGCGCCTTGATGCCGCGGCTGACCTCGCCGAGCTGCGTGGCCCGGTTGGCCTTGCGGTCGGTGCCCTCCATGAGCCCGATGTAGTCCACCACCAGCAGGCGCAGACCGTGGCGGCGCTTCAACGAGCGCGCCTTGGCGCGGAGCTGGTTGATGTTCAGCGCGGTCTGGTCGTCGATGAACATCGGCAGCTGGCGCAGGTGCTCGACGGTGCGCGTCATCTCGCCCCAGTCGTAGTCGGTCAGCCGCTCCGGGCGCTTCAGCTTGTGCAGCGGGATGCCGGAGCGCATCGACACCACGCGGGTGGTCAGCTGCGCTTTCGGCATCTCCATCGAGAGCACGCCGACGGGTTGGCACATGCCGCAGATGTGGTCCGCGATCGACATCGCCAGCGCGGTCTTGCCCATGCCGGGCCGGCCAGCGATCACCACGACCTCGCCCTTGCGGACGCCACCATCGAGCCGGTCGTCGAGATCCTTGATGCCCGTCGAGAGGAAATCCTCCTCGCCATCGGCGCGGCGCTGGATGCCGTCGAGGAACTCCACCATGCCGGTGTCCATGCCCTGCCAGGCATCGCTCTTGTTGACCTCGAACAGCGGCGTCAGCAGCGCGGTGGCCTGGTCCAGCGTCTCTTCGAACCCGACGCTGCGCTGGCAGGCCAAGGCATGGATCTCGGTGCTGACGCCCATCAGCTTGCGGCGCAGCGAGAAGTCGCGCACCGTCAGCGCGTACTGCCGGGCGCTGGACGCGCTGGGCACGTACTGCGCCAGCGCGTTCAGGTATGGCAGGCCGACGACATCGTCCTTGCGGATGCGCTGCAGCTGGTCGAAGACCGTGAAGACGTCAACCGGCTTGCAGGCGTTGAGCAGGCTACTGATGGCCTGGAACACCAGCCGGTGCTCCTGCCGGAAGAAGTCGGCCTCCTCCACCAGGTCTCCGACGCGGTCCCACATCCCGTTGTCGAGCAGCAGCGCGCCGAGCAGCGTGGACTCCGATTCCTGGCTCCACAGCACGGCCGGCGACAGTAGGGTGTCATCGACGCGGTCATTCATGGCTGATCCGCCGTTTCTTCGATGACCTTCTTCATGCCGCGGCTCGAAAGCAGGTACTCGATGCTGCAGCGCCAGTTCTGGTGGTCAGGCGAGCGCGGTCCCCGGCCCATGATGAAGTCGTTGTTGCGGGCACGCCCGAAGTACTCGCGCGCCCAGTCCAGCACCTCGGCGTCGTTGGTCGCCCGCGGCGTGCCGTCCTGCCGCTTCGAGGTCAGCACCCAGTCGCGGAAATCGCGCAGCGCTTGGTCGCGGGCCTTGTCCATGACCCGGACACCCGGCAGTTCGGGCAGCACCTCGTGGTAGAGGTCGACCAGCCCGGTCATCCACGTCGGCAGGTTGTCTGCCGACATAGGAGCTTTAGCTCCTTTTCTTTTCTTCTCTACTCTTCTCTTCTCTGTGGTGACGGTGTCACGTGACGCGTCACGCTTTCCGTCACGCTGCGTGACGTCACGTTTCGTGACGCCGTTTTCGCCTTCCTCCGTAGTCCTCTTCTTCAGCCGCTCCCGGTACTCACGCGAGCGATCGGCCCCCGTTTTGGCGCCGGCCGAGCGCTCCTTGCCCACGGTGTTGTGCTCATTGAAATTGCTGAACCTAAGGCCTTCTCCATTGGGAAGAAGCTCGATCCAGCCCACCGCTTGCATCGCTCGCCCGAGCCCGGGTACACCCGACATCGAGTCGATCTCGAACAGCCCTGCACCTTCCAGGAAGCCATCCTCGCCGGCGCAGTCGTTGGCCTGAGACCACAGCGGAACTGAGGCGCCAACAACGATCCGCGTGACGATCGTGACATCAACAGCGTGACGCTGAGCGTGACGATCCGTGACGCTCACCGTGACGGTCGCGACGCTGGTTTCGTCACGCTCCGTCACGGTCTGTGACGCGTGACGTGACGCCCCGTGACGCAGAGTGATGCCGAACCATTCCTGAAATTCGGCATCGTCCAGGAGCGCGCGCGCTGTCCTGATGACCTTCGGATTGGTCAGCAAGCTGGCGCGCATCTTGATCCAGCTTTCAGCCACCCACGACCTCCCGGGCCTCGCCCTGGATGCGCGCGGCAGCACCGGCGGCGGCGAAGTATCTGTCGCCCTCCTCCTCGGCCTGCAGGATCGCGGCTTCGCGCGCGGCGATCAGCGCCTCCATCTCGCGCCGGTGGCGGTGCGCGCCGGGCAGATCTCCCAGCGCCATGCAGATCTCGATGCCGAGACCCTCGGCCTGGATCAGGTGGGCACGCTGGCGGTGCACCAGCTCCTGTAGCCTGGTCATGCCGTGAGTTCCTCCAGGTCGAAGAGGCTGGGCGTGCTCATCTCTCGCGCCATGGCCTCGCAGAACATGACGCCATCAGCGAAGTAGCTGGGGCTGAGCTCGCAGCCGCGGCCGCGCCGGCCGGCCTTGATGGCTCGGTAGGGCACCGTCATCAGGCCGCCGAAGGGGTCGTAGACCTCGTCGCCAGGATTCGAGTACTGCGCGATCGCGCGGTCGGCGATGTCGAACTGCATTGGGCAGAGGTGCATCTCGCGGCCGGCGGCGGACTGCGCGTTGTTGAGGGTCTGCATCCGCGTTACGTCGGTCCAGACCTCGTCGTGCCAGGACTGCGGCTGCAGGAGCATGAACGAGGGCGGCAGCATGCCCTTCGCGGCCAGGGCCTCGCCCAGCGCGACGTCGTGCTCGAAGTCGAAGACCTCGCTCAGCGAGTGCGCCTTGAAGAGCTTGAAGATCTGGTCCGCGGGCAGGCCGACAAGGTCCTCGGGCTGCAGCAGCCGATTGCCGCTGGAGCGCGTGAAGCCGTGGGCATCGAGCTGCCACCGGGCCCGGGAGTACTTGGCCTTGTCCTTGACCACCGGGACATCCGCGTAGCCGCGGCTGGCGTCGGTCGGCGCCTTGCGGAACAGCAGCAGGTACTCGTTCATGCCGAAGCCCATGCGGGAGCCGTCCTTGCATTGCTCCGTCCAGCCCAGGCGGTAGGTCTGCGAGTTCTCGCGCACCACATCGGTGACGATGGTCTTGCGGCCAATGAAGTGGAAGCCGTGCTTGCGGAAGCACGCCACGGTGTCGAGGTCGAAGGGGTACTCGGTCTGGAAGCCGACGCCGGGCACCATGCCGCTGGGCACGATCCGGTTCTTCACGTGGATGGCGGCCACCCGACCGGGCTGCAGCACCCGCAGCAGCTCCGGCACCAGGAAGTCCATCTGCTGGAAGAAGTGCTCGTTGTTGTCGGTGTGGCCGAAGTCGGCGTAGTTCGGCGAGTACTCGTACTGCGTACTGAACGGGATCGACGTCAGGATCAGGCCCACGCTGTCGCTCGCCATGCGCCGCGTCTCCTGCACGCAGTCCTCGTTCACCACGGTGTAGCCGGGGCCGGAGACCTCCACGCGGGGGACACCCATGGCGCGCGCCAGGGTCTGGGCCATCGCGATGCGCGACAGGCCGTAGGTGCGGATGATTTCGCTCATCTTTTGCCTCAGTTCGATGTCTTGTTGCCACTTCCGCTCGAGGTTGCGGCGCACCTCCCGCTCGGCTTCCG
Source organism: Variovorax sp. CAN15 (assembly GCF_030462475.1). Lineage (GTDB taxonomy): Bacteria > Pseudomonadota > Gammaproteobacteria > Burkholderiales > Burkholderiaceae_C > Variovorax. Next base: position 62,554 of record NZ_JASMRZ010000024.1, read on the forward strand.
TGTAGATCAGGTCGACGCGCACCGTGTGCTCCTGCAGGAAGCGCTGTACCCGGTGGATCGCCTGGATGAAGTCCTTGAACTTGTGGCCGATGCCCAGGAACACCTCCCAGTGGCAATGCCTCTGGAAGTTGCAGCCCGAGCCCAGCATCACTGGCTTGCCGGCGAGTTCCTGGATGCGGCCGTCGGCGAAGGCGATGACCGTGGCCTCGCGCTCGTCGAGTTCCTGGGAGCCGTAGACGGTCACCACCTCGGGCATGGCGCGCTCGATCGCGTGCCGCTCGGCCTCCAGGTCGTGCCAGATCACGCGGTGCGCGGTGGGGTCCTCGGCGCGGATCTCCTGCAGCTTGGCCAAGCGCTGCGGCAGGCTGTCGCGCTTCTCGCGCGCGGCATCGACGACGCCGATGGCCTGGTGCTTGAACATCAGGCTCTGGCCGCGGGAGTCGGCGCCGGCCTCGGTGTGATCGCTCGGGATCTCGTGCCACCGGACATCGAGGTCCGGCAGCACGTAGCCCTCGTCCGAGAAGCTCGGATCGAGGTCCGACGGCAGCTGTACGAACAGGGCCCAGCTCGCCATCCAGAGCCAGAACTCGCGCTCCTTGTGCGGGTGGATGGTGAGCTGGTCGGCCTTCTCGCTGTTGCGCTTGAAGAAGCGCGTCTTCGCCTGACCGACGTCCATGACGCCGAGATAGGCGCAGTAGGCCAGCAGCTCGACGTACTCATTCGGACTCGGCGTCGCCGTGGCCACGAAGCGATACGGCACGCCGCGGCTGCGGACACGCACCTTCATACTGCGGCGGTCATCGCCGGCGAAGAGCGCCATGAACTCGCGGAAGGTCTTGCTGCCGCCGAAGCCGCGCAGGCAGTCGGCCTCGTCCAGACTGACGACGGTGAAGGCCTCGGGATCGAGCTTGCCGTCGCGCACGGGCTCGTAGTTCGTGATGTAGATGCCCTCGGGGTCGTCACACTCCTCGATGGAGCGGATGAACTTCAGCTTGGGCACCCTGCCCGGGCCCAGTGCCTGCCAGGCCTTGAGCTCGGCGCGCTGGGCGTCGGAGAACTTCGGGTCGTCACCGGTGGCCAGCTTCAGGGCGTCGCGGATGAACTCCTGGCGCACGCCCAGGGGCAGCACGATGAGGCCCATGCCTCCGGCGCGGGCGCGCACGATGCGCACGATCTCGATCTGGCCGAAGGTCTTGCCGAGGCCGAAGCGCGCGAAGATGGCGCGGCGGCCACCGGCCACAGCCCAGCGCACGATCGCTTTCTGGAACGGCGCCAGTAGCGGGTTGATCTCGGAGTCATCGATCTCGAAGCCGAGCGACGGCGCTATCTGCATCTTCGAGCGCAGGAAGTCGGCGTACTCCATCACGCCCCCGCCCAAGCCGTGGCCAGTTCCGGCCGCATGCGGATGGCGCGCTGCACCGATGTCTCCGCGGGAATGAAGTCGTCGTCGGGCGGGAACAGCGCCGCCCTGCCCTTCTCGGTCGGGACGAAGCGCGCGATTTCGCGCCGCGAGGCCGTCGGGTTCGCGCGTTCGATGAGCCCGCGCGCCTTCAGGTGGGAGGCCTTGCCCATCAGCAGGTGCGTCTCGATGCCGGTGGCGGCTTCGATCTGAGAGTAGCTGGCGCCGTCGCTGTTTGCCGCGGCCAGATCGTGGATCGCGCGCAGCATGATCTGGAGCTGGGTGTCGCTCATGCCGCGACTCCACGCAGGGCTTCAGTGAGCACGCGCTTGTCGTGGCGCAGTTGGGCGTTCTCCTCGCGCGCGATGCGCAGCTCACGCTCGAGTTCGGTTTCGCGCCGGCGCAGGCTGGAGAGGTCGTAGCCGCGCGCCATGTTCATCCACAGCAGCGGCGCGTCGTTACCGCAGTAGTCCATCACCGCGCACAGCTTTGGGAAGATGACACCCTCCTGCCCGGACTCCCAGCGCGACCACTGCGCCTTGTCCATCTTCAGCTCGGCGATGACCTCTTTCGGCTCGTAGCCGGCGGCCTTGATACAGAGCCCGATGGCTCCGCCCAATGTCTTCTCCCGCGCGATCTCCTGAACGGTCACGGCGGAGGGGAAACCGAGTTGGTTCACAACGCTCCTCGAATCTGTTGAGTGGTGTTGTGAGGCTCGCCGGGCCAAAACTGGGGGCCATGCAAGACGCACATTTCGAAAGCGGCCGTGAGGGCTGGCACCACATCCACGACCTGGCGATGGAGCTGCTGGTGCAGATGGCCGCGTTGCGCCATGACGCAGTGGCCGGCAACGCCGTTGAGGGGTGCCCGCCCGCTCGCGGGGTAGAGTCCGGTCACCACAACACGGACCCCGCGAGGGGCGAACATGAAAACCTTCAGCATCGACATCGAAGCGGTAAGTGCAGCCTCGTACGAAGCGGGAATGACGCGGGTCATTACCCAGGTGACGGTGAGAGCCGGCGAGCCTTCCCCGGAGGGCTTCAGCGACCTGCACATGTCGGAGAAGACGATGCGACGGCTGCACGAGATATTCGGCAAGATCATTCGCAACCTCGACGAGCATTCGGCGACCAGATAGCCCGAAGCACTGAGGCTTCGTCGCTGCTCAGAGAGAGCGCCACATGCCCAACCTCCAAGCATGCGGCACCGCCGGCAAGCCAGGTCAACGTGATGGGGCGCGCGGCACCACCAGCAGGTGCCAGCGGCTTCTTCGGGGTGCTTTGGGTCGCGGGCTCCGGCTCGGGTGGCTCGCGGAATCCGGCGGCGCGCGCGATCGCATCCGACGCAGCTCCACGGGCGTCGAAACTGCCGTTGAGCACAGCGACGCTCTCGGCCCATTTCGAATTGATGAGGTGCGCCGTCCGCGCCGTGGCGTACATCGCATGGATGGCCGACCCGAGGCGCTTCGCCCGGATCAGCGCCGGCGTGCGCGGGCCCTTCTTCTTGGTGCTGCGCATGTCAGGCGGCCTTCGGGGTGGCGTCGGTTGGAAGGACCGGCAGATCCGCGTTGCCGTAGATGTGGTCGAAGGTGATCGACCGTCCGCGGCTCTCCGCATAGACGATCAAGGCCTTGGCGTTCGGGGGCGGTACGGTTTGACCCTTCTCGTATGCGGCGATGTTGCTTTGCGAGCATCCGATCCCCTTGGCCAGTTCAGCCTGGGTGACACCGAGCCATTCGCGAATTGCTTTGATGGGATTCATGGGCTCAAAGTATCAGCGCCGCTGATTCTCTTGTCAATCAGCGGCGCTGATTTCAAGGTAACAGCGTCGCTGATCCTTGGTGCATGAGTGCAGACAAGGAAAAGGACCCCAGAAAGGCGCAGGTCACGGAAGAACATCGTGCTGAGGCGCGCGCATTGAAGGCGATCTGGGATCGCGTCAAGCCTTCTAGCCAGGGTGAGTTCGGAAAGGAATTTGGGATTGGCGGTCAAAGTGCCGTGGCCAACTTCCTGACGGGTCAGTCAGCCCTGAGCCTGAAGGCAGCCGTTGGTTTCGCCAATGGGCTCGGCTGCAAGATCCGCGACTTCAGCAAACGCCTCGCGGTTGAGGCGCACCGCACCGCTGATGCCGCCGGCCTAGTCAGCGACGAAGACAGCTACCTCATCCCCCGACTTGACGTCTTAGTTGGTGCTGGAGATGGGCGTATCACGAGTTCAGAGGACGAAATCGGAGGGCTTTCTTTCCGACGCGACTTTCTTCGTGAATGCGGTATCTACACGCCGCACGAGGGGGTCATCGTGAACGTCAGGGGCGAGAGCATGGGCGACACCATTGCCGATGGAGCTGTCATCCTTATCAACAAGAAGGTCAAGTCCCCCGAGCACAGGAAGATCTTCGTCTTCGTCAAGGACGAGGGGCCCGTAGTGAAACGGGTGATCCATGAGGGTGATCGTTGGATCGCCCGTTCCGACAACGAGAACAAGCGTCGCTACCCAGACTTCCCGTTCGAGGCCGGTCAAACGCTCGTTGGGAAGGCAGTCTGGATGGGCACCAAACTATGAAGACCGGCGGCTATCTTGCAATGGTGCTGACGCTCGCCACCGCAGTCGGGGCCTTCGCTCAGTCGCCATGGGTGGAGTTCGCGAGTAACGATGGCAGTACGGCCTACTTCGATCAAACCTCAATCAGACCAGACCTGACGCGCGAGGTTGCCTATTTCGCGTGGTGGCGCTCTGATCTGCGCTCACCATCCGTCGTCGACGGCAAGGCCTACAAGTCCCATTTGGCCAACTATCGGGTGGATTGCATGAGACGCACACTGCAGCAACAAGAGATATTTTTTCTCTCGGCATCTGAAACGCAGGTCGCACGCGACGGAGGCTCTGCTGAAGCCCTTCCCATGGCCGACACGCTCGGCGAAACTTTTGTGAAGGTCGTCTGTGCACGCGCCGGCAGGTAGAGCGGCACTCTTCTCGCTGCTGGCATTGCTGGCGGTCGGGGCCCACGCCCAAGACTGCCAGCGCGCCACGCGAAACTATGAGGTGTCGCGGAACTCGATGCGCCCTGATCAAGCCATGGTTGAGCGCGCCTGGCAGGAAATGCAAGCTGTCTGCGGCGCGTCGCCAGCGGCTGCGCCGCAGCCCACCTATCAGCCTGCTCCCGCACCGCGCCGCGGGCCTGGTCAACTCGTGAACTGCGACGCGGCCGGATGCTGGGGAGCGCAGAACGGCGTGCGATACAACCTTGTCGCCGGCGGCAATCTGCAGGGAACGGACGGTTCGTTCTGCACCCGCGGCGCGGGAAACACGTTCCACTGCAACTGACCTACAGAGGCTCGATGACCGAAGAAGACGAACAGAATTTCCGTTCCGATGTGTGGACCCTTGGCGTCGAGAACCAGATCCTGCACTCCCTGATCGGCGCGCTCTTTGCCGTGCACCCGCAGAAAGCTCTGGTGCTCGCCAACTTCAGGGAGCAGGTCGATGCCCTGTGCCGTCACGCCCCCGTCGGGACCGACCCCGAGCATCTTGTCGAGCTGCGCGCGCGAGCGGCGCAGCACGAACTCGCGTTACGCAAGATAGACCCCATCGAATAGCCGCGACTGCGGCCGTGCGCTCTTCTGCGGTCATCGCCGCGAACTCCTCTTCTGTCGGTGCCGGTTCGAATACTGTGCGCATCTACGTCCTTTCTCGTCCGTGATCGTCTATGAGCCTCAAGCGTAAGCGCGCGTGCGCACCGGCCTGAACCCTGCTGGGGGCTCCAGCACCAGCCCGACTAGCGCGGGCTTTTTTTTGCGTGCCTGTCTGCGGGTCAGACAATATCAGCGGCACTGTTACAAAATAGTCCGGAAAATAATCAGCGCCGCTGATTGACAGAAGAATCAGCGGCGCTGATACTGCAGCTCATCAAACAGGAGATGGGCATGCAGAGCAAAGCAAGAAAGCGGGACTGGAGCGCCGGCGCGACCGTCAAGGTCGGCTTCCTGACCCTCACGGTCATCGCCAAAATTCCGACGCCGGGTGACTTCAAGCCCGACGCCTACGTGCTGGCCAGCGCCACGAAGGGCACGTTCTACGAGTTCGTGCCGCACAACGGCCTGAACAAGATCGACGCCGAAGAGGCCCGCGAGCTGATCGCCGAGGGCAAGCGCATCGCCGAGCAGCGCGCCGCTGCCGCAGTTGCGAAGGCTTCGGCCTCCGCCGCGCACGCCGCCGTGGTCGCCAAGATGCTCGAGGTGGCGTGATGAGCCGCTTCACGCAATCCAACCTGTCGCGTCGGCGTGATGCCCGCCGCGAGCGCGCCGAGGGCAAGCGCCACCCGGAGACGGTCTTCCAGCCGACCGAAGAGCAGGCACTGGAGAACGATCGTGCGCTGAATGCGGCGAAGGCCTCGCCCGAGTACTTCGCTCCTTCGGACCTCTACATGCTGTCGCAGCAGAACCGAGGTGTGCTGTGAAGGCCCCGCGTACGGCCGCTTCCATGAGCGAGCGCGAGCTGGTCTCGCTGGCGGCTCAAGCCATAGGCCTTGCCATCGAGTGGCAAGACTGCGAGGTGCCGCGCGCCCTCTATCAGCCGACGAACGGCAGCCTGCGCGAATGGCGCCCACTCCACGACGACGGCGATGCGTTGCGCCTGGCCATTGCGCTGGCCGAGCGCATCTGCAATGTGGTCTGCATCTCCATCGGGCTCGGCCGCAGCGGGTGCGAATTCACCTTCGTGGGTGGCCCCGACCAAGGGGTGAACACGCGCCGCTCGATCGTCGAGGCGGCTGCAAAGGCCTCTGGAGGTGCGTCGTGACCCGCCGCAGCGTCAGCCAGCACCTGGACAAGGTGCTCCGCGCGCAGAAGGCAGCGCCGGTCGCCTTCGAGCTGCCGCACTTCCTCTTCGATGATCTGGGCGCACTGCCGCAGTTCGGCGAGCACCAGCTCTGCGTCGTGCCCTTCGAAGGCCACCTCGCGGACCTGAAGATGATCGAGTGGCGCGAGGTCCTGGCCGAGTTGCTGCGCGACGACGGCGCCGACCTCGTCGACACCTCCGATCTGCAGCTGGAGCCGCTTTCGTGAGCGCCGCGATCAACACCGGCGGCCCGGCCTTTCCGGTCAGCGACATGCAGAGCGCGCATGCGACAGCCATGGCGGCCTCTGTGGGCATCGAGGACGCCACCGCGCGCGAGCGCGCCTACATCCTCGCCCGCGCTGAGGCCGTGATCGGCATGACCATGCGCGATTACTTTGCAGCGCAAGCCAGCGAGCAGGACGTGCAGGCCGCGCTGGAAGACCTCGGCCAGACGGGCGCCCTCTACTTCGCAAAGACCTCAATGGAGCGTCACGCGATCGCGCGCTACGCGCACGCCGACGCCATGCTGAAGGTGAGGGCCGCATCGTGAAGACCAGCACCGTCTTCGCCGTCGTGGGCGTCACGGTCGCGCTGCTCGGCGTGGCGATCTACCTCATCTTGAAGGACGGGGGTGTCATTTGACCCGCGCCGCCATTCCCCCGCGCACGGCACCAGTGACGCCGTGGAACCCCTCGCGCGGCGCCGTGGCGCGCGTGAAGAACCCGCTTCCGATGCCGGACAAGTGCCCGAACTGCGGCGCTCCGGTCTTCATCGGGTCGAACGCCCGCATCTACGGCCGCGAGTTCGGCAAGTGGCCGTGGGCGCTGATGTGCACCGGCTGCGATTCGTATGTCGGCCTCCACCCTTTCACGGGCATCCCGCTTGGCACGCTGGCCACGCCGCCCATGCGCCGCGCCCGCAGCGAGGCGAAGGACGCCTTCAACCCGCTGTGGCAAGGCGGCGCGATGACGCGCAGCGAGGCCTATGCCTGGCTGGCCGGCGCGCTCGGCATCGCCAACGTCGAGGAATGCCACATCGGCTGGTTCGATGTCGCGCAGTGCGCCGCAGTTGTGGCCGCCGTGAAAGCGAGGGCGCCGTGATCGCCGCGCTCGAAACCGTTGCCGGCTACGTGCTGGCCTTCCTCATCACCCTCGGCCTGGTCTGGTGCCTCGACCGCTGGGTTTTCTTCAACGGCCAACCAGGACTGTTCTCATGATCTTCGCGCCCACGAACCCCGACAAGATCGCCTCGCAACAGCTGTACGAAGCGCGCCGCATGCTCCTGGAGCACCGCGCCGCCGCCGAGTACCACGACACGATGGCTCGCATGTACGAGGCCCGCATCGCGCGTCTCAGCGCCGAGCAGCCGCAGAAGGTGACGCCGTGAGCCGCGCGCCGCACTACTTCCCCGACGACACGCCCGATCCCGTGGCCGAGTCCTGGGACTCCATCACCGAACTGCTGCAGCTGGTGCGGGCGTGGATCGCCTTCTCCGTGGTCTGCGCCGTTCTGGCGGTCGCCATCGCCTTCTCGTTCCCCACCTTTTTCACCCTCTTCCGCTGAAAGCCAACGAACATGGAATCCACCACCCAGCCCCTCGCCGTTGTCCGCGCCAGTTCCTGGCCCACGCTCTTCGACTGCTCGTACAAGTGGTACTGGCAGAACATCATGGGCCTTCGCAGCCCGTCGGGCGGCGCCGCCCATCTCGGCACCGCCGTGCACGCTGGCACCGCGGTCTACGACCAGGCCATCCTCGACGGCAAGTTCATCAGCGTAGGCGAGGCGGTCGACGCGGCACGGGAGTCTCTGCAGAGCCCAGAAGACGAGGTTGCCTGGGATGAGAACCTCTCCCCCTCCGATGCCGACAGCTTCGCGGTGAAGCTGACGACGAAGTATTGCCTCGACATCGCGCCGACACGCACCTACACCGCGGTCGAACTGAAGTGCACGGCGCTCGACATCGGAACCGCGCACGGCGTCGTCCGCGTCACCGGCACCACCGACCGCATCCGCCTGACCGAAGACGGCCGCAAGGGTGCCTCCGACCTGAAGACCGGAGGCCGCGCCACCGAGAAGACCGAGGCCGGCACCCGGCGTGCTGTCACCAAGGGCCACCACATCCAGCTCGGCATCTACACCCTGATGGCCGAGCAGGCCTCGGGAGAGCGGATGGAAGCCCCCGCCGAAATCATCGGCCTGCAGACCACCAAGGACACGCCCTGCGCCACCGGCGAACTCGCCGACGTGAAGACACCGCTGCTGGGCGACGGCAAGTTTCCGGGCCTCATCGAGATCGCCGCCGGGATGCTGAAGAGCGGGGTCTTCCCGCCGAACCCGAAGTCGAACCTGTGCTCGCGCAAGTTCTGCCCGGCCTACGCCGCGCACTGCAAATACCACGACTGATCACCACTCCCAGAAGGAAAGCCATGTCTGCAACTGCAACCGCAGCGGCTCCGGCCGCGAACACCGCCACCATCCAGCAGCTGCGCCAGCACCAGGTTGCGGCCGCTCAGGAGCCCGCCGATCAGGTCGTGGATCTGTTTTCGTCGCGCGGCTTCGCGCTGGCACAGCGCATCGCGCAAGCGTTCTCCACGTCGAACGCCGTGCCCGTCGCCTTTCGACAGTGGGTCGAGAAGAAGCTGCCGGGCGGCGGCATCGAGTATGTGGAGAACACAAACGCCTTGGGCAATTGCCTTGTAGCGATCGAGACCGCCCGCGCTGTCGGCATGAGCATCACAGCGGTGATGCAGAACGCMAACGTGATCGAGGGCCGGCTCACGTGGTCGGGCCAGTACAAGATCGCAGCGATCAACGCCAGCAAGCGCTTCACGCCCCTGCGCTTCGATGTCGTCAACAAGGGTGTCATCAAGGCCACCTACAAGGAAAAGCAGGGCTGGAACCGCGAGAACCGGCGCTTCGACTTCAAGGACATCACGGTCGAGATCGAGAACCTCGAGTGCGTGGCCTGGGCCCTGCCGGGGAACATGGCGTTCCCGCCGAACGTGCGCACGCTGGCCGACGCGAAGGCCCTGAAGCTGCCGGTGATCGAGTCGGCGCCCGTCAGCATGAAGCTCGCGGTCGAGGAAGGCTGGTACGGCAAGGCCGGCTCGAAGTGGCAGACCGAGATGAAGCACCTGATGCTTCAGTACCGGGCCGGCAGCTTCTTCGGGAACATCCACGCGCCCGACATCGTGATGGGCATGGGCCGCACGACCGAGGAGATGCAGGACGCCGTCGTGATCGACCTCGACCAGGACTCCGTGCGTGTCACCAGCACCGAGGACCTCCGCAGCGTCGCCGCTAGCGCGGCCGCCGAGGTCACGCAGAAGAACGGTATCGATCCGGAGCAGGAAGAGACCGCAGCTGCACCTGCAGCGGCCGAAGCCACCGAGGCAGGGGCCGCCACCAGCAGCGCCACCCCCGCGGACGCAAAGGCCAGCGGCCTTGACGTCGATGCCTTCGCAGAGAAGCTGAGCGCCAGCAAGGACCAGGACAGCCTGGATGCCGCGATGGACAGCCTGCGCGCGCTCAATCCCACCGAGGAGCAGCGTGCCGTGCTCTCCGATGTCTACCAACGCCGCGCCGCCGAGCTCGACACCCCGGCCAGCGCGCCGCCGGCGCCGGCCGCCGCGCCCACCAGCCGCCGCGCCCGCGGCACCACCCCCTCCATCGACTGAGCCCCACCACCATGAAGATCACCCACATCACGGCCGAGAACTTCCTCGGCGTCCGCCGCGCCGATGTCGCGCTGGACAGGCCCATCACCCTCTTCGGCGGCAGCAACTACGCCGGCAAGAGCAGCCTGCAGGAAGCGATCCGCATGGCGCTGACCGGAGAGGCCGTGCGCGTCGGCCTGAAGAAGGAATACGGCGCCCTGGTCAACGAGGGCCAGAAGGTCGCCTTCGCCGAGGTCGCGATCGCTGGCAGCGGCCCCGAGGTCGAAACCGCGAGCATCGTGCTGCCCGCTGGCAAGGCCTCGCAGTCCAAGGGCTTCACGGTGCCCGCAGCACTGCCGTACGTGCTCGACGCTCAGCGCTTCAGCAGCATGGACGACAAGGCCCGGCGCACGTTCCTGTTCGGCCTCATGGGCATCAGGATCACGCCCGACACGGTGTCCCAGCGCCTGATCGACAAGGGCCACGACAAGGCGCGGGTCGATCGCGTTGCCCCGATGCTGCGCGCCGGCTTCGAGGCGGCGTGCACCGAAGCCAAGGCGAAGGCGACCGAAGCGAAAGGCTCCTGGCGCGCATTGACCGGCGAAACCTACGGCGCCGTGAAGGCCGCGAGCTGGAAGGCGCCAGAGGTGGAGACCGACCCGAAGGCGCTGACCACGGCCCGGCAGCGCCTCGCCGAGATCGACTCGAAGATCGCCAGTAGCCATCAGGCGCTGGGCGCCCTGCAGGCCGACGTGCGGGCGCATACCACGCGGGCGGCGCGCATCGAAGCACTGCGCGAGCCCGCCGATCGGCTCGAGCGCGTGACCACCAAGCTGGCCGCCGACGAAAAGGAACTCGCCGACTGGGAAGCGCGCGTGCGGGAAACGGAGGCCAAGGCTGCCGGCGCCGCACCGACGCAACCGATGACCTGCCCGCATTGCAGCGGCCATGTGGAACTCGTCGGCAAGGAACTGCGAGCCTACGAAGCGCCCGCCGGCGTGCGCGACGAGGAAGCGGCCGCGGCGCTGCCCGCGGTGGTGCGCTCCCGCGACCTGCTGCGTTCCGCCGTAGCCAACGACAAGCGCGACCTCGAAGCCGCACGCGCCGCATCGGCAGAGCTCAAGGCCCTCACCGAAGGCGATCAGCCCACAGCACCGAAGCAGTCCGACCTCGATGCGGCTTCGCAGGCCCTGGCGGCGCTGAAGCAGAAGCGCATGGGCGATGTCCTGGCCTGGATCGCGCTGGGCACTCCGTGCCTGGTGTGCGTCTGGTATGGCTGGTGCAGGCGGGCGGCAGACAAGGCCAGCGAGTCCTAGTTTTCCCTGAG
>NZ_JASMRZ010000025.1 GCF_030462475.1 Variovorax sp. CAN15
TCCGTCTGGAAATCACGCGCATCGCCGACGAAGCCAAGCTCGAGCCTTGTCGCATCAGCTTCATCACGGCCTTGCGCTACATCGTCGACGAGTGGCTCTGGAGTTCGAGCAGCACTGCGCCCGGTGCGATCCCCGCCAAGCTGCGCGCCATGCGCCAGAACATCCGCCGCTTCGTCCTTCCACCCCGCCGCAGCGAACGCCGATATCCTCGCGCCGTTCGCATGACCAAGACGCGGTACCCCATCAAGAAAAATGCCGCTCAGAATTAACTGAGCGGCATTGGCCTCGAGAGGCCGTTTTTTATCGGACATCGTCGACGCATGGCCGGGATGCCTGCATCACTGCTTCTTACTTCTTCTTGGCAGCCACGGCCTTCTTGGCGGGAGCGGCGGCCTTCTTCGCTGCGGGCTTCGCAGCCACAGCCTTGCCGTCGGCCTTGCGCTTTGCAGCCTTGGGGTCCACGGCGGCCTTGAAGGCTGCGCCCGGCACGAACTTCGGCACCTTCTGTGCGGCGATCTTGATCTTGGTGCCAGCGCTGGGGTTGAAGCCCGAGCGTGCGGCGCGCGCCACTTGCTTGAAAGTGCCGAAGCCGACGATCTGGACGGGATCACCCTTCTTCACTGCGGCGACGATCGAGCCGGTGACGGTCTCGAGGATGCGCGCGGCTTCTGCCTTGCTGACGTTGTGGGCGGTGACGATTTTTTCGACGAGTTCGATGCGGTTCAACTGAGTTCCTAATAGGTTTGATTTCGCCATGTTGCCTATGGCGGCGCAGCACGAATCAAGCTGCAAGCGGGCCGGAGTTTATTCGACTGCGAGAGCCCAGATGTAACGCGGTCGCTTCAAAGTTTTTTGCAAGGGTTTCGTGTGCGCCCTCGAGCATGTCTTCTGCCTGCGCAGCGGCGCTCATCGAGTGGATGCGCACATCAACATCACGGCTGTTCCTGTACATCCGCGCCAAGCGGCCGGCCACTCGCAAGGACGCTTCGAATCTCGCAGAAATGGCGACAGCGGAAATGGACATCGTCGTGCACGAACTCACGGCAGACCGCCCGAAGAAAGATTGCGGCCACACTTCAAGACCGCACCAAGACTTCGCATCGCAGACCTCTTCGAGATGGCGAGCCACGCACTACTACCGAGCGCACTCCGACTCGCGTCTTACTGTCTCCGGCCAATGGCAACTTCGATGGTGTGGCGCAATAGAAACGAGAGGATCAAACGAGCGCAGGAAGAAGCCCGAGAAAAGAAACCAGAAAGTGAAAAGCCCCTGCAGCTTCTGACTGCAGGGGCTTCTGACTGGCGGAGTGGACGGGACTCGAACCCGCGACCCCCGGCGTGACAGGCCGGTATTCTAACCAACTGAACTACCACTCCTGGTAGACAACGTTCGCTCCTTGCGGAACCGAGTGTTGACGACTCGTGCCTGCTTCACCGAAGTGAAACTGGCGACCCTACGGGGATTCGAACCCCGGTAGCCACCGTGAAAGGGTGGTGTCCTAGGCCTCTAGACGATAGGGTCAAAACCTTGGACGTGCTGCGATCAGCATCTCAAACCATCTCGACACTCTGGTGGAGGTAAGCGGGATCGAACCGCTGACCTCTTGCATGCCATGCAAGCGCTCTCCCAGCTGAGCTATACCCCCGTGTGGGTGTCGAGCCTCAGATTATAGCCCGAATTTTCAGGCCTTTTTCAATCGCTCGATAACTTTTTCGCGAGAAAGAATTTCGAGGACTGAATCCAAGGACGGTGTCTGTGAAGTTCCCAACACAAGCACTCGTACTGGCATCGCTAACACCGGCATCTTCAATGCGTGTGTCGCGAGGACTTCCTTGATCATAACTGCGATCGAGGCCTTATCCCACGTGACCGTCATCAATTTTTCGACGAGCGTTGCGATTGCGGGCTTCACTGCATCGGTGATGTGCTGCGCGCGATCGGCTTCGGTCACCGTGATGTCCCCATAGAACGCTGCAGCCCAGTTGGCCAATGCCAACGTGGTGTCGCAACGATCCTTGAAGAGCGCGCAGATCGCGGGCAAACGCCCGTCTGCAACGATGCCGCGCTTTTGCAACTGTGCTGCAACGAGCGGTGCGAGTTCATCGCCGCTCTTCGCCTTGATGTACTGCGCGTTGACCCACGCGAGCTTTGCCGCGTCCCACTGCGCGGGGCTCTTCGACAGGTGCGAACCGTCGAACCAGCTCACCATCTGCTCGCGGGTGAAGAGCTCGTCGTCGCCGTGGCTCCAGCCGAGGCGCGCGAGATAGTTGAGCATGGCTTCCGGCAGATAGCCGTTGTCTTCGTAGGCAGTGACGCTCACTGCGCCACGACGCTTCGACAGCTTCTGTCCGTCGTCGCCAAGAATCACCGGCACGTGGCCGAACTGGGGCAGCGGTGCGCCAAGCGCGCGGAAGATGTTGATCTGCCACGGCGTGTTGTTGATGTGCTCGTCGCCGCGGAACACGTGCGTGATGTTCATGTCCCAGTCATCGACAACGACCGCGAAGTTGTAGGTCGGTACACCATCGGGCCGCAGGATGATGAGGTCGTCGATCTCGCGGTTGTTGATCGTGATCTCGCCCTTCACGAGGTCGTTCCACGTGACATCGCCTTCGGGCGGATTGCAGAAGCGCACCACCGGCGGCACGCCTTCGGGGACGGGCGGCAGCACCTTGCCCGGCTCGGGGCGCCAGCGGCGGTCGTACAGCGTCTTCTCGCCGCGCGCGCGTTGCGCCTCGCGCATCTCATCGAGCTCGGCCGGCGTGCAGTAGCAGTGGTAAGCCGTGCCGGCCGCGAGCATCTGCGCGATCACTTCGCGATAGCGTTCCAGGCGCTGCATCTGGTAGATCGGGCCTTCGTCGTATTCGAGGCCCAGCCAGTGCATCGACGCGAGGATCTGGTCCGTCGAGTCCTGCGTGGAACGGGCCACGTCGGTGTCCTCGATGCGCAGCACGAACTCGCCGCCGTAGTGGCGCGCATAGGCCCACGAGTAGAGGGCCGTGCGAGCCGTGCCCAGATGAAGAAAACCCGTGGGGGATGGTGCGATGCGGGTGCGTACTTTGCCGGTCATTTCGTTATGGTTGATTCAGTGTGCTCAGGCCGCGCGCGAGGTCGGCCTTGATGTCTTCGACGTGTTCGAGGCCAACCGCGAGGCGGATCAGCCCCTGGCCGATGCCTGCAGCCTGGCGCTGCGCCTCGGTCAGGCGGCCGTGCGAGGTGGTGCCGGGGTGGGTGATGATGGTCTTCACGTCGCCGAGGTTGGTGGCGAGGCTCACCACCCGCGTGCTGTTCATGACATGGAAGGCATTGGCGCGCGCCGTCTCGGGCGAGTCGCCAACCACGTCGAACGACACCACCGCGCCGCCCTGCCCCGACTGCTGCTGCATCGCCAGTTCGTGCTGCGCATGCGAAGCGAGCCCAGGGTAATAGACACGCGCAACACCTGGCTGCTTCTCGAGCCACTGCGCGATCTCCATCGCGTTCGAGCAATGCGCCTTCATGCGGATGCCCAGCGTCTCGATGCCCTTGAGCACGACCCACGCGTTGAACGGCGCCAGCGCCATGCCGGCGGTGCGCACGATGGGCCCGAACACGTCGACGATGAGCTTCGAGGGGCCGCAGATCGCGCCAGCCATCACACGGCCCTGCCCGTCGAGATGCTTGGTACCCGAGTGGATGACGAGATCGGCACCCAGCGCCGCCGGACGCTGCAGGATCGGCGTGCAGAAACAGTTGTCCACCGCCAGCAGCGCACCCGCCGCATGCGCCACGTCGGCCAGCGCACGGATGTCGCAGACCTCGGTCAGCGGATTGGTCGGCGTCTCTGCAAACAGCAGCCTGGTATTGGGCTTGACCGCCGCGCGCCATTCGGCCACGTCGGTCTGCGACACGAAGGTAGTCTCGACGCCGAACTTGGCGAACTCCTTGCCGAACAGGTTCAGCGTGGAGCCGAACACCGAGCGCGAGCAGACCACATGGTCGCCGGCCTTCAGCAGGCCCATGCACATCATCAGGATCGCGCCCATGCCGGTCGATGCGCCGATGGCCGCTTCGGTGCCTTCGAGCGCTGCGATGCGCTGCTCGAAGCTGGTCACGGTCGGGTTCGAGGTGCGCGAGTAGGTGAAGCCCGGCTCGGTGCCGGCGAAGCGGCGCATCGAGGTCTCGGCGTCGGGCTGCACGAAGCCGCTGGTCAGGAAAAGCGCGTCGGAATGCTCGCCGTACTGGCTCGGCGCGAGACCGGTGCGCAGGGCAAGCGTCTCGGGATGCAGCCCGGGCGGCAATGTTCGTTCTTCGTCGGTCACTTCGTCTGCTCTCACTCGCTGTGATTGGGAAGCGCGAGGCGCGAGGAATCCTCTTCAGTCTCTTCGATGCGCGGACGGTTGCCGTTCATGCGCGAGATGGCGTCGGTGTCGATGTCGCCGGTCACGTACACGCCGTCGAAGCACGATGCGTCAAAGCCGTCGAGCTTGGTGTTGAGCGAGCCGATGGCGCGCTTCATGGCATCGACGTCCTGGTAGATCAGCGCGTCGCAGCCGATCAGTTCGCGAATTTCTTCGATGGTGCGGTCGTGCGCCACCAGTTCGTCCTTGGTCGGCATGTCGATGCCGTAGACGTTGGGGTAGCGCACCGGCGGCGCGGCGCTGGCGAGGTAGACCTTGCGGGCGCCGGCGTCGCGCGCCATCTGCACGATTTCGCGGCTGGTGGTGCCGCGCACGATGGAGTCGTCGACCAGCAGCACGTTGCGGCCCTTGAACTCGCTGCCGATCACGTTGAGCTTCTGGCGCACCGACTTCTTGCGCACGCCCTGCCCCGGCATGATGAAGGTGCGGCCGACATAGCGGTTCTTCACGAAGCCTTCGCGGTACGGCACGCCCAGCAGGTGTGCCAGTTGGGTGGCGCTCGGGCGGCTCGACTCGGGGATCGGGATGATCACGTCGATCTGGTTCGGCGGCACGGTCGACACCACGCGCTTGGCCAGCGTCTCTCCGAGGTTCAGGCGCGCCTGGTAGACCGAGATGCCATCGAGCACCGAGTCCGGACGCGCGAGGTACACGAATTCGAAGATGCAGGGGTTCAGCGTCGGCGCCTCGGCGCACTGCATCGAATGCACATTGCCTTCGAGGTCGATGAACACGGCTTCGCCCGGATTGATGTTGCGCTCGAACACATGCCCCGAGCCTTCCAGCGCGACCGACTCGCTTGCCACCATCACGGTGCCGTCAGCGCTGCGGCCCATGCACAGCGGGCGGATGCCGTAGGGGTCGCGGAAAGCGAGCAAGCCATGGCCGGCGATCAGCGACACCACGGCATACGAGCCGCGCAGGCGCTTGTGCATGTTCTTGACCGCGGCGAACACCTCGGCCGGATGCAGCGGCACGCCGCGCGAGGCGCGCTCCAGTTCGTGGGCCAGCACGTTGAGCAGCACTTCGGAGTCGCTCTCGGTGTTGGTGTGGCGATGGTCGGTGGAGAACAGTTCCGAGCGCAGTGCATGCGCATTGGTCAGGTTGCCGTTGTGCACCAGCACGATGCCGAAGGGCGCGTTCACGTAGAAGGGCTGGGCCTCTTCCTCGCTATAGGCGTTGCCGGCGGTCGGATAGCGCACCTGGCCCAGGCCCACGCTGCCCGGCAGCGCGCGCATGTTTCGCGTGCGGAACACGTCGCGGACCATGCCCTTGGCCTTGTGCATGAAGAACTTGCGTTCCTGCAGCGTGACGATGCCTGCGGCGTCCTGGCCGCGGTGCTGCAGCAGCAGCAGCGCGTCATAGAGCAGCTGGTTGACGGGTGCGTTGCTGACAACGCCGACGATTCCACACATGAACAATTCCTCTCAGGGCAGGTAGCTTGCCAACTTTTCAGGCAACGAGGGCTTGAGGCCCTGCAATGCCGCATCGAGAACAATGGCGCTGCGCGATTCGTGCCACCAGACACTGTCGCTCAACACCAGCAAATGAACAACGACGGCTAACACGAGCAGGGCCACCACGCCCCGCGCCGCGCCGAACGCCGCTCCCAGAATCCGGTCCACCGGCCGCAGACCCACGACCGTGATCAACTTGCGCGTGAGCGCGGCCACCAGCCCCACGCCGAACACCACCGCAACGAATACCAGCACGAAGGCCAGCGGATAGCGCCAGGCCCCCTGCGGATCGCCGAAAGGCAGCCATGCCGCGACGCCCGAAGCCAGCCACTGCGCGACGATGAAGGCAGCCACCCATCCGATCAGCGAAATCACTTCGAACACCAGCCCGCGCATCAGGCCGAAAAGCATCGACACCCCGATGAGCGCGACGGCAATCCAGTCGAGCAAGGCCACGGCAACGGCAGGAAACGACTCTTACAACGTGAGGATCGCGGCCGGCAAAGACAAGCCCTTGACCTTCTCGGCCGCACGGTCGGCCTCGGCACGCGAGCTGAAGGGACCGACACGCACGCGCGTGCGCTCGCCGCCTGCCGTCTTGGCCACGTGCACGTAGGTCTTGAGACCGGCCTTTTCGAGCTTCTGGCGCACTTCGCGCGCCTTGTCCGCATCGGCGAAGGCGCCGACCTGCACCACGAAGCGGCCGGCCTCGTCGGCGGCTGCGGGCTTGGCGGCCGTCGCGGTGACGGGCTTGCCTTCGAGAAGCGCGCGGGCGCGGGCGCCATCGTCGACGGCGGCGGGCTTCGGCTTGGCCTCGGGCTTGGGTTCAGGCTTCGGCTTGGGCTCCGGTTTGGGTTCCGGCTTGTGCTCGGGTTTGGGTTCGGGCTTCGGCTCGGGTTTGGGCTCGGGCTTGGGGTCCGGCTTGCGCTCGGGTGCCGGGGCCGCGGTTGTGCTGGCGACCGGCTTGCCAGGGTCGATCTCGGTGCCGTCGGCGGCTTCCGTGATCATGCCGCTGGAAGACGAGGCGGATGCCAAGCGCGAACTGCCGTTGTCGGGCGCGGCCGGCGTGGTGATGCTGCTCGTGGCGGGCGCGGGCGTTGCCGGCACGGGCAGCGGCTTGACCTTGTTGCGGTCTGGAATCTCGATGGGGATATCGACCGACACGGGCCGCGGCTGGGTGTCGAACAGCAGCGGGAAGCCGATTACGCCCAGCAGCACCAGCACCGCCGCGCCGAGCAGCCGGTGGCGCGCACGCCGACGCATGGTTTCGACACTTTCCGCGGGGACTGCGGCGGGGGCACTGCGTCCTTCGTTGCCTTGCGGGCCGCGCGTGCGGAACTTGAAAAACGCCATGAAGTTCGATCCCTGGAGGAGTGCAGCGAGGTGATGCCGGAAGGTGCCGGACGATGCCAGCCGATGCTTAAGGCCCGACGATCAGCCGCCCGGCGACAGGTGTTTGGCTTGCAGCCGGGGGGTGCCGTTTTCGAGGACGCCACCCACGGTGAAGAACGATCCGAAGACCACGATTCTATCAGCGGGCCCTGCCTGCCCGATGGCCGCGCGCAGTGCTTCCATCGGTCCTGCATGCACGCTGCCGGAGGCGTCGGTGCGCGTGTTCTGGGCCTGCCAGGCAGCCAGCAGGTCGGCCGCCTTGGCCGCGCGTGGCGTGGGCAGGTCGGCGAAGTACCAGCGATCGATCAGCGGGCCGATGCGCGCCAGGATGGGCGCGAGATCCTTGTCCGCCATCACGCCGAACACGCCGTGCGTGGTGGGATAGAAACCCATCGCGTCGAGGTTCTCGGCCAGCGCGGCCACGGCATGTGCGTTGTGCGCCACGTCGAGCACCAGCGCCGGCTCCCCGGGCACGATCTGAAAGCGGCCCGGCAGCTCGACCATCGCGAGGCCGTTGCGCACCGCCTGCGCCGTGATCGGCAGTTGCGGGCGCAGCGCCTCGAGCGCCGCCAGCACGCCGGCTGCGTTGACGAGCTGGTTGGCCCCGCGCAGCGCCGGATACGCCAGCCCGCTGTAGCGCCGCCCGCGGCCCGACCAGCCCCACTGCTGCTTGTCTCCCGCGACATTGAAGTCGGTTCCGAAGCGCCAGAGATCGGCGCCGATCGCATTGGCGTGGTCGACCACGCTCTGCGGGGGCATCGGGTCGCTCACGATGGCGGGCTTGCCCGGGCGCATGATGCCGGCCTTCTCGAAGCCGATGCTCTCGCGGTCGGGCCCGAGGTATTCCATGTGGTCGAGGTCGATGCTGGTGATGACCGCGCAGTCGGTGTCGACGATGTTGACCGCGTCGAGCCTGCCGCCCAGGCCCACCTCGAGGATCGCCACGTCGGGCTTTTCCTCGGTCATGCAGTGCAGGATGCCGAGCGTGGTGAATTCGAAGTAGGTCAGGGCCATCTCGCCCCGGGCCTTTTCCACCACCTCGAAGCTTGCTATCAGTTTGGAAGCATCTACGGCTTCGCCCCGCAGCCGCAGGCGTTCCTCGAAGTGCACCAGGTGGGGCGAGGTGAACACCGCCGTGCGGTAGCCCGCGTGCATCAGGATCGACTCGAGCATGGCGCAGGTCGAGCCCTTGCCGTTGGTGCCGGCCACGGTGATCACCGGGCAGCCGAAGCGCAGGCCGATGCGCTGCGCCATCTCTTTGGCGCGCTCGAGCCCGAGTTCGATGTTCTTGGGGTGGAGCCGCTCGGCGCGCTCGAGCCAGTCGTTCAGGGTTTCCATGGAGGCGGGCATTGTCGCCGACCCGTCGGCCGGGGCATCATCGCGGGCATGACAACCCTCTACGGCATTCCGAATTGCGACACCGTCAAGCGCGCCCGCGCCTGGCTCGACGAACACGGCATTGAATACACCTTCCACGATTTCAAGAAACAGGGCGTGCCCGAGGCCGAGCTCGACCAATGGCTGAAGAAGCCCGGCTGGGAGGCCCTGGTCAACCGCAAGGGCACCACCTGGCGCAAGCTCGACGACGCCACCCGCGAGGGCGTGGCCGACGCCGCATCGGCCCGTGCCGTGCTGCTGGCCAACCCCAGCCTGATCAAGCGGCCGGTGGTCGACTGGGGGCCGAAAAAACCTGTTACGACCGGCTTCGATGCCGAAGCCTGGGCTGTCAACGCCGTGTAAATCGCGGAACCCGGTCTGTCAGGGGGCGTCGAATCTCGATCAGCAGGAGAGACACACCATGAAAAATCGCAGTTTCCGCACTCTCGCAGGCATTTCGGTCGCCGGCATGCTGGCCGCCGGCACAGGCCTCGTTCATGCGCAGCAGAACCAGGTGGTCCAGGCCCGGGTGATCTCCGCCACCCCGATCCGCGAAACGACCGGCAGCGATGTGAACTACAACGTCACGTACGAATACAACGGCCGCCAGTACACCACCCGCATGAACACCCGACCCGGCGCGACCATTCCAATCCAGGCCAGCGCTTATGGGGTGACGGGTGTGACGACCTCCCCGGTGGCTCCGCAGCCGCGGCTGCAGCCCTATCCTGTCGAGGCCAGCAATGGTGGCTACGCCCCGCAATCCGGCGGTTCGCCGTGGGACAACGTGGTGCCCGAGCCCGGCGTGGTCGTATCCAACGCCCCCGCCCCGGTCTACCAGCCGGCGCCCGTGTACACCGCTCCGGTCTACGTGCAGCCAGCCTATACGTATCCCTATGCCTATCCCTACGTCTACCCACCGGTGGGCATCTCGCTGAACCTGGGCTATTCGCGCGGCTGGGGCGGCGGCCACTACCGTGGCTACGGCTATCGCGGCTGGGGTGGCTACCGCGGCGGCTGGCACCGCTGAGGCGGGGGCTGGCGGGCTGCAGCGCCCAAGCCCCTAAAATCGAGGACTTTTCCAACCCTTGACGGGTGCGCCGCCGGTGCGGTGCGTCCTCGATTCGCCGGCCACCAAAGCGCCGGCGCCACCCAATGACGACGACTACCGACTCTCTGAACAGCGCCGCAGTGGCCACCAAGGCCAATGTGTATTTCGACGGCAAATGCGTGAGCCACAGCCTCACGCTCGCGGACGGCACCAAGAAATCGGTCGGCGTGATCCTGCCGTCCACCCTCACCTTCAACACCGGCGCTCCCGAGATCATGGAAGGCACCGCCGGCAGCTGCGAATACCAGCTCGCGGGCACCGACGAATGGGTCGCCTCGGGCCCCGGCCAGAAATTCAACGTGCCCGGCAACTCGAGCTTCAAGATCCGCGTGACGGGCGAGCCCTACAGCTACATCTGTCATTTTGGGTAAACCCCCAGGCTTCGCGCACTTCGTGTCGCTTCTCCAACCCCCTTGCAGGGGGCGATACCAGTGGCCCGGCGAAGCCGGTTCCACGGTATCCACGGCACACAGCCGCGCCACGAATGTCATGAACCATTGAACCGCGCCAACACCAACGGAACTCCCATCATGTCGACCATCCTCCAAAACGTTCCCGCCGGCCAGAAGGTCGGCATCGCCTTCTCCGGCGGCCTGGACACCAGCGCGGCGCTCCACTGGATGCGCAACAAGGGCGCGATTCCTTATGCCTACACCGCCAACCTCGGCCAGCCCGACGAGCCCGACTACGACGAGATCCCCCGCAAGGCGATGCTCTACGGCGCCGAGAACGCCCGCCTGATCGACTGCCGCGCGCAGCTGGCCAACGAAGGCATCGCCGCCCTGCAGGCCGGCGCCTTCCACGTGACCACCGCAGGCGTCACCTACTTCAACACCACGCCTCTGGGCCGCGCCGTCACCGGCACGATGCTGGTGTCGGCCATGAAGGAAGACGACGTCCACATCTGGGGCGACGGCAGCACCTACAAGGGCAACGACATCGAGCGCTTCTACCGCTACGGCCTGCTGACCAACCCCGCCCTCAAGATCTACAAGCCCTGGCTCGACCAGGTCTTCATCGACGAGCTGGGCGGCCGCGCCGAGATGTCGGCGTTCATGCAGAAGGCCGGCTTCGCCTACAAGATGTCGGCCGAGAAGGCCTACTCCACCGACTCCAACATGCTCGGAGCCACGCACGAAGCGAAGGACCTGGAGCACCTGAACAGCGGCATCCAGATCGTGCAGCCCATCATGGGCGTGGCCTTCTGGAAGGACGAGGTCGAGGTCAAGCGCGAGACCGTGTCGGTGCGCTTCGAGGAAGGCGTGCCGGTCGCGCTGAACGGTGTGCGCTACTCGAACCTGGTCGACCTGATCCTCGAAGCCAACCGCATCGGCGGACGCCACGGCCTGGGCATGAGCGACCAGATCGAGAACCGCATCATCGAAGCCAAGAGCCGCGGCATCTATGAGGCTCCCGGCCTCGCGCTGCTGTTCATCGCCTACGAGCGCCTGGTCACCGGCATCCACAACGAGGACACCATCGAGCAGTACCGCGACAACGGACGCAAGCTGGGCCGCCTGCTCTACCAGGGCCGCTGGTTCGACCCGCAGGCCATCATGCTGCGCGAGACGGCACAACGCTGGGTGGCGCGCGCCATCACCGGCGAGGTGACGGTCGAGCTGCGCCGCGGCAACGACTACTCGATCATGAACACCGAGTCGGCCAACCTCACCTACAAGCCCGAGCGCCTGAGCATGGAAAAGGTCGAAGGTGCGTTCACGCCGCTGGACCGCATCGGCCAGCTGACGATGCGCAACCTGGACATCGCCGACACGCGCGAGAAGCTGGGCATCTACACGCAGGTCGGCCTGCTGTCGCCGAACGAAGGCGCTGCGCTGCCGAAGCTGGCGAACGACGGCGACGCGAGCTGATCGACGGCCATCACGGCCTCCAATGACAACGGGCCCCTCGGGGCCCGTTCTTCATGGGCGATGCGCGGGCTTCAGTCCCCGCCACCTCCGCCGCAGCCGCCTCCACATCCGCCGCCGCCATCGGACGAGCCTCCATCACCGGAGCCGCCATCGCCGCCGCTGCTCGACGACTCGCTCCCGCCGAAGCCGCCGGCATCGCCCGAACTGCCGCCGTCCGACGATGAATCGCCGAAGCTGGTGCCGCAGTGGGCATCCGAGCCGATATGCCGCTCGACCGCCCGGCAGTCGGGTATGTAGTGAAAGCCGCCCTCGATCGAGAACTTGATGTCCAGCGCGAACAGCAGCGGCAGCCGCGCGGGCTTGCGCGGATCGATACTCTCTTCCTTGCAGGCCCAGTACCAGGTGCGGCGCAGGCCGTCGTTGCGCTTGGCGTCCCTGCCAAGCACCTCGGCCGGGCTGTGGTGCAGCATGCCGCCGAAGGCCGCCTTGCACCAGTTCTGGTAGCCCTGCGTGTGCAGGATGAACTCGTGCCAGGCCGTGTCGACCACCTTCGAGGGCATGGCCACGAACTTGCGGTCGCTGCGCAGGTGCGCCATGAAGAACTGGCGCAAGCCGCGCAGCACCAGCTCGGCGTCGCGCCGGCTGAGCTGCGGATGCGCCTGGCACAGCTTGCCGACCAGGAAGGGCGGCAGCCGTGCCTCGCGGATGAACTGGCGCCGCAGACTGGTTTCGAGGAACTTGAGCACCGCCGCGAACAGCAGCGCCACCACGATCACCGCCACCATCGAGCCCCAGCGGCGCGTTCCGAGAACGAGCGCAAGCAGCGCGACCACGGGCACTGCACGGCGGGCCCACACCAGGGCGCCGATGCGGCGGCGGAAATTCAGGTGCAGGAAGTCGAGATCCATGCCGTCAGACCACCACCGGCTCCGGCTCCAGCCGGATGCCGAAGCGCTCGTACACGCTGGTCTGGATAGCCTTGGCGAGGGTCATCACCTCGCCGCCGGTCACAGGGTTCTCGCGGCCGCCGCGATTGACCAGCACCAGCGCCTGCCGCTCGTAGACGCCGGCATTGCCCACCGACTTGCCCTTCCAGCCGCAGGCGTCGATGAGCCAGCCGGCCGCCAGCTTGATGCTGCCGTCGTCCATCGGGTAGTGAACGATCTTCGGGTCGCGCGCGATGATGTCTGCGCACTGCTCGGGCGTGACCGTCGGGTTCTTGAAGAAGCTGCCGGCGTTGCCCAGCACGCGCCAGTCGGGCAGCTTGGCGCGGCGGATGGCGCAGATCCAGTCGAAGATGTCCTGGGCGCTCGGCGTGAAGTTGGAGGTTTCCTCCATCTTGCGCTCGAGGTCGAGATAGCCGGCCACCGGTTTCCATGGCTTGGGCAACCGAAAGCGCACCCGGGTGATCACCGCCCTGCCCGCCAGGCCGAAGTCGCTCGGGCTGCTGCGCGCATGCTTGAAGACCGAATCGCGATAGCCGAAGGCGCACTGAGCCGCGTCGAGGCTGAAGCTGCGGCCGGTTTCCCAGTCGAAGGCGTCCAGCGAATCGAAGCGGTCCTGCAGTTCGACGCCGTAGGCGCCGATGTTCTGCACCGGCGCGCCACCCACCGTACCCGGTATGAGCGCCAGGTTTTCCAACCCGGGATAGCCGTTGCGCACCATCCACTCGACGGCATCGTGCCAGGTCTCACCGGCACCGGCTTCCACGATCCATGCGCGGGACGTTTCTTCCAGCAGCCGCAGACCCTTGATTTCGACCTTCAGCACCAGCGATTTCACGTCGCCCGTCAGCACGATGTTGCTGCCGCCGCCCAGCACGAAACGGGGCGCGTCGCGCCATGCCGGATCGTCGCGCAGCGCGGCCAGATCGGCCTCGCCGGCAATGCGCGCCAGGTGCTGCGCGCGCGCGACGATGCCGAAGCTGTTGTAGGGCTGCAGCGGGACGTTGGACTCCACGATCATGGGAGAATTGTCGCATCTGCACCCGTGAAGAATTCAGGAGAGAGTCCATGCCGTCCTTCGATACCGTCTGCGAACCCAACCTTCCCGAGGTGAAGAACGCAGTCGAGAACACCGCCAAGGAAATCGCCACGCGCTTCGATTTCAAGGGCACGGCCGCCGCCGTCGAGCTCAAGGACAAGGAAATCACCATGATCGGCGACGCCGAGTTCCAGCTCGTGCAAGTCGAAGACATCCTTCGCAACAAGCTCACCAAGCGCAGCGTCGACGTGCGCTTCCTCGACAAGGGCGACGTCCAGAAAATGGGCGGCGACAAGGTCAAGCAGGTCATCAAGATCAAGAACGGCATCGAGAGCGAGCAGGCCAAGAAGATCACCCGCATCGTCAAGGACAGCAAGCTCAAGGTCCAGGCCGCGATCCAGGGCGATGCTGTGCGCATCACCGGCGCCAAGCGCGACGACCTGCAGGCGGCCATGGCACTGATCAAGAAGGACGTGCCGGACATGCCGCTCACTTTCAACAACTTTCGCGACTGAGCGGACACCGCCCCCCATGAAAGCCCTCGTCGTCGCAGCGCAGTTCCTGGCTGCCGCCGCCGTGGCGCACGCGGCCGGCTCGGTCACGCTGACCGGCAGCATCGGCAGCCGCGCGATCCTGATCGTCAACGGCAATCCGCCCAAGACCGTGGCGGTCGGCGAGAGCTACCAGGGTGTGAAGCTGATCTCGCTGCAGGCCGAGCAGGCCGTGGTCGAGCTGGAGGGCAAGCGCGTCAGCCTGCGCATGGACACGCCGGTGAGCATCGGCGGCGGAGGTGGTGGCGGAGGCGGCGGCAGCCGCATCGTGCTGCCGGCCGACAGCCGCGGGCACTTCATGACGCAGGGCGCCATCAACGGCCGGCCGGTCACCTTCATGCTCGACACGGGAGCGACGACCATCGCGCTGTCGGCCGACGACGCCCAGCGCATCGGCCTGGACTACAGCAAAGGCCAGCGCGTACTGATGAACACCGCCAACGGCACCGCCACCGGCTACAGGCTGCGCCTTCAGTCGGTGCGCGTGGGCGACGTGGAGGTGTACGACATCGACGCCATCGTCTCGCCGCAAGCCATGCCCTACGTACTGCTGGGCAACAGCTTCATCACCCGTTTCTCGATGCGCCGCGACGCGGACCAGATGGTCCTGGAGAAGCGGTACTGATTGGCTCGCCCCCAGGCCGGGCGCACTGCGTGCGCTTCGCCAGCCCCCTACCGGGGGCGAGCCGGCCGCTTCGGGCGGCCGTGCGCGGCGGCCCTCGCGAAAGAATCCTGAACGTTCAGCCCCAGGCTCAAGCCTGAGCTGCGGTCACCACGATCTCGATCTTGTAGGCCGTGTTGGCCATCTTGGCCTGCACGGTGGCGCGCGGCGGCGTGTTGCCGGCCGGGATCCAGGCATCCCACACCTCGTTCATGGCGGTGATGTCGTTGATGTCGGCCAGGAAAATCTGCGTCATGAGAATGCGCGACTTGTCGCTGCCGGCCTCGGCCAGCAGGCGGTCGACCATGCCGAGCACCTGCGTGGTCTGGCCGCGGATGTCCTGCGTGGTGTCGTCGGGCACCTGGCCCGCGAGGTAGATGGTGCCGTTGTGCACTGCCGTCTCCGACAGACGCGGACCGACGTGGTAGCGGGTAATGGAAGCCATGGATCGTGTTCCTTCTCGTGTTCGGTTTCAGGTGGTCTTCTTCTTGGAGCCGAGCTTCGACTCCGTGCCGGCCGCGAGCCGGCGGATGTTCTCGCGGTGCCGCCAGATCAGCAGCAGGCTCATGACGATGATCGCGACCAGCGCGGTGCGGTCCAGCGGCCAGGCGATGCCGCCGCCGATCAGGTAGTAGGCCGGCGCGAAGAAGGCGGCCACCAGCGACGACAGAGACGAGTAACGGAAGAAGACGGCAATGATCAGCCAGGTGGCGCCGGTGGCCAGCCCCAGCCATGGCGCGATGCCCACCAGCACGCCTGCGGCCGTGGCCACGCCCTTGCCGCCCTGGAAGCCGAAGAACACCGGGTACAGGTGGCCGAGGAACGCGGCCACGCCGGCCACGGCTGCAACGCCCTCCCCCAGCCCCCACCGCGCGCCGAACTGATGGATCAGAAACACCGGCACCCAGCCCTTGAGCGCGTCGAGCAGCAGCGTGGCGAGCGCCGCGCCCTTGTTGCCCGAGCGCAGTACGTTGGTGGCGCCGGGGTTCTTGCTGCCGTAGCTGCGCGGATCGGCCATGCCGAGCGCCTTGCTGACGATGACCGCGAAGGAAAGCGAGCCGATCAGGTACGACGCCACGATGGCAATGATGGAAGGCAAGGTGAAGCTCAAGACGGCACTCCGCGGGGGATGGTTGTTGTTCTGTTCGGCGACGATCGCCTGAGGCAGCGATTGAAATCGGAAGACAGTGACGTCGCCATGGCGGCGGCTATTCTGCCAGCGCGCATTGCACGGGCTTCGCGCCCAGCAGCGCCACGCACACCTGCGGATCGATGCCGATCAGGTAGCCGCGCCGCCCGCCGTTGAGCACGATGCGCGGCAGCTCCAGGATGCTCGACTCCACGTACACCGGCATCTCGCGCCGCGTGCCAAAGGGCGAGGTGCCGCCCACCATGTAGCCGCTGTGCCGCTGCGCCACCTCGGGTTTGCAGGGCTCGACCGACTTGGCGCCGATCTGCCGCGCGAGATTCTTGGTCGACACCGTGCGGTTGCCGTGCATCAGCACGATCAGCGGCCTGGCGTCCTGGTCCTGCATCACCAGCGTCTTGATGACGGTGAACGGGTCCAGCCCCAGCATCTCGGCACCGCGCTGCGCGCCGCCGTGCTCGACGTATTCGTAGGGGTGCTCGGTGAAGACGATCTTGTGCGCGCGCAGCAGTTGCGTGGCGGGTGTCTCGGAGGTGTGGGTGTTCTTCTTGGCCATCTGGGTGGCAATTTCGGATTCAGGATCACTTCAGAAAACCTGGTGCACCGCAGCAAGAATCTGCCGCACCACATCGAATTCCGGTCGAGCCATGCAGCATACGCCAGCCCCGGCGGACGCGATTCCGTTCCATCCGCCGCGCCGCCGCGCCCTCATGGCGCTCGTGCTGGCGGTCGCGGCAATGCACGCGGCGGTGCTCTGGCTTCTGGTGATCGCCACGAAGCCCCATGGGGCCATTGCCGGTGCGGCGAAACGCATCGCCGTGCAGATGGTGAGAGCGGAGCCTCCCGCAAAAGTGGATCCGGCGCCACGCAAAGAGGCAGCATCGCCGCCGCGCCCGGCCGTCGGGCGCCCGCCTCAATCCGCTCGCACCAGATCGATCGCCGCGCCCGAAGCCCCCGCCGCCACCGCTGCGTCATCGCAAGCCGCGAGCGATGCACCCGCGCCGCCACTGATCCTCCATTCGGAAAGCACCCGCCGCGCCCTGCGCGACATCGGGCGCGAACGCTCCTTCGCCGATCGAGCCGGTCAGGACATCAACGGCAATTCGCGCTCCGCCTTCGATTCGCGCCTGAGCTCAGGCGTCGCAAACGCCGCTCACGGCGATTGCAGGAAGGGCGAATTCAAGGGCGGCGGCATGGGCCTGCTGAGCCTGCCCGCGCTCGCCCTGGCGGCCGCGAACGGCGAGTGCGCGCGCTGATGAATCAGGCAGCCGGATCGCGGATTTCCCAGCGGATCTTGTCGATCTCCGCCAGCACTTCCGGCGACAGCGTGGTGCCGTACGCGTCCAGGTCTTCTTCCAGCTGCGCCAGCGAGGTCACGCCGATGATCGTGCTCGCCACCTGCCACTTCGTGTAGCAGAAGGCCAGCGCCAGTTGCGTGGGCGTCAGGCCGTTGTCGCGGGCGAGCTGGTTGTAGCGCCTGGCGGCGCGCAGCGAATCGGGGCGGCCCCAGCGCTGCTTGCGCACCGATTCGTAGCTCGAGATGCGCGCCCCCTTGGGCGCATCGGGCCCTTCGATGCCGCTCTGGTCGTACTTGCCGGTCAGCAGGCCGAAGGCCAGCGGCGAGTACGCCAGCAGCGACACGCCCAGCCGGTGCATGGTTTCATCGAGACCGTTCTCGTAGCCGCGGCTGATGAGGCTGTACACGTTCTGCACCGTCGCCACGCGCGGCAGGCCATGCTGTTCGGCGAGCCGCACGAACTCGTGCACGCCGTAGGGCGTTTCGTTCGACAGGCCGATGGCGCGCACCTTGCCCGCCTTCACCAGCTTGCCCAGCGCTTCGAGCTGCTCGTGGATGGAGGTCTTCGAGGTTTCCTTGGCCGGGTCGTAGTAGATGTTGCCGAAGAGCGGCACGTGGCGCTCGGGCCAGTGGATCTGGTAGAGGTCGATGACGTCGGTGCGCAGCCGCTTCAGGCTGGCATTGCACGAGGCCTCGATGTCGGCGGCCGTCATGCCGCTGCCTTCGCGCACCCAGGGCATGCCGCGCGAGGGGCCGGCCACCTTGGTCGCGACCACCAGCTTCTGGCGCGCGCCGGGGTTGGCGGCAAACCAGTTGCCGATGATGGTCTCGGTGAGGGAGTAGGTTTCTTTGCGCGTGGGCACCGAGTACATCTCGGCGGTGTCGATGAAGTCGACGCCCCGCTCCAGCGAGCGGCTCAGGATGGCATGGGAGGTGGGTTCGTCGACCTGCTCGCCGAAGGTCATCGTGCCGAGGCAGATCGGGGTGACGCGCAGGTCGCTCTGACCGAGTTGGATCTTTTTCATGCGCGGGATGCTACCGCCCCGTCTCGCGGCCCGCCGGCCGCCGCGCCAAAACCCGAGCGCCGCGCGGCCTGCCGGCAAGCTGTCGTGTGGCGGACTGCGTCAGTACAAAGGCCTCCTTATCATCGACGCCCATGTACCAAGCCCTCCGCCCCTCCCGCAGCGAATTCGTGCCCGTGCGCAACCTCAGCTACCACGTGCGGCTGTGGGGCCAGCCTTCCGACGAGCGTCCGCCGCTGGTGCTGGTGCACGGCTGGATGGACGTGGCGGCGTCGTGGCAGTTCGTGGTCGACGCGATGGAGGAAGACCGCTTCATCATCGCCCCCGACTGGCGCGGCTTCGGCCTCACCGACGGCGGCGGCGTCGACAACTACTGGCTCGCCGACTACCTGGCGGACCTCGAATGGCTGCTGGACCACTACGTCGGCGAAGGCCTGGATGGAGAAGGCAGCCGGCAGATCGACCTCGTCGGCCACAGCATGGGCGGCAACGTCGCCATGCACTACGCCGGCGTGCGGCCGCACCGCATCCGGCGCCTGATCAACCTCGAAGGCTTCGGCATGCCCGCGCGCAAGCCCGATGAAGCGCCAGCGCGCTACGGCCAGTGGATCGACGAGCTCAAGCGCCTGCACCGCGGCGAAATGGCGCTGGCCGGCTACTCGGCCGTGGACGGCGTGGCCCGCCGCCTCATGAAGACCAACCCGCGCCTAACGCCCGACAAGGCCGCCTGGCTCGCCAGCCACTGGTCGGTGAACCACGCGCAGCCCGACGGCAGCGAGCGCTGGCAGATCCTGGGCGACGCGGCGCACAAGATCGTCAACGCGCACATCTTCCGCGTCGACGAGACGCTGGCGCTCTATGCGCGCATCACCGCACCGCTGCTGATGGTCGAGGCCTCCGACGACAGCCTGCACGGCTGGTGGAAGAACCGCTACACGCTCGACGAGTTCCACGAGCGGCTGAAGTCGGTCGGCAACGTGCGCATCGAGCGGCTGGAGGACGCGGGGCACATGCTGCACCACGACCAGCCGCGGATCGTGGCGCGGATGATCGAGGAGTTCCTGGCGGTCTGATCAGTCTCGACGCGGCTCGCTGTCCAGGCTGACCATCTGCGCCGCCGCATAGCGGTCACCGGCGGCAGCGCCCTTCGGCACCGCGCGCTCGATGGCGGCGAAATCGTCGGCGCCCAGCTTCACGCTCAACGCACCAAGCGCCTCGTCGAGCCGCGTGCGCCGCCGCGCGCCGATCAGCGGAATGATGTCGTCGCCCTGCGCCGCCACCCACGCGATGGCGATCTGCGCCACGCTCACGCCCTTTGCATCGGCGATCTTGCGCAGCGCCTCGACCAGCGCGAGGTTTCGATCCACGTTCTCGCCCTGGAAGCGCGGGCTGTGCGCGCGGAAGTCCTTTTCGCCCGCACTGTCCTTCGTCCAGTGCCCGCTGATGAGGCCGCGCGACAGCACGCCGTAGGCGGTGATGCCGATGCCCAGCTCGCGGCAGGTGGCGAGGATTTCGTCCTCGATGCCGCGCGAGATCAGCGAATACTCGATCTGCAGGTCGCAGACCGGGTGCACGGCCGCCGCCTTGCGGATGGTCTGCGGGCCCACTTCCGACAGGCCGACGTGGCGCACGTAGCCCGCCTTCACCAGGTCGGCGATGGCGCCGATGGTCTCCTCGATCGGCACGTTCGGGTCGAGCCGCGCGGGGCGGTAGATGTCGATGTGGTCCACGCCCAGGCGCTGCAGGGAGTAGGTCGCGAAGTTCTTCACCGCCGCCGGCCGCGCGTCGTAGCCGACCCAGCCGCCGGCTGGGTCGCGCATGGCGCCGAACTTCACGCTGACCAGCGCCGCGTCGCGCTGCGAGGGCTTCAGGCCCTTCAGCGCCTCGCCGATCAGCATTTCGTTGTGGCCGCTGCCGTAGAAGTCGCCGGTGTCGAGCAGCGTGATGCCCGCGTCCATGGCGGCGTGGATGGTGGCGATGCTTTCGGCGCGGTCGGAGGGGCCGTACATGCCCGACATGCCCATGCAGCCGAGGCCGATGGCTGAAACCTTGGGGCCGGCGGTACCGAGCTGGAGTGTGTTCATCGAAGCGTTCCTTTCAGAGGGGCCGGACGCGATGGCGAGCGGCATGGCGGTAGTCTGGAAGCAAAGGCACCGTTCGATAATCCGTCCGCCCCTGCACGGGTTGTGCGGAAAAACGCACAATTGCGCCATGAACGAGCCCGAGCTTTCCGACCTGGGCGCCTTCGTGGCCGTCACCCGCGCGCGCAGTTTCCGGGGCGCCGCCGCACTGCGCGGCGTGTCGCCCTCCTCGCTCAGCGAGGCCATGCGCCGGCTCGAAGCGCAGTTGGGCGTGCGCCTGCTGAACCGCACCACGCGCAGCGTCACGCCCACCGAAGCGGGCCAGCGCCTGCTCGACCGCATCTCGCCTGCGCTGGACGACATCGCCGGCGCGCTCGACACGCTCAACAGCTTTCGCGAAAGCCCCACCGGCACCCTGCGGCTCAACGTGCCGACCATCGTGGCGCAGCGCGTGCTGCCGCCGCTGGCCAGCCGCTTCCTGCGCACGCATCCGGGCATCACACTGGAGATCACGACCAACGACACCTTCATCGACGTGCTCGCGGCGGGCTTCGACGCCGGCATCCGCTACGACGAGAGCATCGCCCGCGACATGATCGCCGTGCCGCTGGGCCCACGCACGCAGCGCTTCGTGGCAGCTGCATCGCCGGACTACCTCGCCCAGCACGGCGTGCCCAGGCACCCGACCGACCTGCTGCGGCACACCTGCATCGGTCACCGCTTTCCCAGCGGCGTGCTCGCGGCCTGGGGCTTCGTGCGCAAGGGCAAGACGGTGAAGATCACGCCCAGCGGACCGCTGATCGCGTCGGCGCTCGACCTGGAGCTGCATGCCGCCGAATCGGGCCTGGGCGTGATCTACACCTTCGACGAGTACCTGCGCCCCTCCATCGACCGGGGCACGCTCGCCCCGGTCCTGGAAGACTGGTGGCAGAGCTTCTCGGGGCCCTTCCTTTACTACCCGAGCCGCACGCACATGCCGGCGCCGCTGCGGGCCTTTGTCGATTTCCTGAAGGGCGAAGGCCAGTCCGGCTGATGTCCGCCGGATATTTGCCCAGCGGACAACCAAGCACGCGAATCTTCGTTCGCGCAGCGCCCGCCGCGTCCTGGAGTGCCCAACTCCTTTCGCCGCCCCCCTGGAGTTGTCGTCATGTCTTCCTCTTCGCGCGCGCCGTCGTGGCTGCGCCGCTTCGCCCCGCTGCTCGGCGGCCTTGCCCTGGGCGTCGCGGCCCAGCTCTCCGCTCACGCCGCCGACCTGCGCGTGGGCTTCATGCCCGGCCCGTACCGCGATGCATTCACCAACGGCATCGAGCCCCAGCTGAAGAAGCTGGGCTACACCGTCAAGTACGTCGAGTTCAGCCAAGGCGTGCAGCCCAACGACGCGGTGGAGCGCGGGCAGATCGACGCCAACATCTTCCAGCACACGCTGTAGCTCAACGCCACCAACAGGCAGCAGGGCTTCGACCTCTTGCCGGTGGTGCACGTGCCGACGCCGCCGATGGGCCTCTACTCGCAGCGCCACAAGTCGCTCGACACCGTGCCCGACGGCGCCACGGTCACGCTGCCTTCCGATCCGGTGAACGCGGCGCGCGCGCTCAACATACTCGCGGGCATTGGCTGGGTGACGCTCAAGCCGGGCGTGAGCCCGATCTCGGTGTCCGAGCGTGACATCGTGGCCAACCCCAGGCGCCTGAAGCTGGTCCCGCTCGAAGCCGCGCAGGCCCCGCGCTCGCTGGCCGACGCCGACATCGCCGCCGTGCAGGGCAACTTCGCCATCGCCTCGGGCCTGAAGCTCACCGAGGCGCTGAAGCTGGAGAACATGACCCTGCCCTAGGTGAACATGGTGGCCGTCAAACGCAGCAAAGAGAGCGCGAAATTCGCGCAGGACATCGCGGCCGCCTACCAGTCGGCCGAGTTCCAGCGCTTCTTCAGGGCCAACCCGGCATGGGCCGGCTACCGGCTGCACGGTGCGCCAGTTGATCCGCGAACTCGCGGGCGGTGGCGGGCACCGCGTGATCGTCGGCACGCCGGAGCAGATCGCGGACGACATCGAACGCTGGTTCACGGCTGGCGCCGCCGACGGGTTCAACCTGATGCCCGACGCGCTGCCGCACGGGCTGCAGGATTTCGTCGAAGGGGTGGTGCCGATCCTGCAGAAGCGCGGGATTTTTCGCACGGAATACGAGGGACGCACGCTGCGCGATCAATTGGGGCTGCCGCGGCCCGCGGGGCGAACGGCGCAGCGGCTGGCAGCCTGAAAAGGCTTGTTGTTCAGGGGACGATCACGCCGTCGGGGTACCTTGCTCCGCGAACCTCCCCCGCCCTTCGGCCTCCTCCTGTATTTCGCTGCGCAAGGCACCCCATCGTCGTGATCGATGAGCGCGGCAGTCAAACCACCGGCACAAGCGGAGCTTCCATGTGCACAGGGCGTCGGGTGCTCCCCGCAGCGAAATAAAGGAGGAGCCCGAAGGGCGGGGGACATTCGCGGAGGGGAGTACCCGGCGGCCTGGGCACGGCCCCGGAAACCGCCCGAATCACTCTTCGTCGGCGTCGTTTCCTGTCAGGGCCAACACTTCCTCGACGAAGGCTTCGAACAGCGGCAGCGAGGCCGGCAGCCCTTCCAGCGACTCAGCCTCGCCCGCATCGAAGAAATGCGGCTTGCCCGCCGGCACCGAAGCCCACTCGCCCGCCTCCAGCAGCAACCCGAGATAGCCGTCGTCAGTCGGCAGATAGAACAGCCCCGCACTCTCGAGCACGCGCTGCCCCTTCTTCCTGCCGCGCCCCCAGCTCACACCCTGCCCGGCAAGGCGTTCGGTGATCCAGCCGTCGCACACATGCGTGTCGCTCCAGTTTCCCTGGGCATCGAATACGGCCAGAACGGGCATGGGGTGTCCTTTTACTGAAAGAAGGAAGGGAGGCTTATTGCAGAAAGCTGGGCTTGGCGTAGCCCTGGAACTTGCTGTCGACCACCGCCTTGAACTCCTTCGAGCGGTAGGCGTCGGCGATGTCCTTGGCCCACTGGGTGTTCTTGTCGGCGGTCTTCACGGCGACCACATTCAGGTAGTAGTCGGGCGTCTTTTCCAGCACCACGGCCTCGGTGAGCTTCAGGCCCGAAGAGATCGCGAAGTTGCCGTTGACGATGGCGTACTCGGTGTCGCCGAGCGAGCGCGGCAGCTGGGCGGCTTCGAGCGGAATGAACTTCAGCTTCTTCGGGTTCTCGGCCACGTCCTTCTCGGTGGCGCGCAGCGGATCGATGCCGGTCTTCAGCGTGAGCAGCTTGTTCTGCTCCAGCAGCACCAGCGCGCGGGCCAGGTTGCTCGGGTCGTTCGGCAGCGTCACGCGGTCGCCTTCCTTCACATCGGCCAGCGTCTTGCGCTTGGTCGAGTACACGCCCATGGGCGCGATCGGGCCCTGCACCAGCTCGGCGAGATCGAGCTTCTGGTCGGCCGCGAACTTCTTCAGGTAGACCTGATGCTGGAAGAAGTTGGCGTCGAGCGAGCCCTGGGCCAGCGCGAGGTTGGGCTGCACGTAGTCATTGAACTCGACCAGCTTCACCTTGTAGCCCTTCTTCTCGAGGATGGGCACGATGCCCTGCTTGAGCTGGTCGGCGTTGGAGCCGGCGGTGCCGCCGATCACCAGGTTCTTCTTGGCGGGGTCTTGCGCATGGGCCTGCAGCGAGAGGCCGCCCAGGGAAAGGGCTGCCAGCGACAGGGCGAGAACGGAACGGCGCAGGAAAACGGTCTTCATGAGATAGGGAAAGCTTGGGAGAAAGAAGGAATCAACGCTTGTCGAGCCTGCGGGCCGTGGCATTGCCGGCAAATTGCAGGATCTGTACCAGCACCACCAGCAGCGCCACGGTGAGCACCATCACGTCGGTCTGGAAGCGGTAGTAGCCGTAGCGGATGGCCAGGTCGCCGATGCCGCCGCCGCCCACCACGCCGGCCACGGCCGAATACGAGAGGAAGCTCACGGCCAGCACCGTCAGCGCCAGCACCAGGCCCGAGCGCGCCTCCACCAGCAGCACGCGCCAGACGATCTGCAGCTCGGTCGCGCCCATCGCGTGGGCCGCCTCGATCACGCCGCGCGGCACTTCGCGCAGGCACTGGTCGACCAGCCGCGCCAGGTACGGAATGGCCGCGAACGACAGCGGCACAGCGGCCGCCAGAGGCCCGATGGAAGTGCCCGCGATCACTCGCGTGAACGGCACCAGCGCCACCAGCAGGATGATGAAAGGGAACGAGCGCACCGTGTTCACCAGCCAGTTGAGCATCAGGAACGTGGGCTTGTTCTCGAGCGACTGGCCCGGGCCCAGCAGGAACAGCAGGATGCCCAGCGGTCCGCCGATCAGCACGGCGGCCGAGAGGCCGATGGCCAGCATCATGAAGGTCTGGCCGGTGGCGATCCACAGCTCGGGGAGGATGGGGGCGATGTTCTCAAACATAGGCCAGCTCCTGCGCGCCGAACTGGGCCGGCGCCTGCTGCACGCGGGATTCGCGCGCCTCGCGTTCGCGGCGGCGCACCAGCTCGTCGATCTCGCGGCCCAGCGCGGTCTTGCGCTCGGCGTCGCCGGCCGCGTCGACCGCGAACTGCTCCACCAGCCTGCCCTTCTCGAGGATGGCCACGTTGCGGCACAGCACCTCGACCACCGACAACTCGTGCGTGACGATCACGATGGTCACGCCGATCTTCTGGTTGATGTCGCGCAGCGTCTCCAGCAGCGAGCGCGTGGTTTCGGAGTCGAGCGCGGAGGTGGGCTCGTCGCACAGCAGCACCTGCGGGCGCGGCGCCAGCGCGCGGGCAATGGCCACGCGCTGCTTCTGGCCGCCGGAGAGCTGGGCCGGGTAGGTGTCGATCTTCTCGGCCAGGCCGACCAGGACCAGGCATTCGCGCACGCGGGCGTCGATCTCGGCCTTGGAGTGGCGGCCGTGGATCTTCAGCGGGAAGGCCACGTTGTCGAACACCGTGGCGTTCTGCAGCAGGTTGAACTGCTGGAAGATCATGCCGATGTTCTGGCGCGTGTCGCGCAGCTCGCTGCGCGAGAGCGTGGTGAGGTCGCGCCCGCCGACGAAGACGCGGCCCGCGTCGGGCCGCTCCAGCAGGTTGATGAGGCGCAGCAGCGTGGACTTGCCGGCGCCGCTCTTGCCGATCAGGCCGAACACGTCGCCCTGCTGGATGTCGAGCGACAGCGAATGCACGGCGTCGAACACCTCCCCGTTGGGCAAGGCGAAGGATTTCTGCACCGATTGGAGACGGATGACTGGCGCCGCGTGAGCGCCGCGGCCCTGGTCAGGCGTAGGGTGGGTCATGGAGAAGAAGCGCGGCCTGCGCGGGTGGCGCAGTTCGCGTAGGTTCGCAAAAAGGTGCCGAGTATGAAAAGAAACGCACCGAAAGGGAACGAACAAAAAGGATGCTGTTTATATGGATGCGCACATAAGAGAAACCCGTAGCGGGCGCGACACGCCATATCGATATGCGCATTGGTTCGTTCCCTTCTGCGCCGGGCAATGCCACATTCGCGCCCTCCTTTTTTCGATTCGCGCAAGCACATGCACACCAGTTTCCGCCGCCGCACCCTCGCCCTCGCCACCCTGGCCGCCGCGCTCCTCGCCGGCAGCACCGCCTTCGCGCAGGACAAGAACACGCTCAAGGTCGGCGTCTCCGTCGGCAGTGCCGAGCAGGTATTCGAAGTGGTCAAGAAGGTCGCCGCCAAGGATGGCCTGAACATCCAGGTCGTGGTGTTCAACGACTACCAGCTGCCCAACGCGGCGCTGGCCTCGGGCGACCTCGACGCCAACGCCTTCCAGCACCAGCCCTTCCTGGACAACCAGAACAAGGCGCGCGGCTTCGACATCGTGCCCCTGGGCCTGACCATCACCGCGCCGCTGGGCTTCTACTCTCGCAAGATCAAGGCTATCGACCAGTTGCCCGGCGGCGCCTCGGTCGGCATCCAGAACGATCCGTCCAACGGCAACCGCGCCCTGCTGCTGCTGCAGTCGGCCGGCCTCATCACGCTGAAGCCCGAGGCGGTGAAGAACAACACGGCCACGCCGCTGGACGTGGTCACGAACCCGAAGAAGCTGAAGCTGGTGGCGCTCGACGCCGCCCAGCTGCCGCGCTCGCTCGACGACCTGACCATTGCCGCCATCAACAACGACTACGCCGAGAAGGCCGGCCTGTCGCTGAACAAGGACGCGGTGATCAAGGAATCGCCGAAAAGCCCCTACGCCAACCTGATCGCCGTGCGCCGCGCCGACAAGGACAAGCCCTGGGCCAGGCGCCTGGTGGCGGCGTACCAGTCGCCGGAGGTGAAGAGCTTCATCGAGACCCAGTTCAAGGGCTCGCTGGTGCCGGCGTTCTGAGTTCGCCTTTCTCCCTCCCCCTCTGGGGGAGGGCCGGGGTGGGGGCACGCCGGCACTCGCCATGGGCGCTCTGCGCGCCCCCATCCCTACCTTTCCCCAAAGGAGGAAGGAGCAATACGGGGCCCTCCTCGGAGAAACACGGGAGCATGAGAAAATGCCCGGTTTCCCCGAACACAGTCAGGACACCCCATGGACGCAGAACAGATCAACCAAATCGGCGCAATGCTCGCGGACCTGAGCGCCCGCACGGTCGATTTACGGAGGTATCTTTGACTACGATGCCAAGGCCGAACGTCTGAGGACGGTCAACGCATCGCTCGAAGATCCCAACGTCTGGAACGACCCGAAGAAGGCCCAGGAGCTGGGCAAGGAAAAGAAGTCGCTCGACGACGTGGTCATCACGCTCGACCGGCTCACCAGCGGCCTGTCGGACAACACCGAGCTCTACGAGATGTCGAAGGAAGACGGCGACATCGCCGGCCTGCAGGCCATCTCCGATGACGCCGCCACGCTCGAAGCCGACATCAAGCAGCTCGAATTCCGCCGGATGTTCAACAACCCGGCCGATCCGCTGAACGCCTTCATCGACATCCAGGCCGGCGCCGGCGGCACCGAGGCCTGCGACTGGGCCAGCATGCTGCTGCGCCAGTACACCAAGTACGCCGAGCGCAAGGGCTTCAAGGCCCAGCTGGAAGACGAAACCCCAGGCGACACCGCCGGCATCAAGAGCGCCACCATCAAGGTGGAGGGCGACTACGCCTTCGGCCTGCTGCGCACCGAGACCGGCGTGCACCGCCTGGTGCGCAAGTCGCCCTTCGACTCCTCGGGCGGGCGCCACACCAGCTTCGCCAGCATCTTCGTGTACCCGGAGATCGACGACTCCATCGAGATCGAGATCAACCCGGCCGACGTGCGCACCGACACCTTCCGCGCCAGCGGCGCCGGCGGCCAGCACATCAACAAGACCGACTCGGCCGTGCGCCTGACTCACATCCCCACCGGCATCGTGGTGCAGTGCCAGGACGGCCGCAGCCAGCACAGCAACCGCGACGTGGCCTGGAAGCGCCTGCGCTCGCGCCTGTACGACCACGAGATGCGCAAGCGCCAGGAAGAACAGCAGAAGCTCGAAGACAGCAAGACCGACGTGGGCTGGGGCCACCAGATCCGCAGCTACGTGCTGGACAACAGCCGCATCAAGGACCTGCGCACCAACGTCGAAGTCTCGGCCACGCAGAAGGTGCTCGACGGCGACCTCGACGTGTTCATCGAGGCCTCTCTCAAGCAGGGCGTGTGATACCGATGAGCCTGCAAAGCCTGAAGGGTGGCAAGGTCGAAGCCTTCATCTTCGACATGGACGGCACCATGATCGACTCCATGCCGTGGCATGCGCGCTCGTGGGTGGAATTCGTGGCGCGCCACGGCCTGAAGCTCGACGTGAGCGACATCCTCGCGCGCACCACGGGCCGCACCGGCGCCGAGTGCATGCGCGAGCTGTTCCAGCGCGAGCTCTCCGACGACGAGTGCCTGGCGCTGGTGCACGAGAAGGAAGAGATCTACCGCGCCATGTTCAGCGACAACTTCACCGAAGTGGCTGGCTTCACGGCTTTCGCCAAGGCGGCCGTGGCGCGCGGGCTCAAGGTGGCGGTCGGCACGGCCGGCGACAGGCACAACATCGAGTTCGCCATGTCGCGCCTGAAGATGGACCCGCTGCCGCTGGCCATCGTGGGCGGCGACGAAGGCTTCTCGGGCAAGCCCACGCCCGCCATCTTTCTGGAAGCCGCGCGCCGCATCGGCGTTGCGCCCGAGCGCTGCATCGTCTTCGAAGACGCGCCCTTCGGCATCGAAGCCGCCCGCCGCGGCGGCATGCGCGCCGTGGCCGTGTGCAGCACCCATTCCGCCGCCGAGCTTGCCGGCCCCCATGTGATCGCCGCGGTTCGCGACTACGACGAACTCGCTCATTCGAAATTTCTGGAGACACTCGATGCTGCTACGTGACGCTCAAGGCCAACCGATTGCCATCCGCCGCGAAGACTACGCCGCCCCGGCGTACTGGATCGACACCGTCGACCTGACCTTCGACCTCGACCCCGCCAAGACCCGCGTGCTCAACCGCATGCAGATGCGCCGCAACCCCGAGGTGCCGATGCAGCCGCTGCGCCTGGACGGCGACGAGCTGAACCTGGCGCGCGTGCTGGTCAACGGCCAGGGCGCGTCGTTCCGCATGGAGGGCGAACAGCTCGTCATCGACGGCTTGCCCGATGCCTTCGAGCTCGAGATCTTCACCACCTGCTGCCCCATCAAGAACACCAAGCTGATGGGCCTGTTCGTGAGCGAGGACACCTTCTTCACACAGTGCGAGGCCGAGGGCTTCCGCCGCATCACCTACTTCCTCGACCGTCCGGACGTGATGGCGAGCTACACCGTCACCCTGCGCGCGGCCAAGGCTGCCTACCCGGTGCTGCTGTCGAACGGCAACCTGGTCGAACAGGGCGAGCTGCCCGAGGGCCGCCACTTCGCGAAGTGGGTCGACCCGTTCAAGAAGCCCAGCTACCTGTTCGCCCTGGTGGCGGGCAAGCTGGTGGCGCGCGAGCAGCGCATCAAGGCGCGCAGCGGCAAGGAGCATCTGCTGCAGGTGTACGTGCGCGCCGGCGACCTCGACAAGACCGAGCACGCGATGAACTCGCTCATCAACTCGGTGCTGTGGGACGAGGCCCGCTTCGGCCTGCCGCTGGACCTCGACCGCTTCATGATCGTTGCCACCAGCGACTTCAACATGGGCGCCATGGAGAACAAGGGCCTGAACATCTTCAACACGAAGTACGTTCTGGCCAACCAGGCCACCGCCACCGACGCCGACTACAGCAACATCGAGAGCGTGGTCGGCCACGAGTACTTCCACAACTGGAGCGGCGACCGCGTGACCTGCCGCGACTGGTTCCAGCTCTCGCTGAAGGAAGGCCTCACCGTCTTCCGCGACCAGGAATTCAGCCAGGACCTGTGCGCCGACGCCTCGGCCCGCGCCGTGAAGCGCATCGAGGACGTGCGCGTGCTGCGCACCGCCCAGTTCCCCGAGGACGCGGGCCCCATGGCCCACCCGGTGCGCCCCGACAGCTACATCGAGATCAGCAACTTCTACACCGTCACCATCTACGAGAAGGGTGCCGAGGTGGTGCGCATGATGCAGACGCTGGTCGGCCGCAAGGGCTTCGAGAAGGGCATCACGCTCTACTTCGAGCGCCACGACGGCCAGGCCGTGACCTGCGACGACTTTGCGCAGGCCATTGCCGACGCCAACCCCGAATCGGAACTGGCCCGCCTGCTGCCCCAGTTCAAGCGCTGGTACAGTCAGGCCGGCACGCCGCGCCTTGCCGCCCACGGCGTGTACGACGCGCAGAACCGCAGCTACACCCTGAGCGTGGTGCAGAGCTGCCCGCCCACGCCGGGCCAGCCGACCAAGGAACCCTTCGTCATCCCGCTGAACGTGGGCCTGCTCGACGCCAGCAGCGGCCGCGAACTGCCGCTGCAGCTCGAAGGCGAAAGCGAAGCGACGCAAGGCACGCGCACCGTGGTGCTGTCGCGCGCGGGCGAGCAGATCACCTTCACGGGCCTGGACGCCGAGCCCGTTCCGTCCATCTTGCGCGGCTTCAGCGCGCCGGTGATCCTCGACTTCGAGTACACCGACGCCCAACTGCTCACCCTGCTGGCCAACGACCCCGATCCGTTCAACCGCTGGGAAGCCGGCCAGCGCCTGGGCCTGCGCGCCGCGCTGAACGGCATCGCGGCGCTGGCCACCGACGCCACGCCGGTGCTGAACGACGCGTACATCGACGCCATGCGCAGCGTGCTGCGCAACCCGCAGCTCGACGCCGCCTTCAAGGAACTGGTGCTCACGCTGCCGTCGGAAACCTACATCGCCGAGCAGCTCGACGTGGTCGACCCGCAGCGCGTGCACCTCGTGCGCGAAGCCATGCGCGCCCAGCTGGCCACCGCCCTTTTTGCCGACTGGCAGTGGGCCTATGAAGAGCACCACGACACCGGCGCCTACAGCCCCGACCCGACCTCGTCGGGCCGCCGCGCGCTGGCCGGCATGGCGCTCAACTTCCTGTGCCTGGCGGCGCGCTCTTCGGGCGACGCCGTGTGGCCGGGCAAGACGCTGCAGCGCTTCAAGGACGCGGGCAACATGACCGACCGCTTCAACGCCCTCAACGCGCTGGTGTCGTCGGGCCACACCCTGGCGGCGCAGGCGCTGGCTCGCTTCCACGCCATCTTCAAGGACGAGGCGCTGGTCATCGACAAGTGGTTCTCGCTGCAAGCCGGCGCGCCCGACCGCGGCGGCGACATCCTGCCGCTGGTGAAGCAGTTGATGAAGCACCCCGACTTCTCGCTGAAGAACCCGAACCGCGCGCGCAGCGTGATCTTCAGCTTCTGCAGCGCCAACCCCGGCGCCTTCCACCGCCCCGACGCGGCCGGCTACGTGTTCTGGAGCGAACGCGTGATCGAGCTCGACGCCATCAATCCCCAGGTCGCCGCCCGCCTCGCGCGCGCGCTCGATCGCTGGAGCAAGCTGGCCGAGCCATACCGCAGCGCAGCGCGAGAAGCCATCGCCCGC
Source organism: Variovorax sp. CAN15 (assembly GCF_030462475.1). Lineage (GTDB taxonomy): Bacteria > Pseudomonadota > Gammaproteobacteria > Burkholderiales > Burkholderiaceae_C > Variovorax. Next base: position 31,317 of record NZ_JASMRZ010000025.1, read on the forward strand.
GTGGCGGCCAAGCCGGACCTGAGCAAGGACACGCATGAAGTGGTGACCCGCGCTCTCGCAGGCAACTGAAGAAGAACGAACCCGAACCCGGAAGACACATGGCTCAAAAAATTTCCCTCACCCGCTACCTCGTCGAACAACAGCGCGCCGACGGCCTGATTCCCGGCCAGCTGCGCCTGCTGCTCGAAGTGGTCGCCCGCGCCTGCAAGAGCATCAGCCAGGCCGTCAACAAGGGCGCGCTGGGCGGCGTGCTCGGCACGGCCGAGAGCGAGAACGTGCAGGGCGAGATCCAGAAGAAGCTGGACATCATCGCCAACGAAGTGCTCATCGAGGCCAACGAATGGGGCGGCCACCTCGCGGCCATGGCCAGCGAGGAAATGGACAGCATCTACGTGGTGCCCAACCGCTACCCGCAGGGCGAATACCTGCTCATGTTCGACCCGCTCGACGGCAGCAGCAACATCGACGTGAACGTCAGCATCGGCACCATCTTCAGCGTGCTGAAGAAGCCCGAGGACCACCCCGGCGTGCAGGAAAGCGACTTCCTGCAGGCGGGCACGCAGCAGGTGGCCGCCGGCTACTGCATCTACGGCCCGCAGACCACGCTGGTGCTGACCGTGGGCAACGGCGTGGCCATGTTCACGCTCGACCGCGAGCAGGGCAGCTTCGTGCTGACGCAGGAAGACATCCAGATTCCGCCCGACACCAAGGAATTCGCGATCAACATGAGCAACATGCGCCACTGGGACCAGCCCGTGAAGCGCTACATCGACGAATGCCTGGCCGGCAAGGAAGGCCCGCGCGGCAAGGACTTCAACATGCGCTGGATCGCCAGCATGGTCGCCGACGTGCACCGCATCCTGATGCGCGGCGGCGTCTTCATGTACCCGTGGGACAAGCGCGAGCCCGAAAAGGCCGGCAAGCTGCGCCTGATGTACGAGGCCAACCCCATGAGCTGGCTGGTCGAGCAGGCCGGCGGCGCGGCCACCAATGGCAAGCAGCGAATCCTGGAGCTGCAACCCACCAAACTGCACGAGCGCGTGAGCGTGATGTTGGGTTCGCGTAACGAAGTTGAGCGTTTGACGCAGTACCACGCCGAGAAGGCCTGATTTCTTGGCTATAATCTGAGGCTTCGCCGGTGTAGCTCAGTCGGTAGAGCAGCTCATTCGTAATGAGAAGGTCGGGTGTTCGATTCATCTCTCCGGCACCAAAACTAAAAGCCCGCTATCCAAAAGGTAGCGGGCTTTTTCCGTTATGCGGAATTTAGGCGAGCCATTCGGCGAGCAACTCGCCCACACGCTCCGACGAGTTGTAGCCAGCTTGGATCAATATTTCGGCGATATCTCGCCCGCAGATGAACACGATCGGATGGCGGTCGTCGCGCACCTCCTCGTAGGCCTGCCTCGCAATCAGCGACGTGGTTACCAGAATGCCGAACTGGCGATGCCTGATGCGCGAGATCAAGCGAGCGACTTCGCGAACACCGACCGTGTTCGCCGAAACGCCCTCAGACGCGGGGCGATAGCATTTCGCCTCCAAAGCGAACTCCGCGTACACCGGATCACCGCTCAGCCCAAGCAAGTACCTGCCGATCGCATCCCGCCCTCCGTCAACGCTACCTCTGGTGATTTCATCAATGATCACGCGCCGATCTGAAAGCTGATAGATCCGAGCAGCGAAAGACTCGAACGCATGCGGCGAGTCTTTGAACTTGGCCCAAACCTGTTCCAGGATACCGGCCTTCAAGGGCGTATCGGGCCGCTGTTCGCTTTCCGAGCGGATAACCTTAGTGGGTTCCGAGGTCAACGGCGAATAGACGCCGGACTCGACCCATGAACGCCATGCGCTGGGCGCACTTGCCAAGGCGCTTTCAGAGGCTGAGAGGCTGTCGATCCATGCGCGCGAGACCGTCGCCGTATCGAGAACGGTGAAAACCGCTCTGTAGTTCTGGAATCGCTCTCCCGCTGTCGTCTTCCATACAGCCACCAGATCTTCCGTCATGGGAAGACCAAATAACCCCGGAACCGCGAGCCCCTTGAACTGCACAGACCGATTGCTCTTTGCCGTAGGGCACTTGGTGAAGACGAAGAACGGCGGTACCTCCGCCCTCTTCACTGCATCCCCATGTGCGCTCTCGAAGGCCACTTTCAAAAGAAGATTGCCGCGTCGCGTGGTGTCGTGAAGATCATGGCCTGGCGTACGGTTATCGCCGTAGTAGGTGAACTGCCCGGTGTTCAGGTCCAAGCGATCAGGCCAATCGCCTTCCTCGCCACTGGAGTACAGAACGACGAACTTCTTCTTCAGGCCTGGGCCCGACGCTCGAAAGCCACCTTGATTGCCCGCCCCGGGAAGTAGCTTGGCGATCGGATCACTGCTGGTGTTGCCAGCGCTACCCCCTTCATAGATCGCATCCACGACAAGGTCGGCCGTCGGCAAGTCGTCGAAGCTGAATATGCGGGTCATGTCAAAGCGGGAGCTGAAACAGATTGGTCAACAAGTGCACTGGCCATATGCGCCAATGCATTAATTTAACAATCTTGAAACAGCCGAGCCTAACTCACGGGGCCAATCCCCAATGAAGGGGACTGCTGCCGCCCCACCTTGGCTACATTGGTTTCATGGAAACTCTCCCGATATTTGCCGTCACCCTTGCGCCGATCTCATCCGATTTCTAAGAACGCGCCTATCCGCACACAGCGGACGCGAGATATGGGAGGAGCAACGACTACGGCGTCGATGAAGAAACTGCGACCCACTCGGGCGCTGGACGCCCCCGCCCAGCGCCCAATTTCTTGTCAGGCCTTCGGCAGGTCCGCTGCATTGACTTGCTTCAGCAGTTCCTGAGAGAGCTGCGCCGCGTCGTCGGCCAAGTCTGCAGCGATCCACATGACACGGTCACGGTGCGTGGCCCCGATCGCGTCGAACCAATCGCATCCGTCCCCGTAGCAACACTTCAGCAAGGATTGCAATTGGGACAACTTTTTCTCAAGAAGATCAGCGGCGTCGGATGATGCGATTTCGCTGTGGGAGGTGGGCGCGTTTTGCCCGGCGATAATTTGATCAGCCATTTGATGTGCTTTCCTGCAAAGTTAGTGCACGTTGAGTGGTCAGACGGCCATGGTGTTAGCGCACCTTGGCCGTCGCCTTTTGTGCCTCACATCGACATCGCTGCGGTGTGCATCGATGTCCCGCCGTGAGGCGCGGCGGACCTTCAAATGTATGGGAGAAGCGCGCTGGCGGACGCCTCCATGCAATGAACAAATTGGGGATCGCGTCGACTTTGAGCGCATCACCGTGATCGCTGGTGCGCTCGACGATGCGGAAGCTCAGGTCTTGATTTTCCTGCTCTTCGCACGACCGAGCGCGCGTCGCGGCGACTTGTACTCGGGATCAACCGCCCTTAGTGCCTCAGGCATCTTCTCTGCAATGGCAATCAGCGTCTGCGAGCGCGAGCTCCGTGAATGCCAGAAGGATCAACAGAAGCCACGCCGAGATGGGTCGCGGACCGCTCGGCAATTCAGGCGTTGCGAGCACGTTGCTATGAGGAGGGCTGTAGGGATTTTGCTGCATGGGTTGTTCGCTCGATCGGATGCAATTCGAGTCTATGCGGCCGATGGGTCACGCCCGCGAATTGGCCCTCACAAGCCCGAGAGACCGCATCCGGGTCTTCGACGCGGAGCAAGAACGAAAAGCCGAAGACCACCCGTCAACCTTGTGCACTTTCGTCGCGCCGCAGATAGCCCGGCGCCAGCAGCGCAATGCACTCGATGCAGTTTTGCACCGTGTCGTAGTTCACTCGCACATCCATCCGCGGGAAGGCCCATTTCGCGAAGCCCCAGACGACCATCGAGTCGTCCCACACGAGAGGCGGTGCCGGTATCTTCTGCCGCAGCACCGGCGGTGTGTCGTCGAAGTCGAGTTCAAAAGGCAGCGTGCCCTTCCACTTGCGTGAAGGACCGAGCCGGCCTCTGGTCAGATTGGCGCCGGCGAAAGATGGCGTGCCGTCATCGGCTGGCTTCACAGGGTCGAAATACAGCTCGAACCCGAACGCCCGCCGGCGGTCGAGGTGCCCGTCTTCGCTTTCAGCCCGCCAGTTCTCGACGTCGAAGGACTCGAATGCCTGCTGGAACTCCGGCGAGTTCATGGACTTGCCGAAGAGCGAGACCAGCGTCCGGAAGTCCGGGTACTTCGCCGGCTGCACGAACTCGCTCGGTGGGTAGAACAGGCCGAAGGACAGGTCGAAGACGCCCGGCCGCTCGGGTTGGGTGATGTCCCCGGGCTGGTAGGTCACGTTCATGTAGCGCTCGCCAAGCCACCAGCAGTCGCGCAGGTAGCCGTGCAACTTGTCTTCGTATTGCACCATGCGCTCGCGGACTTGCCGGCGCGTATCGCTCCAGGAGATTCCGTAGGGCATCTCGCCGGTGTAGGGCAGGTACTGGCCCTCGACCCCGGCGGTGACGGTCACTGCGCGCAATTGCAGCGAGCTGTTGCCCCATTGGCGTGGGGGCCGGTTTTCCACGTAGGCCAGGTCCTGGAAGGACAGGCAAAGGCCCTGCTTGCTCAAGCGGAAGAGCACCTCGTAAGGGCTCTTGAAAGGAAACGGCTTCTCCGGGCGCCGACGCACGCCGAGCTCATCAAGCAGCGCGACGAGTTGCGCGTCGGTGGAGTCCGCTCCCAGCAGCGAGAGAAAGCTGAACAGGCTCACTGCGGGTCAGTCCTGCTTCATCCAGTAGGAAATCACCCGGATCTTGCCCGGGCTCTTCCACTGGATCGTCAATCTGAAGTCGGGCAGTTCCCAGAAGTGGATGTCGAGGCGGCCGACACGGGTTGGCGCTCCCAGCTTTGCGACTGCATCGGCCACCGTATCGGAGAACCGCAGGTCCTTCCACAACGGTCCCTTGTAGCTTTCATACTCATCCTCGTAGCCCCAGAAGCCGCAGTTCGTCATCAGGAATGGCCCGTCGCCGACGTCGTGGTGCTCCTTCTCGAACACCAGCCCGGCATCCTTGAAAGTGAAGCTCAGTCCAAGAGCCGTCGCACTGATGTTGTAGGTCTCCAGGCCACTGTCGAGCTTGATGGCGTCCGACCAGACGATGCCGAATGGCGCCACGACTTTGCTTCCCGGATCGCTGTCGAATGGCTTCGCGATCGCAGACACGAAGTCCTGGGCATCGGGGTACTGGCTGGGCACTTTCATAGGATTCCTTTCCATGGATTCGTGGTTCGCTTGCCCTTGAGTGCATCGTCGATCAACTTGTCCAGGAACTTCCTGTACTGGTCGTTCGAGATCTTGTCGATGACCTTCGACGCCTCCTCCAAGGCTTTTCCGCAGTCCTTGTGATTGTCACTTTTCGCGACGGCGTCCCTGTGATTTTTGGTGTCGCGCCGGGCTGCCCCGGCAAGGTCCTTCGAGTCCTTGTAGTTGTCGTGATTTCCGGTGGTGGGGCTCGCCCTGTGGATCTCCTTGGGCACGGCGATGGTCTGTGCGTGGGTGTAGATCTTTCCGCCTTCGCGTTGCCCGCTCTTTCCGACTTTTCCGAACAACGAATCGCGCTGGGAAGGAGTGAGTTCGATCCCATCCTCGGCCAACATCTTTTCCGCCATGTCCTTGAGCGAAGCCGCATTGGGGATGTGATCCCGCTCCATCTCATTGCCCAGGAAATCGCCCACCTGCTTGCCGTAGGTCGCGCGCCCGCCGCACTTCGGCTTCTTGCCCTTGTTCTTGACTTCGGTGTCTTTTTTCTTCGAGCCGCCGCCGCCCGATTCGGCTTCCGCGCCGGCCTTCTTCTCCGCCGCTTTTTTCGCGGCTGCCTCCTCCGCAGCCTTCTTGGCTGCCGCCTCCGCGGCTTCCTTCTCGAGCTTCTCTTTCGCGATCCGCTCCGCAAGCAGTTTCTCGGCCTGCTTGATCCCGACCCGCTCTCCTCCCTTCAGCGCACCCTTGACCGCAATCTTGCCCGCCTTGGCTGCGATGCCGCCTCCGGGCACCAGGTTTGCAGCGGCCGAAGCGCCGGAGATTGCAGCATTGACGTAGTCGCCCTCGGCCGCATAGATCGCCGCGTTGGCGCCGTCAGCAAAGATGCCCACCACCGGAATGACGCCGCCGACGTCCAGCACCGTATGCGTGATCGAACTACCCCAGTTGCTCCACCAGCTCTCTTCCTTCGGTGTCTCGGGCTTCACCTCCGGGTTCGCCTGCTTGGCCGGTGCCTGCGTGGACGGGGTTTCGCCGACAACGGGGCCGAGCGTGTTGCCGTTGGCGTTGGTCCCCGGCTTGCGGGGCTTGAGCTCGGGCAGTTCGAGCGTCGGTTTGGCCTGGCGAAGCTCCTCGTACTGTTCGTGCGACATGTGCCATGTCTTCTCCGCCGGCCCGACGTCCGAGGGAAAGTACAGCAGCGACACCGAGTCTGCGTAGTTGTAGCCCACCAGGCGGGCGCCACCGCCGACCTGCCTGGTGAAGGCGGGGTTGATGTTCAGCTCGACCGTCATCCGCGCCCTACTTCCCGTTCATCCAGAACAGGTCGTCATGCCGTACCACGAGCTTGCCCTCGGCGCGCACGGTGCCGCTGTGATCCTTCGGGTAGCACTTGCCTTGCACCGTGCCGCTCTTGACCCCCTTGGCGGCGCCTGCCGCGTCGCCGATGGTGGTGGGCACGACGCTCATGTCGTACACCACCACCGGATGCCCGTTGGCTCGCACGCTCAGGGCCACGGCCGTGGTGCTGTTCAGCTGAGCCGTCACGGGGTAAGGCACGGGTGGAATCGAACTGCCCATGGGCGTCTTGCAGACATCGGGGGCGAGGCTCACGACCTTCCAGCCTCCTTGCTTGCGCGCGGCGACGTTGGCGCTCATGGCGCGGGCTCCGGCATTGCGATTGCGGCACGACCGGGCGGCCGTGGCGCCGGGCGAACGAGGGGCGCATTCGGATCGACTTCGAAGCGGGCCTCGAGCACGCGCACAGGTGCGTCCGACGGAACCCACACACGGTGCACCAACGAGAGCGCCATGCTCTCGGTATCCACCACCACGGTGTCGGTCACCATGGGCAAGGGCAGCAGCGCACCGTTGTCGAGCCGCAGCAGTACCAGGGCGCGATGGCCCGGCAGCGTGACCGACAGGTGGCCATCCGGTGTCACGGCAGGATCGGTCAGGTTCCAAAGCTCGATGCGCGCATCGGGCGCCAGATAGGGAATCTGCTGGTCGGCAGGCGCCGCGTTCCAATAGCCGAAATCGAAGTCATGCGGCGGCCACGGATGGCGTTGCGTGAGCCACGTTTCGTCGTAGGTACCGGCCAACGCCAGGCGGGGAGCCCACGCGCGCCCCACCACGCCCAGGCCGGCCGGCTCGCGGCCATAGCCCTCGGCGACATCGGCCATGGCTCGCGCATCGAGATCCACGCCGGCATGCCTTGCCAGCAGCGGCTGCAGCATCCTCGGCTCCTGCGCGGCTTCGATCTGGGGCGCGGGCATCCGCTCGATGCCGGGCTCACCCGCCTGGCGCGCCAGATCGACCGCGCGCCTGTCGAGCCAGCCCCGGCCCAGCGGATTGGAGAAGCACACTTCGTTCAGCAGCGGCGGCGCCTCGTCGGAAGCGTCGGGCTGGCGCAGGAAGCTGCGGCCTCCGAAGGCATGCTCCCAGCGCATGGGCAGGCTCGCGATGGGCTGCGAGGGTGTGCGCGCCCATTCGCGGCCGGCGCGCAGATAGAACAAGGAAGGCCCGCCGACGAGCAGCCGCTTGTCGAGCACGGTGCACGGTGCGGCAAGGGCCTCGGCATGGCGTTTCTCTTCTTCCCATGCCGCGTGCTGCCGCGAGGTCAATCGCGCTCCCGGGTGCAGCGGCTTGGGCGGCTCCGGCGACGGCACCCATTGCTGGCCGGCGCTCACTTTCAGGCGCACCTCCCATTCGGGTGTCGGAACACCTCGCGGCGCATGGGCCGTGGCGTTCACGATCAGGTCGCAGCGCGGTTTGTAGGGTGCTAGATCGCTCTCCTCGCGCGGGCTCGATGCGCCCTCCTCGCCCCAGTAGGCATCGGCCAGAGCCAGCGGCACGGGATCGTCGTCGTTGACTGTCGCCTGCCATCGCCCGTACCTGTCGCGCACGAGCCGGTAGCCGACCTTCATCGCGACGACCCGATATTCGCGATCGCTCGGCGTGGCCGCGCGGAAGCACAGCGCATCGAAGGGCGTGAGGTTGCGGAATTCCACGGCGCAAGCCTCAGTTGAGGTCGATGTCCTTGCCGGAGATCTGCACTGGCCCGCTCGCGGAGAAGTCGAAGGTCGAGCCGTTGATGGTGACGGCGCCATCCGACGTCATGACCAGCGAGCTCTTGCCGCACACCAGCTCGATGCGGTCGCCGGCATGCAGGGTGAGCGTCTTGCCCACGTCCACGCGCTTGGACTGCCCCACCTGTTCGGTCTGCATCAGCGCAACGCTGGTATTCATGGCCGCACCCACCGTGATCTGGTAGCCGAGGCCGATGGTCAGCGCCTTGGCCAGCCCGATGGTCTCTGCCTTGGCCAGCGCAATGGTTTCCACCTTCGCACCGCCGATGGTCACCGTCCGGTGCTCGCCGATGTTGATGGTCTCGTTCAGGCCCACCTTCTCGGTCCGGTTCATGCCGATGCCGATGGTCTCGTTGAGATCGACGGTTTCGGTACGGTTCTTGTGCACCGTGATGGTCTCGTCGAGATCCACGGTCTCGGTGCGGTTCTTGTGGATGGTGATGGTCTCGTTGCCGTCGACCGTCTCGGTGCGGTTGTTGTGCACCGTGATGGTTTCGTCGTGATCCACCGTTTCCGTGCGGTCGTGCTTCACGTGCACGGTCTCGTCGTGGTCGATGGTCTTGGTGCGGTCGTTTCCCACCCAGTGCGTCTCGTCGTGCTCGACCTCGATGTCCTGGTTGCGCTCGGCGTGCAGCCACACCTGCTCCTGTCCCTTCTTGTCTTCGAAGCGCAGCGCATTGGCATTGGCGTCGGTCGCGCCCTCGGAGCTTCGTGTGAGCAGGCCGCTTTGCGTGGCGTTGGCTGGCAAGTCCCACGGCGGCATGTTGTCGGCGTTGTAGACGCGGCCGGTGACGATGGGCCGGTCGGGGTCGCCATTCTCGAAGTCGACGATCACCTCCTGGCCGATGCGCGGAATCTGTATGCCGCCGAAGTTGGTGCCGGCCCAGGGCGAGGACACACGTACCCAGCAGGAGCTGTTCTCGTCCTTGGTGCAGTAGCGGTTCCAGTGGAAGCTCAGCTTCACGCGGCCGTACTCGTCCGTCCAGATCTCACGGCCTGCAGGACCTGTGATGATGGCTGTCTGCGGCCCCGTGGTGCGCGGCCTCGGTACGGGGGGCACCTGCGCGCGAAAGACCTTGCTCGTCGGGATCACCTCGAAGTCGACGCGGCATTCGAACTCCTGCTGCGCACTCGCGTCGCCGATGTCCTGCAACCGCAGGTGCGCGTCTGTCACGAGGTATTCGCGGTTGGACTCGTTCTGCGGATGCCGCTCCAGCGCAAGCAGGCAGCCCGGCACCACGGCGCGCAGGTTGCCCGAACCGCTGGCCCGCTCGCCCTGGCTACCGGTCTCCTCCATGCGGGTGCGCACAAGTTGCTCGCCCTCGGACTCGACCACGTAGTCCCCCGGCCAGCCATAGCGCTCCTGGCTGCTTTGCGCGGTCTTGCGCGGCATGGCGCTCACCTGCTGCAGTCGGGCCTTGGGCCGCTTGAAATCGAAATCGTCCGTGACCCATTGGCCGCTTTGCAGCGTCTCGCAGGCGTTGAAGCGGTCGCAGTGCTCGGCGCGCACGGTGTCGTCTGCGCCGTAGAAGGGAATCTTCTGGTAGCCCGCGTTGGCGTAGGGCTGGTGGGCGGACATGTCGTCGACGATCACCAGCTTGTGGCCGCCTTCGGCATGCTCGAAGTAGTAGTACAGGCCCCATTCGTGCATCAGGCGCGCGACGAAGTCGAAGTCGCTCTCGCCGTACTGCACCTGGAACTCGCGAGCCGGGTAGCTGCGGGTGGCTTTCAGTTCGTGGGCGAAGTCGTAATCGGACAGGACCTCGCCGAGTATGTCGAGCACGGTCTTGTTCTGGAAGATGCGGTAATCGCTCGTGCGCGTGGCCAGCGTGAGCCAGGGTTCGATCACCGCTTCGTACAACGCACGGCGGTTCTCCAGGCGCAGGAAGCGAACGCGCGTCACGAGGCCGCAGATGTGGCGCTTGCCTTCGCCCGCACCGGGGCGGCCGTCGAGCACGATGTGCACCGTGAGCGTTTCACCTACCAGTTGCTTGATGTTGACGTTGGCGGCCTGGCGTTCGTTGTAGCCCGCCTGCTCGGGGGTGCCGAGCGTGAGTGTGTAGCGGAAGAGCTTGCTCAGGCCCTCGTCGCCGTCGATGGCGATGGGCTCCAGTGCGGGTTGCCCACCAAGCGTGGGCATGGCGGCGCAAGAAGCGGTGAGGACGCGGACAGACCGCGCTGCGCCTGTTGGCATGACACTCTCCCCGGAATTCGAATCGACGCACGAAGATCAGGACATCGGGCCGCTGCCTTGCGGCCCGACGGAACGGAAGCAACGCGCTTGCGTTCATGCACAAGGAGGAATCAGGCCTCCTTGTTCTCCTTGATGTTCCAGCCCAGAACCGTCTCGGCGCCCTTGCCGCCCTTGTCGGTCTGTTCCCAGTACTGCTGCTTCACCTTGGCAGCCTGGAACGAGTACTGCACGAACACGGCGTCCGAACCCTGCTCGGCCGTGTACTGCACCGAAGTGACCAGCACTTCCTCGAGCGTGACGCGGGTGTACTCGATCTGCGAGCCGCCGGCCTTGCACACCGACACTTCCACCTTGCTCAGATGCTTGCCGCTCGCGCAGTTCTTCATGACGGACGGGGCCGCCTTGTCGATGCGTGCCAAGACTTGCAGGTCGTTGAAGCTGGCCTTGCCGACGCCACCGCCACCACCGCTGACCATGTTGCCGGGCTGCGTCGCGCCCCATGCGAAGGACTTGATGTCGGTCCATTCCTTGTGGTTCGAGTCCTTCGATTCGCCGTTCGCGCCTTCGACGCGCATGAACATGTCTACTGCCATGATTGATCGTTCCCCAGGTTGCGGCGCCCCCTCCGGGTGCCTCGAGAATTTGCCGCCGTTGCGGCGAGCAATATTGAAATCCGGTTGTGGCAACACGCGTAGCGTGCGCCTCCGGGGCTGAGTGAATGCGATGTTCGGATCTGACTGTGACAAATCGATTGAATTCAGACGACTTCCTTTCCTCTTCGAGTCATTTCCCACAGTTGGTTTTTCGGGCACTCGAAATATGAAGACCAAAGCAGTTAATCAAAATTAGCCAATGCATCGACCTTGAAAACCAAACAATTCATCGAGCCGATTCCTCGCCGAATGCAAAAGGGCCCGCCATCGATACGATGGCGGGCCCTTCGATTTGCAGGCGTCAAACACAACTACGAAGCCGTCTGCGCCTCGCTCAACCACTTCGCGGCCAGCACAGGCACAAGCTCCGCCGCTCTGCCCTGCAGGAAAGTGAAGCCGTGCGGCACCTCTTCCATGTCGAGCGCGACAAGAACCTTCTGCGCGCTGCGGTCTGCGTACCGCACAAGCGATGCGGCCGGATAGACCGTGAGCGACGTGCCCACCACCAGCACGCGCGCCGCAGTGGCCACATGCTCCTCGGCTTCTTCGAAGTGCTGCACCGCTTCGCCGAACCACACGATGTCAGGCCGCAGCTGGGTGCCGTCTTCGCAGAGCTGTCCCATGGCGATCGGGTTGCGATCGATGCGATAGCGCTTCGGGTCGGGCTCCGACGTGCCCCGTGCATAGGCGAGCTGCCCATGCAGATGCACCACGCGGCGCGAACCCGCGCGCTCATGCAGCGCATCGACGTTCTGCGTAACGATCACGACCTCGTAGGCCGACTCGAGCGACGCGATGGCAATGTGCGCAGCGTTCGGCTGCGCCTGCCATGCTTTCTCCCGCCGCTCGTTGTAGAAAGCCAGCACCGCTTCCGGGTGCTTATGCCAGCCTTCGGGGCTTGCGAGTTCCTGCCACGAGTAGCTGTTCCACAGGCCCTTGGCGTCGCGGAACGTGGGCAGGCCGCTCTCGGCGCTCACGCCGGAGCCCGAGAGCACGACGATCTTGTTCGGCTGGACCTGGGGCTTCATGCTTCGGCACTCCTTTTGGCGTTGTTGTTGAATTATTGGCTCCCCGAACACGGATCGAACGTGTGACCTGCGTATTAACAGTACGCCGCATCTACCAACTGAGCTACCGGGGAAAAATGAATTGAGGAATGTGATGTGAATGGAGGCGCGGACCGGAGTCGAACCGGTCTGGACGGATTTGCAATCCGCTGCACAACCGCTTTGCTACCGCGCCGGAACCTTGCCGCGACAAGGAATGAAAGAGAAGGTGGTGGATCGTCTTCGAGTCGAACGAAGTATTCCAAAGGAGACGGGGTTACAGCCCGCTGCAGTCGCCAGTGCTGCTCACGATCCATGAAGAAACGAGTTGACGAATGGCGTTCCGCAGGGGAGTCGAACCCCTGGCTTCCTCCTGGACAGGGAGGCACTCTGGCCACTGAGTTAGCGGAACGAAGAATGAGATGAAGAAAAAGCTGGCAAGCCCTCAAGGATTCGAACCTTGGATTCCGGGATCAAAACCCGGTGCCTTGGACCGCTAGGCGAAGGGCCCGTAAAGACGGATGAATGGCGCGCGCGGAAGGAGTCGAACCTTCAACCGTTGGGTTTGGAGTCCAGTGCTCTGCCAATTGAGCTACACACGCGTGAAAGAAAACAGACGAAAAAAGAAGATGGTCTGAGTGGCAGGATTTGAACCTGCAGCCTCCTGCTTCCAAGGCAGGCCGTCTACCAGATTGACACTACACCCAGAGAAAAATTTGGTGCCCCAGGGGAGACTCGAACTCCCAGAATTCCGCTTCTAAGGCGGACACGTCTACCAGTTGCGTCACCGGGGCTGAAAAGAAAATGTTTGTGGCTGCTGCGAATTTTTAAGGAGCACTCACAAGGCCCGAACCTTGTGCGGGCAGCACGATCGCTGCTCGTGAACGAATGGCATGAAAACGAAGAGGCCCGGAACCTCGCGGTGTCCGGGCCTCTTCTGTTCGAGAGAGAGCTTGGGAGGTCTGCGCCTATGCGCGTCCTCCACCCGGTTGCACCTGATCCTGGTAGTCGCACGGCCACAGATCGGCCTGCGGCTTGGACGTCGGATACGGGGGTTGATTCAGTGGCTGCAGCAGCGGCTGCAGACCGAGGCCATCGTGCGAAGCGACGCGCACGAACACGTTGCCGGATGCGGGGCAAGTGCTGTAGATGCGGATCGTTGCGGCTTTCACGTTGGGTCCTGTTGGCGTTGAGTGGGATGGACTGTAAATAGTCTTTACACAATCGTCAACTGCTTGGACAAACTTTTTTCAAGCGCTGTTGCAGCAGGCCTTCCGATCGATCGCTTTCAGGCACATGGGTCTTCGTCACTTGCGCGCTGCGGCCGGAAAATCCGCTCGGCTTCGAGTTGCTCCGGCGCCGATGAGGTCGAAGTGCCGCGTAGCCCTGCGCACCGTCTATGGGCTCCAACAAGGCGTCCGCAATGAATGGCGTGGCCGGCCGCGTTGCCCAATCTGCCAACAGCTCGCCGGGGGTCATCGCGGTCGCGGGCCTACAGGCTCTCGAAGAAGTAAGCGAGCACAGTGTCTTCGCCGAATCCCTTGTCGAACATTTCGTCCGAAAGAGACCGCGCGGCATCATCGAAGGAAATCTGGTCGAACCTCCGGTCTTGCAGCATCTTCACGAATGGTGCGCACAGTTCGGCAAGCGCCGCGTGGTCGACGGCAAGCTGCCTCACACCGTCGCTCATGACGTACGGCAAGACCACGAAAACGCGCAGGTCGAAGCGGACATGGAAGCGGGCCTGCATTTCCTTGCTGAACTCGCAATCGATCAGGTGCGAGTACCGATCGTTGGCGGGGCCGTGGCCTGTAGCGTGCGCCTTGGCTGCACTGAAGGCGTGGAGTACTTGGTCGAGTTCGTGAGCGGGCGCATCGGGCAGCGGCTCGAAGTCTCTTGCGGCGGCGAAGGCTTCGAGTTTCTGGATGGTCGGCGTCATGGCAAGTGCAGGGGCCGCTCAAACGATCTCGGCGAACAGGCTCTCGAGCACGTTCGCCTGCACTCCGTCGAGCTGCGTGGTGCAGCCCGGTGCAGGTAGAAAGAAATACGCGTGCGCCACTTCCTGCAAACCCTTCGCCGCAAGCACGGCCCGGCCCTTGTCTATCGAAGCCCTCGCCGCTTCGGGGAACCTCGCCGGATCGATCGGGTGATTGACATTGGCTCGATCAACCATGCCCCACCTCCTGTCGAAGCAGTAGACGGCAAACAGCGGCGTCTTCGACGAGATGTAGAAGCGAACATCGAATTCGAAGTGCTTCTTCAACACCGCGTCCCAGCCCGACAGCTTGCACGTCAGCGACTGTGCGGGGTTGTAATTCATGTCGTCGTCCAGAACGAACGCAACGCCCAAACCGTTCGACAGCGCAGCTCCCAGGCCGGCGACCAAACGGGCGTGGTCATGCACGCAGCCGCCGGGCTGTGCTATCGCATCCAGGATGAACGGTGGAAGCATCGACAGCTGCGTGTTCTTAAAGGGGCTCTTCTCCGGCCTCAGTCGCAGAACGCCGCAAGCCCCATGCCCTGTTCTGCGGCACGATCAAGAACCCCCCGGATCGCGTTGAACGCGGCGATCTGCCCGCGATTAGCGCCAAGCGCGCTGGTGTGCGCGTCGAACACACGCCGCATCGTGACGACCTGCTCGGGGCGCAGCAGGGAGTCATCGAAGTAGCTGAGCTTCGCGCCCGCCTGCCCGCATTGATCGAACACAACGGCCAAGGAGCGATGTGCATCGAAGTCGATGGAGCCCGCATGCACCAACCCGCGCGGGTCCTTGGGCATGGTGCTGCATGAAGATGGAACGAGGTAGATGTCGAGCATGGGTGCATCGGGGCCACATTCAACACCGCAGCATCAGGGGGTAGCAGTCCTCGAACGATCCCCTGCTGGGACAGATCGAGCGCATCTGGTATTCGGTGTCGCTACCTCGATTATTCGTTCTTCAAGCCGCTGCCGGCTGCATATCTGGTAGAGAAGTCCTGGTATATCTCGGCGATTTCCGGGTTGCCGTTGTCCTTGCAGATCAACAACAACTTCGCCAAGGCATCCGGCAGATCCAGAGTTACCAGCAATTCAGCCAATCGCCTGTACAGAAACTCGTCGTCGCTCGAAAGGTACTTGTGAAGTCGGCGATCCAGCGAGCTCTTTATTGTTTTCCTGCTCTGGAGAAAGTGAGAGGAATACTGCAGAAGCACGGCCCTTGCGATGATGAGATTGTCGATATTTCCGTCCACTGCGATGTCCATGACTACGGGAGCAATCTCGGCTAACTCCAGATCGCTCAACCCGGGGGCATCGTCCTTCAGGAACCTGAGCGCGGCGGCCTGCTCCGAAATGGTGTTCAGGGCCAGCAATATGGTTTTCTTGAAGTCAACGTGCTTTTTGAAATTGAATCGGCTGACAAGAAGAGAGTTTTCCGCCTCCTTCACGAGGCGCCACTCGTCAGGAAAAGCATCCGGATCATTCATTTTTTTCCTGCATGCTGCCAAGGCAGAGATTCGAACAAAGCCTGGAATTCTGTAAACGGCATATCGCGGGTCGGGAACACCGTCGCATGCCCCGGTCCGCGGGGAGAGTTCGGAATCACATCGGAGCCGTCCCGCACTATATCGATTCCGCTCGGCATCATGGTTCCTTCCGGGATCTCGTGGTAGTGCCCGCTCAACGGCGATTTTGTCGGGTCAACGGTGGTCGATGCCCCCTCCGGGAATTGCTTTCCGGCCTGCGACTTGACCATGCCGTCGGCATCTACCGCAATGTCTTTTCCCGGTCTCGGCGCTCTGGGCTTGCTGGCGTTGCCGAAGGCGCAGTATGAAAGCCCCAGCGGATCGATCCACCGGCTTGGGTTGGGCGCGTATTGATGAAGGTTCGAGCCCCCCATCAATCCGATCGGGTCGGGTCCGATAAACCGCCCGATGTCCGGGTCGTAGAACCGGAAGGTGTTGTAGTGCAGCCCCGTGTCCCTATCCAGGTACTGGCCCTGGAAGCGCAGGTTCTGCGTGATGGCGTCAGTGACTTCCTCGGCCGTGCTGACTAGCTGGCCGTTCAGCGACGCGACTTCCCGGCGCTCGGCGACAGTGGCCCCCCAGGTGCGATAGCTCGCGCGCCAGCACAGGTTGCCGTCGCTGTTGCTCAACTCCTCCGGCAAGCCGACGGGGTTGTTGTGGAAGTGGAAGACTTGGGCGACCGAGGCGCCGTGAAGGGGCTCGGCCTTCGCATCGAGCCGCGCCACCGGCACGTGGCTGCCCGCGTCGTACACATAGCTCACCACCTGCGAGCCCCTGCGTTCCTCGATCAGCCGCATCCCCTCCCAGACGAACCGCGTGCTGCCGAATGCGTCGTGCTTCGCCACGCGCCGCCCCATCGCGTCGTAGTCGAAGCGCGTGAGCTGCGTGGTGGCTTCGGGCGTACCCGGGCGCCGGGTGGTGTGCACGGCCACGAGGCGGCTTTCCTCGTCCCACTCGAAGCGCTGTTCGGTATGCCGGCCCGCCCTCTTGCGCACCAGCCGGCCATGACCGTCGTAGCTGTAGCGCTTGTCCTCGAACACACGCACTAGGTTGTCGCGCACATAGCCGGGCGCGCTCGATGATGGGTCGAGCAGGTTGCCCGCGGGGTCGTAGGCGAAGCGCTCGCTGTTGGCGGCCGCGCTGCGCACGGTTTCCTCGATGCGTCCGGTGGCGTCGTACCGGTGCCCTGTCGTGCCTTGCAGCGAATGCCGGCTTTGCCGCAGCTCGCCCACGGGGTCGTAGCTGTATTCCTTCATCAACCCGTCCAGCAGGCGGCCGCCGGGCGTGCCGGCGCTGTCGATGGCCTGGCGCCAGCTCGGGTCTTGCGTGGTGAAGGCCGCGTCCAGCCCGCCGGCCCGGCACCACGACGCGGCGCGCCGGCCCAGCGGGTCGAGCGCGAAGCGGGTGTGCAGCGCGCCCTGGCTGCGCGCCACTTCGCGGTGCAGGTCGTCGCGCTCGATGTCGCTGATGAGCTGGTGCACCGCGGGTGCATCACCGCGCTGCTGCGACAGGTTGACCTGGTGCAGGTGGCCAGAGCCGTAGTACAGGTAGTTCAGCACACGCTGCACACTTGGCTGCGACGCGATGGCTGGCAACACGGTCTGCGTGCGGTTGCCGAGTTCATCGTGCGTGTGGCGCAGGGTGTGCGTTTCGCCGGTGAGCTCGTCGATGGCGGTCTCTTCGATGATGCGGCCAAGCTTGTCGTAGGCGAAGACGGTGCGGTGCAGCGTGCGCGCTTCACCGCCGGTGCCGGGTTGCGGCACCTCCAGCTTGACCGCCTCGGTCAGCCGGTCGAGCTGGTCGTAACTGTAGCGGTAGTGGTGGCTCCCGGTGCGCTTTCCGACGAGGCGGCCTACGGCGTCGCGCAGCAGTTCGGTGCGCAAGGGCCTGCTCGCAGCGGGCCGCGGCCCGGTGTCGTCATGCAGCGCGAGGTCGTCGTCGCCGATGCCCGGTACATGGGTGATGCACACCGGCCAGCCGTTGGCGTCGTATTCCACCTGCACGCGCGTGCCGCCCACGCGACGCTCTTCGACCACGCGGTCGGCGGCGTCCCGCACGAATTCGAAGTGCAGGCCGTTCTCGTTGACGAGCGCCTGCAGGCGCTGGGCGCTGTCGTAGTGCCAGGCGATGCGGCGTCCCTCGGCATCCTGCCTCACCAGCGGCTGGCCGCGCAGGCCGAGCGCGAAATGCGTGCTGCGGCTCAGTGCATCGGTGGCGGCGACGATGCGGCCGGCCGCATCGCGGCGCAACGACTGGTGGCTCTGGTCGGGCTGCGACACCGACAGCAGCCGCCCCATGGCGTCGTGCGTCAATCGCGTGCGCTGGCCCATGGCGTCGGTCACGGTCTGCAGATGGCCCCAGCCGTCATAGGCGTAGCGCGTGGTCTTGCCGGAGCAGTCGGTCAGCGAAAGCAGCTGCGCGCAATCGTTCCACGTCATGCGGTTGGTGCCGCCCTTGCCGTCGGTCACCACGATCGGCAGGCCCCGCCTGTCGTAGGTGTACTCGGTGCTGTGGCCCAGCGGGTCGGTCTCGCGCACCAGGTTGCCCTGGTCGCTGTAGGCGTAGGTCCAGGTGCTGCCGTCCGCGAGGGTCTGGCGCCAGGGCTCGCCGAACTCGGTCCAGCCGGTGCTCTGCGTGCGGCCCAGCGCATCGGTGCGGCTGGCCATGAAGCCCATGGAGTCGTAGGTGCAGCGCGTGGTGGCACCGCCGGGCTCGGTGATGGCGACGAGCTGGCGCAGATCGTTGTACTCCGCATGCCACTGGCGACCCGCCGCGTCGATGTAGTCGGTGACCTGATGGTCGGCATTCCAGTGCCAGGCAAACTCACGGCCGAGCTGGTCGACGACCAGCGTCTCGCCCAGCGCCAGCGCGTCGTCTGCGGGGGGCGGTATGCGGCGCACGGTGTAGCTCTCGCCGTCGTTGGTCCAATGGCGGGCCACGTGCGCGTCGCCGGCCGAGCTGCGCCACTCGTAGCGGCATTCCAGCCCTGCGGCGTCGGCATGGAAGTTCATGAGGCCCTGGGCGTCGTAGCCGAAGCGGCGCACGACCGCGCCATTGCGGTCGGTCACGTCGAGCAGCCGGCCCTCGGCGTCGTGCCTGTAGGCCACCAGCAGGCCGGGCAGCTCGCCGGGCGCACCGGCGGCCAGGCGCACTGCACCCAGCCGGCGGCTCTCGCCCGCATACTCCAGCGCCAGCAGGCGGCCGGTGCTGTCGGTCAGTTCGACCAGCCGGCCCAGCGCGTCGTGGCGCAGGTCGATGAAGTTGCCGTTGCGGTCTTCGAGCCGCGCGAGCTTCAGCGTCTGCGCGTGCGGGCCGCCTTCGGCCGGCGCCTCGAACATGAAGAAAAGGCCGCCCGGCACGTGAATGAAGTAGTGGCCGCCTTCGGTGCGGCACAGGTCCAGGCCGTCGCGCAGGCTGTATTGGCGGGTGCCGGGCTCGATGGCTGGCAGCACCATCGGGCGGCCCTGCTCGTCGATGAGTGTGACGGCGGGCTGACCGGCTTCGTCGTTGCCCAGCCGCAGTTCCATCGCATAGGGCAGGCTCCAGCCCTGCCCCAGCGCGCCGTCGTGGCGCAGGTCGTGGCTGCTGTAGAAACGCTGCCATGCGATGGGCAGCGGCCCCGGCAAGCTGAAGTCGAGTTCGCTCTCGCCGCCCAGGAACTTGCCGCCCGTGGCCGCATGAACCGGATTGCCGAAGGAGCTGAGCATGCCGTGGATGCCCATACCAAGCCCCACCGCGCCTTCGATCAGGCAAGGCAGCGCGTTCTTGCCCTGGCGCGCGAGCTTGGGCAGGCAGCGCAGGCCGCGGTAGATCATGACCAGGTTGAAGATGGTCACCAGCACCTTGGAGATGAGCGGCACCTCGTCGGCCACATCGCGCACGCGCGCGGTCGGGCCGCCGATGAAGACCGTGGGCGCCCCGTCGCTCACCTTGGCGCCGCACTCGGTGTGGTCGTCCTTTCGCGAGGCGACGCCCATGTTGACGAACACGGTCTGCGCGCCCTCGGCAAGAAGGATCTGCGGCGAGTCGTTCTTGCAACTCACCGTGTCCATGGGAGCGTCGGGCGAGGCCCGCGCCGCGCCCAGGGCCTTGCCGCCGATGAACACGTCCGACGATCCGCTGGTGATCATCCCGGTCACGGTGAGCGTCTCGGGCACCAGCGCATCGGCGATCGACTCGCCCAGGCTCGCGCCGACGTAGCCGCCGGCCATGCGCGCGCCCACGACCACCGCGCCCGCCACCAGCGGCCCGGCGAGCCCGCCGGTGCCGACCACGGCCGCTGCTGCCACGCCCACCGCGAAGCCCACGGCGATGCCGCCGATCAGTCCGCCCGCGAACTTGGCCCAGAAGCGCGCATGCGCGTTGGTGTGGGCGATGGGGTCGTGCAGGCGTGCAGCTGGTTGGCCGGCCATGGCGCCTCAGGCCCTCGGCTGGAAGCTCTCGAGCACGCGCCGCCACAGCGCGATCGCCTCGGCATCGAAGGGCGCGGGGCTGCTGGCCGTGAGGATCAGCACGCTCCTGCCGCCCGGATCCTGCGGCAGCAGGAACACGGCCTGGCGTTGATGCAGCGCCTGGCCGTTCTGCTTGAACTGCGTCACCAGCTCGATGGCGTGCAGGCTCGCGATGGCCGGCCCCACGGCGATGTCGGTGCGCGACACCTCCTTGAGCTGGCTCACCTGGCGCGTCAGGTCGTTCATCTGCCGCGTGACGAACTGCGCCAGGGTTTCCTGCGTTCGCAGCGCGTCGCGGCTCACGATGAGCGTGGTGCCTGAGCCGTCGGGCATGGCCAGCACGTTCATCGAGCGGTCGATGCGTCCGTCGTCGGGCACGTCGAACCGGCCTTCCTGGATGTGGTACTTCATCAGGGTTGCTTTCTTGCGGGGTGTTCTATGCGGGGTCGAAGGCCACGAAGGCCAGGCAGTCCGGGTTGCGCTCGGTGAAGCCGAAAGACAGCCGGCCCCAGCCGGGCATGGCCGTGAAGGTGGTCGCCTCGTCGAGCGAACGGCCGCGCGGCACGTCGGTGATATCGAGCGCGGCATAGTGCTGGCGCACTTCGGCCAGCGGCACACAGCGCCCCTTCAGCTCCAGGACCAGAAAGCCCCGGCTCGCGTCTTCGCGCTTGATGCGCAGATCGATGCGCGCCAGCTCGGCGCCATCCGCAAGGCGTACCGGCGTGCCCTCGAAGAACTGGAACACGGCGCCGCCTTCGGCATGCGTGTCGCTCAAGGTGGTCGACAACGTTCGGCCCACCTTCTGCGTGGAGAACGGCAGCTGAGCCGCCAGCGCATCGATGGCCTGCCAGAGCGTAATGGTCGTCGTGGCTTGTAAATTCATGGTTCAGTGCTTGCCGGCATATTTCTTGTCATAGCCGTTGCCGTAGTACTGCGTGTACTGCTCGCCGGTGGTCGATGTGGTGAGCGTGCCGTAGTACTTGCCGGCCGCAGCCCTCGCAGCCTCGCGGGTGCCCCCCTTCGCCCAGATGTTGTAGGCATCGTTGAAGGCTTCCACGTTCGCGGGGTCGGCCCCCTTGAGGATGTCGACCTTGGCCGCGCGCCAGACCTCGCGCCGCACCTGAATCTGGTTCAGTGCAGCCTCGCCCTCGGAACCGAGCATGCCGTTGACGTACGCGGCCTTCGAGGAAATATCGGGCTTGAAGCTGTACGAATACATTGCGTGCCCGACCTCGTGCGACAGCGACGCGGCGGTCTTGTACGGGTCTTTCTGATAGGCACCGTCGATCACGATCTTCTTGATGCCCGAATTGGTATTGGCATAGGTGCCCCCGCCCGCAGGCCCGTAGCTGATGGACCACCTGTCGTCCTGCAGGAACTTGAGCTGCCGCTGCAACGTGGGTGACCGCGCCGCAATCGCATCGACGCCCTTGCCGAGGCCGGTGGTCACATAGCCCGGCGGCGACGCCGCGGGCAGGGCATGCTCCGAGGCTTGCGCAGACGTGGCAGCGGCCGCGGGCGCCACTGGCACGTCCTCCTCTGCCGCAGCTTCTTCGGCCTGGCTGCCGATGGGCGCATCGCAGTTCAGGAAGATCTTCCCGCCCCGCTGGTCCAGGTTGTCCGTGAAGTTGACCAGTCCCTTCACGCCGTTGATCTTCACGGTCCCATCCGCCAGCAGCACTATCGACGACTTGCCGCAGATCAGCGAGATGCTCGTCCTGGCGGTGACGAACACGTCCTGCTCCGCCGCCTGGATCACCACCGACTTCTGACCGGTGAGGTTCGCGTTGGCCGCGGTGGAAGTGACGGAAGCATCGGTCTTCGACACCAGGTTGATCGCGCCCGCGCCGGCGTGCGAGACGATGTCGCCGTCGGACACCACGTTGATCTGTCCGCCCTCGCTCACCTGCGTGAGCATGCCCTTGGCGGCGAGCTGCGTGAGCTGGGCGCCTGTGGTCAAGGTCAGCGCCGAGACGGAGCGCATCGACACGCTCTGCCCCGAGCTCACCACGATGGGCCGGGGGCTGATCATCGTCTGGCCCTCGGGGCTGACGATGGAGACCACGGGCTTGTCGATCTTGCGTGAGAGGTCGAGCATCTGCTGCGCGTCGGCCATGGCCGGATCGGGGTCGTCCGAGACGCCGGCCTCGGGCGATCCGCCGGCCGCCAGCGCGGCGACGGCCTGCGACACGCCGCCGAGCGACTGCACGCCCTGCACCAGCCCCGAGAGCGTCTGGCTCTTGCCCTGGGCCATGGCGCTCACGAGCGATTTCGTCGCGGCCACGGCCTGCCCCGCCGCCTGCATGAGCGCGTTGCTCTGCGCCAGCGTGGCGCCCATGTGCTCGTGGCCATCGGGGTTGTCGCGCGAGGTCTTCTGCGCGAAGTCCTGCGTGTAGGTGGTCAGCAGAAGGCCCTTGTCGGCGCGGATGGAGCCCCACTCGTTGGTGCGCAGCTCGAAGCCGTAGCTGCGCTGCACACCCGAGCCCTGGTTCATCAGATAGCCCATGTGCAGGTGGGTGTTGCCGTGGTCGGTGGAGAGCTCGATGTGCTCGGTGCCGCGGCTGTCCTCGAAGCGCAGCATGTGCTTGCCGCCGCCGCCCTTGCTCCAGTGGGTCTGGAAGCCGGTCTGGGTCTTGTGGCGCGGCAGCTCCCACGGTGGCATCTGCGCGGCGTTGTAGACGCAGCCGGTGACGATCGGATGGTCGGGGTCGCCGTTGAGGAAATCGACGATCACCTCCTGCCCGATGCGCGGGATGTGCATCGCGCCGTAGTTGCTGCCGGCCCAGGTCTGTGAGACGCGGATCCAGCACGAGGAGTTCTCGTCGCGCTTGCCGTAGCGGTCCCAGTGGAACTGCACCTTGATGCGGCCGTACTGGTCAGTGTGGATCTCCTCCCCCGCCGGGCCGACCACCACCGCGGTCTGCGGCCCGGTGGTGCGCGGCTTCGGCGCGACGCGCGCTGGGCGATACGGCGCACTGTCGGGCAGCACCTCGAAGCTCTGGCGGTAGCTGGTGCTGCTGGTCGACTCGCTGTAGGCGGCGTCCGCTGCGCCGACCACGCGCAGCGCGTTCTCCTGGAAGTCGTAGCTCACGGCCTCGATCAGGTAGCGCCGGTTCTCCTGCGCGTTCGGGTGGCGCGCCAGTTCGAAGAGATAGCCGGGCGCCATGTGGCGCAGGTTGCCCTCGGCACTCACCAGTTCGCGGCGCCCCGCGAGCTGCTCCAGCCGCAGGCGCGCGTAGTTCTCGCCGTCGGCCAGCTCGGTGTAGCCGCCGGGCCAGTCGTAGATCTCGAAGCTGTCGCGGCTGTGGCCGGCCGGCTGCTGGCGCACGGTGTCTATCTCGGCGTTCGGCTTCCTGAAGTCGTAGTCGTCGGCCGCGAAGTTGCCCGATGCGATGTCCTCCGAATGGCTCCAGCTGTCGATGAAGTCCTGCTCGAGGATCTGCGCCGCGAGCACGCCCGCGTGATAGGGCACCCTCGCCGGACCGGCGGGCAGGTCGGTGTGCGAATCGGCACCGTCGCACAGCACCAGCTGATGGCTGCCCTGCGCATGCGAGAAGAAGTAGTAGATGCCCTCCTGCTCCATGAGCCGGCTGGCGAAGTTGAAGTCGCTCTCCGAGTACTGCACGCAGTAGTCCCAGGTGCGGTAGCTGCCGCTCAGCCGCGCGTCGATGGCGAAGCCGTAGGGCGCGAGCACCTCCTGCAGGATCTGCGGGGCGGTCTTGAACTGGAATATCCTGAAATCAGAGCGGCGGGTGGCGTACCACAGCCAGGGGCGCAGCGTGGCCTCGTACACGCACATGTCGCCGTCGTCCTTGCCGATGTAGGCGAAGCGCGTGACCTGCCCGCTCAGGAAGCGGCTGCCGGCGCCGCCGAGTTCGGTGGCGAGGTTCACCTCGATGCTCATGTCCTCGCCCAGCATGCTCCGGGGCTGGATGTTGGGCATGTCGCTGATGAGCCGGACGCGGTGCTCGAACAGCGCGGAAATGCGCTCCTGCCCCGTCATCGAGCGGAACTTCAGGCGCTCGCCCAGCGCGCTGTGGGCGATGAAACTGCGGGTCATTCCTGGAAAGCTCCCTGGTCAATGAACCCGGCGCGGGCCGCGCGAGCGGCACGCCGCGCCGGGCAAAGGGAGTTCAGGCCTCCTTGTTTTCCTTGATGTTCCAGCCCAGGACCGTCTCGGCGCCCTTGCCGCCCTTGTCGGTCTGTTCCCAGTACTGCTGCTTCACCTTGGCAGCCTGGAACGAGTACTGCACGAACACGGCGTCGGAGCCCTGCTCGGCCGTGTACTGCACCGAGGTCACCAGCACTTCCTCGAGCGTGACGCGCGTGTACTCGATCTGCGAGCCGCCGGCCTTGCACACCGACACTTCCACCTTGCTCAGGTGCTTGCCGCTGGCGCAGTTCTTCATCACCGAAGGCGCCGCCTTGTCGATGCGCGCCAGAACCTGCAGGTCGTTGAAGCTGGCCTTGCCAACCCCGCCGCCACCGCCGCTGACCATGTTGCCGGGCTGCGTGGCGCCCCATGCGAACGACTTGATGTCGGTCCACTCCTTGTGGTTCGAATCCTTCGATTCGCCGTTCGCGCCTTCGACGCGCATGAACATGTCTACTGCCATGAAATCAACTCCCTCGAAATTGCGTGCCCGCCCGGGGGCACATTGGAACCAGCCGCCCTCCCGGCAGGAGGACGGCAACGAATCGGAAGGCCCGGCCGGCGCTGGTGACACAGCGACGGTGGCCTTTTTCCGAAGCACAACGCTTCAGCACACGAACATTAATCGAGGGGTTCGTGCGCAACCAGTGCCGAACGGCATGCGCAAAAAGAACTACCAAAGCCGGCGTTTGGTTCCCGGGATCACATCCTGTACTGTTGCGGGCGCATCGTCCCCACATACCGTCCCATCCATCCAGGAGCCCGCATGGCGTCGTCCACACCCGCTGCCCACCCGCACTACGACCGCCTGATCGCCGCCGCGCGCGGCCTGCCCTCGCTGCGAGTCGCGGTGGTGCACCCCGCCAACGCGGCCTCTCTGGAAGCCGCGCTGGCATCGGCGTCGCTGGGCCTGATCGTGCCGACGCTCGTGGGCCCGCGCGCGAAGATCGAGGCAGCCGCGCAAGAGGCCGGCATCGATCTCTCCAGGATCGCGATCGTCGACGCACCTCACAGCCATGCCGCCGCCGATACGGCCGTGGCCATGGCGCTGCGCGGCGAGGTCGATGCACTCATGAAGGGAAGCCTCCACACCGACGAGCTCATGGGTGCCGTGGTGCGCCGCGAAGGCGGGCTGCGCACCTCGCGGCGCATCAGCCATTGCTTCGTGATGGACATCCCGGGCCATGCGCAGCCGCTGATCATTTCCGACGCGGCCATCAACATCGCACCCACGCTGGAGGAGAAGGCCGACATCGTGCAGAACGCGATCGACCTTGCGCACGCGCTGCACATGCCGGCGGTGCGCGTGGCGATTCTTTCCGCGACGGAGACGGTCAACGCCAAGGTGCCCTCCACGCTCGACGCCGCGGTGCTGTGCAAGATGGCCGATCGCGGCCAGATCACCGGTGCGGTGCTCGACGGCCCGCTGGCCATGGACAACGCCATCGACGCCGAGGCCGCTCGCATCAAGGGAATCGTCTCGCCGGTGGCCGGCCGCGCCAACGTGCTCATCGTGCCCGACCTCGACGCCGGCAACATGCTCGCGAAGAGCCTGACCTTCCTCGGCGGAGCCTATGCGGCGGGCATCGTGCTGGGCACGAAGGTGCCGGTGATCCTCACGAGCCGCGCCGACTCCGAACCGGCCCGGCTCGCCTCGTGCGCCGTCGCCTCCATGCTCGCGAAGGCGGGGCGCGACAAGCTCATCAAGGCGGTGGGCTGAGCCCGGGGCTCAGCGCGCACCGGCCACGATCGCGATGCCCCTGATCTGCCCCGCGGAGGGCGCCCGCTCCGGCTTCGGGTAGCGCGTCGGCGAGAAGCGATGCAGCAGCTCCGCCTCCTGCAGCTTCGCAGCTTCGAAGTTCGCGAGCTTGACGTGGCCGAAGCCGCGGATCGACAGCGGCAGCGCCGCGATGCGCGCGGCCGTCGCCTGGTTGCCCACCGAGAGTTCACCCGACATGGCCTCGAGCAAGCCATCGAAGTGCGCGATCAGCTCGCGCTCCATGCGCCGCTCGCCGGTGCGGCCGAAGGGGTCGAACGCCGTTCCGCGCAGCCGCTTGCCATGCGCCAGCCAGCGCATCGCGGGCAGCATCCAGCTTCCGATGCGGATCTTGGCGGGAGCCTTCCCGTGCGCGCCACGCGAGAGCACCGGCGGAGCCATGTGGAATTCAAGCTTCAGATCGCCTTCGAACTGCTCGTTGAGCTTCTGCAGGAAGGCGCCGTCGGTGTAGAGCCGCGCCACTTCGTACTCGTCCTTGTAGCTCATGAGCTTCAGCAGGCTGCGTGCCGCATTGCGCGTGAAGGGCAGGCTGGCATCGCCGCCTTGCAGTGCAGCCTCGCGCTCGCGAAGGCTGCGGATGCGCGCCTCGAAGCGGTCCGCCCATGCGGCGTTCTGGTAGCCCGTGAGATGCCGGCGCGCCTCGGCGATCAGCACGTCGAGTGGTCGCTCGTCGACGGAAGAAGCCTGCGCATCGGCGGGCGCCGCACGCAGCGCATCGAGCGCCTCGGGGTTGCCGGCCGCGAGCCGTCCCAGCGAGAAGGCCGACTGGTTCGCGGCCACCGCCACGCCGTTGAGTTCGATCGCGTGCATCAGCGCCTCCAGGCTCAGCGGCACCAGCCCGCGCTGCCACGCATAGCCGGCCGCGACAATGTTGGCGGCCAGCGTGTCGCCGAGGAACTCTTCCGCCAGGCTCTGCGCGTCGAAAGTCTCGACCTGCTCTTCGCCGGCGACGAAGCGCATCTTCTCCAGCAGCAGGTCGACGTGCAGGTCCGCATCGGGGTTGCGCAGCGACTCGGCCACCGGAATCTCGTGCACGTTCGCGAGCACGCGCGTGCGCCCGTGCCGCACGGTCTGCAGCGCGTCGGCCGATGCGCCCACCACCACGTCGCAGGCGAGGATGGCGTCGGCCTGCTGCGTGTCGATGCGTACCTGGTGCAGGCGATCGCGCGAGTCGGCCAGGCGCACGAAGCTCAGCACCGAGCCGCCCTTCTGCGCGAAGCCCATGAAGTCGAGCACGCTCGCGGCCTTGCCTTCGAGGTGCGCGGCCATCGCGATCACCGCGCCCACGGTCACCACGCCGGTGCCGCCCACGCCGGTCACGAGCAGGTCGTACGGGGCGGTCCAGGCGTGCTCCACCGGATACGGCAGCGCGGCCACGCGGTGCAGGAAGGCATTGCGCCCGGCCGCGAGCGCGCCGCTCTTGCGGCGCAGCTTGCCGCCCGTCACGCCCACGAAGCTGGGGCAGAAGCCCTTGGCGCAGGAGTAGTCCTTGTTGCAGCTGGTCTGGTCGATCTTGCGCTTGCGGCCCATCGGCGTCTCGTGCGGCAGCACGGCCACGCAGTTGCTCTGCACGGCGCAGTCGCCGCAGCCTTCGCACACGGCCTCGTTGATGAAGAGGCGCTTCGGCGGATCGGCGAGTTCGCCCTTCTTGCGCCGGCGGCGCTTCTCGGCGGCGCAGGTCTGTTCGTAGATGAGCACGGTCACGCCCGCCATCTCGCGCAGGCGGCGCTGCACATCGTCGAGCGCGGCGCGGTCGTGGAACTCGGTGCCATGCGGAAAGCGGTTCTTGATGGCGTCGTACTTGCCGATGGCGTCGCTCACCACCACCACCTTGCTCACGCCTTCCGACTCCACCTGCCGCGCGATGGCGTCCACGCTGATGACGCCATCGACCGGCTGCCCGCCGGTCATCGCCACTGCGTCGTTGAAGAGGATCTTGTAGGTGAGCGTGGCCTTGGCCGCCACGGCCTGGCGGATCGCGAGGTAGCCCGAGTGGTAGTAGGTGCCGTCGCCCAGGTTCTGGAACACGTGCGGCGTCTTGGTGAACATGGCGTGCGAGATCCAGTCCACGCCCTCCCCGCCCATCTGGATCAGCCCTGCGGTGCTGCGGTCCATCCAGTTCGCCATGAAGTGGCAGCCGATGCCGGCGCGCGCGGTCGAGCCCTCGGGCACCTTGGTGCTGGTGTTGTGCGGGCAGCCGGCGCAGAAGTACGGCAGGCGCTTGACCGCGTCGCTCGCATTGGCCAGCAGCTCGGGCGGCGTGAAGTCGCGCACGTGCCGCAGGTGGTCGCCCAGGTCGTGGTTCTCGGGGAAGTGCGCGGCCAGCCAGTGCGCCACCAGCTCGATGAGCCGCGAGGGCCGCAACTCGCCCAGCGCCGACACCAGCGGCTGGCCTTCGCGGTCGTGCTTGCCCACGAGAACGGGGCGCGCGTCGGCGGGCGCGTTGTAGAAGATGTCGCGCAGCTGCGTCTCGACCACCGCGCCCTTCTCCTCGACGATGAGGATCTCTTCCAGCCCCTGTGCAAAGGCCTTGATGCGCGTCTGCTCCACCGGAAAGCTCAGGCCGATCTTGTAGAGCCGCACGCCCGCACGGGCCAGCTGCTCGGGCGAAAGCTCGAGCCGGCGCAGCACTTCCATCAGGTCGTGGTGCGCCTTGCCGCAGGTGACGATGCCCACCTTGGCGTGCTCGCTCACGATCACGTGACGGTCGATGCTGTTGCGCCTGGTGAATGCGGCCACGGCCGCGAGCTTGTCTTCGAGGCGCGACTCGATGCGCAGCGAAGGCAGGTCGGGCCAGCGGTAGTGCAGGCCGTCGGGCGGCGGGCGGTGGCCGGTGGCGGCGCTCACCGCGCCGGCGTCTTCCCATGCGTCGACGCGGGCGTTGATCGCGTCGAGGTCGACGGTGCCCGCGCTTTCAACCACTTCCGACAGCGCCGCCATGCCGACCCACGCGCCCGAGTAGCGCGAGAGCTCGTAGCCGTACAGCCCGAACTCCAGGTACTCGGCCACGCTGGAGGGCTGCACGATGGGCATGCGCCATGCCATGAAGGCGTGGTCGCTCTGGTGCGGCATCGACGACGACACGCAGCCGTGGTCGTCGCCCGCCACCACCAGCACGCCGCCATGCGGCGAGGAGCCGTACGCGTTGCCGTGCTTGAGCGCGTCACCCGCGCGGTCGACGCCCGGGCCCTTGCCGTACCACATGGCGAACACGCCATCGACGGTGCGCTCGGGGTCCGATTCCACACGCTGGGTGCCCAGCACCTGCGTGGCCGCAAGTTCCTCGTTCACGGCAGGCACGAAGCGGATGCCGGTCTGCTTGAAGCGCTCGCCGGCCTTCCAGATCGCCTGGTCGACCATGCCCAGCGGCGAGCCGCGATAGCCGCTGACGAAGCCCTGGGTATGCAGGCCGCGCTGCGCATCGCGCCGGCCCTGCATCACGAGCACGCGGATCAGCGCCTGCGTGCCGGTCAGGAAAACCGAGCCGGACTCGGCCCAGATGTTGTCGGAGAGTTGGTAGCCGGGCCGTCTTATCGCGGTGGCATTGAGTGGGGCATTCATGCCCGGAATTGTTCTGCCGCCCTCCAGGGAAGTGCTTCTTCAATGCACTAGCGCAGACCCTTGTTTGGAGAAAAATCCTCCTCTATGCGGCGAAAAAATGCGATTTTCTTCTTCAATCGGCCAAATTCCGAGAAAACCTGCGCCGCCAGTCTCAGTCCTGCCTGCGCATCGCGAAGAAGCCGCCCGCCACCAGGATGAACGCCCCGATGATCACCTTCTGCCAGGTGCTGGGCACCCCGGCCAGGATCAGCACGTTGTTGATCAGCGTGACCAGCACCACGCCCAGCAGCGTGCCGCCCACGGTGCCGCTGCCGCCGGTGATGCGCGCGCCGCCCAGGATCACGGCGGCGATCACGTCCAGCTCGTTGCCCACCAGGTCGAAGGGGTTCGCCAGCCGCGTGCTCGACACATGCACGATGCCCGCCAGCCCCGACAGGAACCCCGCGTATGCGAACACGAAGACGTGCACCGTGCGCAGGTTGTAGCCCAGCCGCTCCGCGATCGCGAGGCTGCCGCCGATGGCGTACACCGCGCGGCCGATCAGCGTGCGGTTCAGCAACCACCATGTCAGCACCGCCGCGAACACCAGCACCAGCACGGTCGCGGGCAGCACCACGTGCAGGCCCTGCGGCGTGTCGAAGCGCCACAGCGCCAGCTTGCCGAAGGCATCCATCGGCGCGGGTACGTTCATGAAGAACACGGTGCCCACGAAGGTCAGCAGGATGCCCCGGTACAGGTACTGGGTGCCGATGGTCACGATCAGCGAAGGCGCCTTGAGCCAGTGCACCAGCAGCCCGTTGATCACGCCCAGCAGCGCACCGCTCGCCGCGCCGGCAACCAGCAGCAGCGCGATGGGCGCTTCCGGAAAGTAGTTCAGCACCAGCTTGGTGATGCTGTACATGGTGAGCGCGGCGATGGCCGCGAACGACACGTCGATGCCGCCGGCCGCCAGCACGATCAGCACGCCCAGCGCGAACAGGCCCAGCACCGTGCAGGCGCGAACGATGTCGAACAGCACCGGCAGCTGGAAGAAGCTCGGGTTGATCGCGCCCACGGCCAGGCTGGCCAGCACGATCAGTGCGAGCGTAAAGACCGAGGGGCGCTGCGCGAGCCAGCCGCGCAGCGAGAGCCGCGTCCCGGGCACGGATGCGGCCGGCTGCGAAGTTGCGGGCGCGGACTGCGCTTGCATGGTGGAAGCCGTCATGAGAATGCGGGGGAAGGTGTGTCGGAAACCAGCGCGTGGTAGAGGTCGCTCTCGGCGAGCCCCTGCGCGTCGAAGTCGTTGGCGATGCGGCCCTTGCGCATCAGCAGGATGCGGTCGCAGTTCTGCAGCAGCTCCTGCAGGTCGTCGCTCACCAGGATCACGCCCAGGCCCTGCTCGGCCAGCCGCTGCACGATGCGGTAGATGGTGTCCTTGGAGCCCACGTCCACGCCAACGGTCGGGCCGTGCAATATCAGCACGCGCGGCCCGATGGCCAGCCAGCGCCCGATGAGCACGCGCTGCTGGTTGCCGCCCGAGAGCGACTGCACCGGCCTGTCGACGTCGGGGGTGGCGATCTGCAGGTCAGCCACGGTGCGCTCGGCCAGCGCCTGGCACTGGGCCGTGTCGAGCGCGCCGAAGCGCCCGCGCAGGCGGTTGAGCACCGCGGTCACGATGTTGTCGCGGATCGGCTTGTCGAGGAACAGGCCCTCGCTCAGCCGGTCTTCGGGCACGTAGCCGATGCCCTGGCGGATGCCGTCGGTGGGCGTCTTCAGCGCGATCTCCTTCGCGTCGAGCAGCACGCGCCCCCGGTCGGCGGCCTGCACGCCGGCCAGCGCCAGCGCGAGCTCGTTGCGGCCGGAGTCGAGCAGCCCGGTCACGCCGAGGATCTCGCCCTTGCGCAGCGTGAAGCTCACGTCGCTGAACTGCGCACCACGGCCCAGCGATTCCACCTTCAGCAGCTCGTCGCCGCCGTGCGTGCCGTGGCGATAGCGCTCGCCGTCGAGGTGCTTGCCGGTCATCCAGTGCGCGATCTCGGCCTTGGTGAAGTCGCGGATCGGGCCCTGCGCCACCTTCGTGCCGTCGCGGAACACGATGGCCTGGCCGCCCATGGCCATGCACTCGTCGAGCTTGTGGCTCACGAAGAGCACGGCCACGCCCTGCCCGCGCAGCACCTCCACCACGTGCACGAGGTTGTCCACCTCCTTCTGCGTGAGCGAGGTGGTGGGCTCGTCCATGATGACCATGCGCGCGCGGGTGGCCACCGCGCGCGCGATGGCGACGAGCTGCCGCGTGGCGATGGGCATCTCGTCCACCCGCCGCGCGAGGAAGGCCGCGTCGGTCGGCAGCTTCACCGCCTCCAGCGCCCGCGCGGCCGTGGCCGCCAGCACCTTGCGGTCGAAGCGGCGCGCCAGCCGGCCGCCGGTGGCGACGAGCTGCTCGCTGAGCGCGACGTTCTCGGCCACGCTCATGTTCGGCAGCAGCGACAGGTCCTGGTAGACCGTCTCGATGCCGAGGCTGAGCGCCTGCAGCGGCGACAGCGAGTCGTACGGCTGCCCGTCGATCACGATGCGCCCCTGGCTCGGCGGCTGCGCGCCCGAGATGATCTTGATCAGCGTGCTCTTGCCGCAGCCGTTCTCGCCGAGCAGGTGGTAGATCTCGCCGGCCTCGATGCGCAGGTCGATGCCGCGCAGCGCGTGCACGCCCGCGAAGCGCTTGTGCACGTCCTGCACTTCGAGGAACACCCGGCGCCCAGCCGGTGCGCCGGCCGGGCTTGGGCTTGCTTGCGTGGAAGGCGCGGTCAGGGTCATGGCTGCAGTCGCGTCAGAACGAATACTTCTTGTAGTTCTGCTTGTCCACCTCGACCCAGGCCTGGCCCGTGACGATGATGCCCACGCCCGGCCCCTTCTTCACCGAAACCTTGTTGTAGCCCGGCACGCCCATGTCGGTGCCGTCGGTGATGGTCTTGCCGTCGAGCAGCATCTTGGCCGCCTTGTTCATGACGATGCCGGCGTCCTTCGGGTCCCAGAAGGCGATGCCGCCGACCGCGCCCGACTCGAGGAACTTGGCCGCCTCGCTCGGCAGGCCGGTGCCGAAGACGCAGATCTTGCCCGCCAGGCCGGCTTCTTCCACCGCGCGGCCGATGCCCAGCACATCCAGCGACGACGAGCCCTGGAAGCCCTTCAGGTCCGGGTGCTTGCGCAGCATTTCCTTGGCCTTGCCGTAGGCCTTCTCGGCGTCGTTGAGCGATTCGTTCTTGGCGTCGACCAGCTGCATCTTGGGGTACTTCTTCGCGTTGGCCGCGCCGCCGTCGGCCCACTGCACCTGCGACTGGCTGCCCAGCGAGCCGACCAGCGAGGTCCACTTGCCCTGCTGGCCCATACAGGCGGCAAGGCGTTCGTTGATGCGCGCGCCGTAGGCCGTGTTGTCGAAGGCCTCGATGTCGACCATCGTGTTCTTCTGGTTGTCGGCCTCGTGCGTGACGACCTTGATGCCGCGCTCCATCGCGCGCTTGAGCACCGGCTCCAGCGTGGGCGGGTCCATCGACACCACCGCGATCGCGTCGACCTTCTTGGCCACCAGGTCTTCCACCAGGCGCTGCTGCTGCGCGGCGTCGGACTGGGCCGGGCCGATCTGGCGCGTGGTCACGCCCGGCGTGCTGCTGCCGAACTCCTTCACGCCCACTTCCATGCGGTTGAACCAGCTGATGCCGGTGATCTTCACCACGGTGACGATGTCCTGCGGCTTGCCCTGCGCATGCAGCGCCGAGGCGAAGGCCACGGTGCCCAGTGCCAGCACGGTGCAGGCGATCTTGGTTTTCTTCAGCATGTTCGTTTGTCTCCTAGCCCTCGGTGGTTCTGTGCGTCGCGCCAGGAGGGGGCTGATGCGGCGGTGCGCTGGTGCGCGAAACGGAGATGAAGCTGCGCAGGTCGCCCAGGCTCAGGCGCGCCGATGCAAGGAAGAACAGCAGCAGCAGACCCCAGGCGCAATCGCGGAAGAAGTTGGAAATGCCCAGCAGGTTGAAGGTGCTCGACAGCAGCTGCAGCGCCACGGCCGAGAAGAACAGGCACACCATGCGCCCGTAGCCGCCCTGCGGCCGCACGCCCGCCATCACGGTGATGAGGATGGCGATCAGCAGGTAGGAGTTGCCGTAGTCCGACTTCACGCTGGCCGTGCGGCCCGCGATGATCACGCCCGCCACCGCCGCCAGCACGCCGCACAGCGCGTAGGTGGCAATCAGCATGCGGCCCTGCGGAATGCCCGCGTAGCGCGCCGCCTTGGCATTCGTGCCCAGCAGGAAGAGCCGGATGCCGAACGGGCTCTGCTTGAGCAGCCAGCCCACGGCCAGCAGCATCACGACGAAGATCGCGAACGGAATGGGCACGCCCAGCACGTTCTCGTTGCCGATGGCGGAGAGCGGCTCCGCGTTGCCCACGCGCAGGCTCGAGCCGCCGGTGAGCACCACCGCCAGGCCGGTGTAGAGCAGCTGCGTGCCCAGCGTGCAGAGAATGGGCGTGAGGCCCGCGCGGGCGATCAGCACGCCGTTGAGCAGCCCGCCAGCCAGCCCCACCGCCAGCGCGATGACCGTGAAGGCGCCGGTGTAGAGCCAGGGCGAGGCATCGGCCTGCACCAGCATCGGCGCCAGCGTGGCGGCCACCACGCCCGAGAGGTTGGCCAGCGCCACGCCGGAGAGGTCGATGCCGCCGTTGCCGGAGATCATCGACAGCGCCACGCCCATGGCCAGCAGGCCGAGCTCGGGCAACTGGCCGCCCATCGACTGGAAGTTGTAGACGTCGAGGAAGTCGCCCTTCGAAAGCACCGTGGCGGCCACGAGGATCGCGACGTTGATGCCGACCAGGAAGTTGAGCTCGCGGTCTGAAAACCTGAATTTCACGGAAAGCTCCTTTGCGGCTCGCGTCTCAGGCCGCCGCGCGGTTCAGCAGCGCATCGACCTCGGCGCGCGTGGGCATCGAAGGCGCGGTGCCCGCGCGCGTGACCGAGATGGCCGCCACGGCCGAGCCGAAGCGCGCGGCCTCCAATGGCGATGCGCCTTCGGCCAGCGCGGCCGCGAAGCCGCCGTTGAAGGCATCGCCCGCGCCGGCCGTTTCCTTCACCGCGCCGGCATTGAACACGGGCAGGTGCACCGACTCGTTTGCGCTGTGCAGCAGCGCGCCCTTGTCGCCCAGCGTGATGAGCGCGCAGCCAACGCCCTTGGAGAGGAAGAAGTCGCCCGCGCGGCGTGCGTCCTCAACGGTCTCGACGGTGATGCCGCTCAGCGCCGCAGCTTCATGCTCGTTGGGCGTGATGTAGTCGCACAGCGGGTACACGGCATCGTCGAAGGGCAATGCGGGCGCGGGGTTGAACACCGTCACCGTGCCGGCGGCGCGTGCGAGCTCCAGGCCGCGCTGCGCGGCGCCCGCGGGCTGCTCCAGCTGCGTGACGAACACGCGCGCACCGCGGATGGCATCGGCAGCGGCATCGACGTCCGCAGAGTCGATCAGCGCCGCCGCGCCGGGCACCACGATGATGGCGTTGGCGCCCGTGACCTCGTGCACGTAGATGAAGGCCGCGCCGGTCGGCTGCGTCGTCACCTGCGGCACGCGCGGTGTGATGCCTTCCTGCGCCCACAGTGCGAGCGCATTCGCGCCGAAGGCGTCCTGCCCGAGCTTGGAGATGAAGGTGACCTGCGCACCCGCGCGCGCCGCCGCCACCGACTGGTTCGAGCCCTTGCCGCCCGGCCCCATGGCGAAGCCGGAGCCGGCGATGGTCTGGCCCACGCCCGGAAGATCGGCAGCGCGGAAGGCGAGGTCGGCCACGAAGATGCCGAGCACGGCGACTCCGTGCTGCTGCTGATGCAGGGAAACAGCTGTCATCTCGATCAGGCCTCGGGGGCGATCACGCCCTTCTTGAAGACGAAGCAGCCGTAGAAGCGGCGCTCGCCGGTGGCGATCACGCAGTAGGCGCGGCGCGCCGCTTCGTAGAAGGCGAAGCGCTCGATGGAGCCCATCGGCCGCGGGCGCCCTTCGGCCGCGTCGATCTCGCGCTGCATTTCCTGCTGCACGGGCGGAATCTCATCGGGCGCGCCCATGATCTCCATGCGCCGCGCCGGATCTTCCACCGCGTTGTCCAGCGGCAGCACTGAAAGAATGGCGCGCGCCGCCTCGGTGGTGCCCACGCCGTCGATGCGCAGCAGCCGGCCCAGCGAGGTCTGGCGGGCGACCGAGTCGGCCGGGAAGTTGGCGTCGCACAGCACCAGCTCGTCGCCATGGCCCATGGCGCGCAGGGCGTGGAGCACGTCTGCGTTGAGCAGCGGATGGATGGACTTCAGCATGCGGTCTGTCTCCTCGAAATGAACGGCTTTCGCGACTGCGATCCTAGAGAAAGAAAACGTTTGCGCAAACGTTTTCTATTCGGGGATTTCCCTTGGTTTGATGATGCGAACAACACTGGCGCACTCATTCGCCATACGGAATCCAGATGTTCTTGACCTGCGTGGCATGACGCAGGAACACGGCCCCCTCGGCGGAGGCCGCGTCGTGCCAGTCGGTGGCCAGGCCGTGGTCGACCAGCGTGCGCTTGAGGTTGCCGACCGACAGCCGCTCGGCATCGCGCGACAGCTCCTTCGCGCCGAAGACCCAGAGCGCGTCGACGTCGTCGTGCTCCGCCAGCGTGCGCGCCAGGCTCGCGGCCGGGCCGGTCACGAGGTTGATTACTCCGGCCGGCAGGTCGGAGGTGTCGAGCACCTGGTAGAAGTCGGTGGCGACCAGCGCGTGCTTCTCGCCGGGCACGATCACCGTGCGGTTGCCCATGGCCATGAGCGGCGCGAGCAGGCTCACGAAGGACAGCAGCGGCGCTTCATCCGGGCACACGACGCCCACCACGCCGATCGCCTCGACCGTGGCCAAAGCCACGCCGCGCAGCGGCGGCACATGCACCGTACCCTCGTACTTGTCGGCCCAGGCGCCGTAGGCGAACAGGCGGCTCACCGATGCGTCGACCTCGGCCTGCGCGGCCTTTGCGGCAACGCCGGTCAGGCTGGAGATGCGCGCCGTGAACTCGCCGGCGCGGGCCGAGAGGTTCTCGGCAAGGTAATACAGCGCCTGCGCGCGGCGATGCGGCGTCGCGCTCGACCAGCCCGCCGCCGCGCGCGCGGCGGCGACGGCGTTGCGGATGTCCTTGCGGTTGCCCACGCCCACCTCTCCGGCAGCCTGCCCGTTGGCGGCGAAGACGGAACGAGAAAGCTCGCCATCCGGGCGCACCTGCTTGCCGCCGATGAAGAGCTTGGCGGTGCGGTCGATGGCGGGCAGCGCGAGCGCAGACTCGCTCTTCGTGTCAGCAGCCTCGTTCGCCGCCACAGCCGCCACAGCCGCCACAGCCGCGGCAGCCACGGCATCAGGACGCGGCTTGCGCTGCGCCCACGCACGCGGCTTCAGGTACTCGTAGCAGCCCTCTCTTCCGCCCTCGCGGCCATAGCCCGATTCGCGGTACCCGCCGAAGCCCACACCCGCGTCGAACAGGTTGGTCGCGTTGACCCACACCACGCCCGCCTGCAGCTGCGGCGCGATGCCCAGCGCGAGGCCGATGGTCTCGCTCCACACGCTGGCGGCGAGGCCGTAGCGCGTGTTGTTGGCCAGCACGACGGCTTCGTCGGGCGTGCGGAATGTCATCGTCACCAGCACCGGGCCGAAGATCTCCTCGGTCGCGACGGTGGATGCCGGTTGCACGCCTGTCAGCAGCGTCGGCGGAAAGAAATTGCCGCCCGGCGGCAGCGCGCCCGGCGCCTGGTAGCAGCTCGCGCCTTCGCGCACGCCGGTGGCCACGAGCGAGCGCACGCGCTCGAGCTGCGTGGGGTCGATCAGGCTGCCCATGTCGATCGCCTTGTCCAGCGGCGGGCCCACGCGCAGGGTCTGCATGCGGCACTTGAGCCGCGCGATGAAATCGTCGGCAACGCCTTCCTGCAGCAGCAGCCGCGAGCCGGCGCAGCACACCTGGCCCTGGTTGAACCAGATCGCGTCGACCACGCCTTCGACGGCGGCGTCGATGTCCGCGTCGTCGAACACGATGAAAGGCGACTTGCCGCCCAGCTCCAGCGTGAGCGACTTGCCCGTGCCCGCCGTCGCGGTGCGGATCAGTCGCCCCACTTCGGTCGAGCCGGTGAACGCGATCTTGTCCACGCCCTCGTGCGCGACCAGCGCCGCGCCCGTGGCACCGTCGCCCGTCACCACGTTGAGCACGCCGCGCGGCAGGCCCGCCTGCGCCGCGAGCTCGGCGAAGAGCAAAGCGCTCAGCGGCGTGAACTCGGCGGGCTTCAGCACCACGGTGTTGCCCAGCGCGAGCGCGGGCGCGATCTTCCACGCGAGCATCAGCAGCGGGAAGTTCCACGGAATGATCTGGCCGACCACGCCCAGCGGCACCTGGTCGGCGAACTCGCGCTCCTGCAGCTGCGCCCAGCCGGCGTGGTGATAGAAGTGGCGCGCGGCCAGCGGCACGTCGAGGTCGCGCGTCTCGCGGATCGGCTTGCCGTTGTCCAGCGCCTCGACAACCGCGAGCAGGCGTGCGTGGCGCTGCACCATGCGGGCGAGCGCATAGAGGTGCCGCGCGCGGCCGTGGCCGCCGAGCGCATGCCAGCCGGGCTGCGCGGCGCGCGCTGCCGCCACGGCGGCGTCGACGTCCTTCGCCGAGCCCTGGGCGATGCGTGCGAGGCGCTGGCCGGTGGCCGGCTCGGCCGTGTCGAAATGCGCGCCCTCGGAAGCAGGCGTGAAGCGCCCGTCGATGAAATGGCCGAAGCCCTCGGCGTGGCGCGCGAGCCATTCGCGCGCGTCGGTGTCGCTCTCGGGCGCGGGGCCGTAGTCCATGGTGTCGAAATAACGTGCGACGCTGCTGCCGCTGTTGTTGTTGCTCATCGGGCTCATCCGATCGGGTGGCGGTTGTAGGCCGAGTAGCGGCCGGTGACGTGGTGCTCCAGCTGGCGCTCGATGTCGGCCAGCAGCGTGGAGGCGCCGATGCGGAACAGGTCGGGCTCGAGCCAGTCGCGGCCCAACTCTTCCTTCATGAGCACCTGGTAGTCGAGTGCGGTCTTCGCAGTGGAGACGCCGCCCGCGGGCTTGTAGCCCACGCGCAGGCCGGTGCGGGCCTC
This sequence comes from Variovorax sp. CAN15, assembly GCF_030462475.1. Taxonomy (GTDB): domain Bacteria; phylum Pseudomonadota; class Gammaproteobacteria; order Burkholderiales; family Burkholderiaceae_C; genus Variovorax. Next base: position 70,051 of record NZ_JASMRZ010000025.1, read on the forward strand.
GTACTGGCGGATCATCCGCAGCATTGCGAGCGTGACCAGCGGCGTGGCGTTCACGCCCTCCTTGCCGGTGGAAGTCTTGATGAAGTCGGCGCCGGCCATCATGCAGACCATCGACGCCTTCGCGACGTTGCGCAGCGTCTTGAGCTCGCCCGTCGCGAGGATCGCCTTCACATGCGCCTCGCCCGCCGCGCGGCGGAAGTCGAGCATTTCGTCGTAGAGCTTCTTCCAATGGCCGGCAAGCACGTGCTCGCGGGTGATGACGATGTCGATCTCCGAGGCGCCGTCGCGCACCGAGGCCTCGATCTCCTTGAGCTTCAGCTCGTGCGGGATCAGCCCCGCCGGAAAGCCCGTGGACACCGCCGCCACCGGAATGCCGGTGCCCGCCAGCGCCTCGACCGCCGTCGACACGAAGCGGTGATAGACGCACACCGCGCCGGTGTGCAGCTTGCGGTCGGCGAAGCCCAGCGCGGCCAGCAGGTCGGGGCGAACCGGCATCGCGGCCTTGGCGCAGAGCCGCTTCACGCGCTCGGCGGTGTCGTCGCCGCTGAGCGTGGTCAGGTCGATGCAGGTGATGGCCTTGAGCAGCCAGCCGGCCTGCGCGTCCTTCTTGACCGAGCGGCGGCCGGGCAGCGTCGCCACGCGGCGCTCGGCGGCGGAGAGGTTGAAGCGGAT